>JBFWIM010000054.1:0-11644 GCA_050255995.1 Intestinibacillus sp.
GGGCGCGCCCGGAGAGCGAGGAGTGCATGATCGCGCGGGACATCGCGCTCGCACTGCGCACGGGGGCAAAGGTATCCTTCCAGCATGTCAGCTCGGCAAATTCCGTGCGTCTGATCCGCGCGGGCAAGGCGCTCGGCGCGGACATCTACGCCGAGGTCACGCCGCACCACATCAGCCTGACGGAGGACGCCGTGCTCACGCACGGTACCAACGCCCGCATGAACCCGCCCCTGCGCCGCGAGGAAGACCGCTTTGCGCTCATTGAGGGTCTGGCGGACGGCACGGTGGACATGATCGCGACCGACCACGCGCCCCACACCGCGGCGGACAAGGCGAAGGACTTCGCGCACGCGCCGTCCGGCATCATTGGGCTGGAGACCGCCTTTTCGGTCTGCAATACGTATCTGGTACGCCCCGGGCACCTGACGCGCATGGAACTGCTGCGGCGCATGAGCCGCAGCCCGGCAGAGGTCTACGGCCTGTTCGGAAAGAGCATTGAGGTCGGCAACCGCGCCGAATTAGTACTTACCGACTGGGATGCGCAAATAAAATACAAAGCGTATCAATCGAAGTCATATAACTCTCCGTATACCAACATGCCCCTTTGGGGGGCGGTGCGCACGACCGTGATGGGGGATTGGGTCGTGTCGGAGAGAAAACCGGGACATTAAAACGAGGGAAGTCGAAGCAGGGGGACGGCGTTGCTGCGCCGTTCCCCTGCTTTATAGAAGCTGTCAGTGGAACCGGCCTTAGAAAGAAAGAGGGATTTTTGGATGCAGAACGGAACGTTACATACACTCAAACGGCGCATCGCGCTGGCGGCGGTCGCGGCCGCGGTGCTCGTCGCAACCTTTACCGTCGGGGCGGTATGGAGCCGGAGCAGGGCGCAGCCGCCTGCCATCACGAACGACCTGCTTTCGCAGCAGCTGGTTTCGGTCAGCGAGCTGGCGACCGTCGAATACCACTACACCAATATGGGGAAATTTGAAAACCAGGCGGATTTTTACGGTTGGAAAGTGCCGTTGACCCGCAAGAGTTTTATTATATCGTATGACGGCGTCATCAAAGCGGGTGTGGATGCATCGCAGGTGCAGGCGGACGTGAGCGGCGGGATCATCCGTGTGACGCTGCCGGAGACGAAGATTTTATCGCACGAAATCGACGACGACAGCATTGAGATTTTCGACGAAACGAAAAATATCTTCAATCCGCTGCAAATCAGCGATTACACTGGTTTCGCCGCCGACCAGAAGGCTAAAATCGAGCAGCGCGCGCTGGAGAACGGTCTGCTGGACGAGGCGCGGACGCGCGCGGCCGAAGCGGTGCGCGGGTTGCTCACACGCATGCCTGGCATTGCGGGCGTATATGCGGTCGAAGTGGGATGAGGGGAGTCGCAGCCTGCTGAAAATGATTACAAAATGAATAATCATGTAAATGCAGTACGTATTGTATTAGAAAAGCACACAAAAAGGACGATGGGAATTCCCATCGTCCTTTTTCGTGCGGCGGAAGCGTGTTTACAGATCCCGCCGGTAACGCTTCCAGCGGCCCGCGCCGGCATAGGCGAGCAGCATGGCAAGCACGGAAAATCCGAGCCAGACCAGAATGGCGGCGTCCCAGCCGAAGCGTTCGGCCACGTGGCCAATGCCGTAGGAGGAGATCGCGCTGCCGACATAGGAGGCGCAGTTGATGACCCCGGTGACGCTGGACACCTTGCCGATCGTCCCGAAGTGCACGGGCATGAAGTTCATGAACATGGTGTTGGAGCCTACCATGCAGGTGCTCGCGGCGGTCATAAGCAGCAGGGAAAGCGCGGCGTTCGATCCGCTTGCCGGAAGCAGCAGCGCGAGGCACACGATGCAGGCGAGGAAAAAACCGGCGGCGCCGCGCATCTCGTTGCGGATGTGCCGGGCGGCGAGCGCCTTGACGCCGAACACGCCCGCGATGTTGACGACCGGCAGCGCGATCGCCAGCGCGACGGACAGCGCCGTGGACAGCCCGAAGCGCTCGCTCATAATGGTGGGCACCCAGGACTGGATGCCGTCGCGCAGCAGCCCGCCAGTCAGCGAGCCGAAAACGGCGAACGCCACGCCGGACAGGGCGAGCACCCGCAGCAGATTGCCGGACGCGGCGGTTTCCGCGCTGTTCAGCGTGATGCTCTCGATCGGGCCGTGTTTTGCGGTCATGCGCTGGAAGTAGCGCATGCGGTTCAGCCACACCGCCGTGGCGAGCAGCATGGCTGCGCCGGACAGCATAAACACCGCGCGCCAGCTTGCGAAACGCAGCAGCAGGGAGGCCATGAGATACATCAGGATGGTGGCAAGCGGAAAGGACACGGCGGCGTTCGCGCACGCGCCCTTGCGGTAAGCGGGCGGCATCAGCTCGCCGAAAATGCGCGCGACCGGCGACCAGATGAAGGACTGGAACACGCCGTTCAGCGTCCACAGCGCGAGCATGACCGGCAGCGTGCCGGCCAGCCCCATGCCGATGTTCAGTAAGCCGGAGCCCCCGACGCCGAGCGCGATCATTTTCCTGGGGTCATGCCTGTCCCCCAGAAAGCCGCTGAAAATCTGGCACGCGCCATAGGTCGCGAAGAGCGCGGTGCCGATGAGGCCGGCCTGGCTTTTGGTGAAGCCCTCTGTCGCGATGAGGTCGGCCATGACCGAAGAGTAGCTCATACGCCCGAACAGCGCGATGATATAGGTAAGGATGCACAGAAAAAACAGCCCGGGCGCAAGGCGTTCCGGACAGACGCGCCGGGTATAAGTATCGCTCATCGGAAAAATCCCCCATAATCGGTTTTTCAAACGAAACCATTATACCACCCGCCGCGAAGCATGTTAAGAGAAATTGCCCCGACAGACGGCGCATGTACGGAAATTGTGAAAATTGCCCGAATCAAACGGAGGACCGGCACATTCTCTGGTCGAAATGGGGATAAAAGAGAAAAGTGAATGCAAATGCTTGACAACGCAAGTTAGCGGTGGTAAACTGAATTCGTAAAAGGGGTTAGTATTCACTAACCCTCGTCAAAAGTCTTTGAGTTAGTACAATCTAACTGCTTTTATAAAAGGAGGATGCATGATGCCGCTGTCAATGGTCAAAACCGGCACGCCGAATACCATCTATAAGATTAACGGACGGGATCACACGCGTCGGTTTCTCGAGAGCCTGGGGTTTGTCGAAGGCGAGAGCGTGACCGTTATCTCGGAGCTGGGGGGCAACCTCATTCTTCAGGTCAAGGACGCGCGGATCGCGCTGGATCGCAGCATGGCAAACCGCATCTGGGTTTCGGACGCGCAGTAAAAGGGGGAACATAACATGCAGACATTGAGGGACACAAGCGTAGGATCCACGGTTACCGTTCGCCGGCTGAACGGCACAGGCGCGGTGCGCCGCCGCATCATGGACATGGGGCTCACCCGGGGGGTGGAGGTATATGTCCGCAAGGTCGCGCCTCTGGGCGACCCGGTGGAGGTCAATGTGCGCGGCTATGAGCTTTCACTGCGCAAGGCGGACGCCGAACTGATTGAGGTAGAATAAAAACACGTATAAAAAGGCCGGAAACGGCCAATTTTTAGGCGGAGCTGTTAGCATTCGCTAATTTCTGGGAGGAATGACAACATGCCGATTACCATTGCCCTCGCGGGCAACCCAAACTGCGGTAAAACGACGATGTTCAACGACCTGACGGGTTCGTCGCAATACGTCGGAAACTGGCCGGGCGTTACGGTCGAGAAGAAGAGCGGCAAGCTGCGCGGGCACAAGGATGTGAACGTGATGGATCTGCCGGGCATCTATTCGCTCTCGCCCTACACGCTGGAAGAGGTCGTATCGCGCAATTATCTGCTGGATGAGAAGCCTGACGTCATCCTGAACCTGATCGACGGCTCCAATATCGAGCGAAACCTGTACTTAACAACCCAGCTGCTGGAAGTCGGCGCGCCGGTTGTAATCGCGCTCAACATGATGGATATCGTCCGCAAGAGGGGTGACAAGGTCGACATCAGGAAGCTGTCCGCACAGCTTGGCTGTCCGATTATCGAAACCGCGGCCATCAAGGGCGAGGGCTCCATGGAGGCGGCCGAGGCCGCAATCCGGCAGGCTGACAAGGGTGCGTCCCCCGCGCTGCACCGCTTTTCGGAGCCGGTTGAGAAAGCGCTTGCCGAGATTTCGGACATGATTGAGGCTAAGACCGACAAGACCCACCGCCGCTGGTTCGCCATCAAGCTCTTCGAGCGCGACGAAAAGGTTATGGAGCGCCTCGGGTTCAACACAGACGTCCGCGCGCGGCTCGAGGAGATCATCGTCGGCTGCGAGGATGCGCTGGATGATGACGCGGAAAGCATCATTACCAATGAGCGCTATGCATTTATTGCAGGCGTGGTTCGGGATTCCGTAACCAAGAAGGCCGCCCGCGGCAGCCTTACCACCTCGGACAAGATCGACCGCGTTGTGACCAACCGCTGGCTGGCGCTGCCGATTTTCGCACTGATTATGTTTGTGGTGTACTATGTGTCCGTCACATCGCTGGGCACCGTGGTCACCGACTTTACGAACGATATCTTATTCGGCGAGTGGATTCAGCCCGCGGTAGGCGCGGCGCTCGAAGCCATCGGCACTGCGCCGTGGCTCGTCTCCATGGTCGTGGACGGCATCATCGGCGGTCTGGCCGCACCGATCGGCTTTGCGCCGCAGATGGCGATTCTGTTCGTGTTCCTGTCCTTCCTGGAGGACTGCGGCTACATGGCGCGCGTGGCGTTCATTATGGACCGTATCTTCCGCCGCTTCGGACTGTCCGGCAAGAGCTTTATCCCGCTGCTCATTTCTTCGGGCTGCGGCGTGCCGGGCATCATGGCGACCCGTACCATCGAGGATGAAAAGGATCGCCGCCTCACGATTATGACGACAACTGCAATTCCCTGCGGCGCGAAGCTGCCTGTCATCGCCTTGATTGCGGGCGCGATTTTGGGCGGCGCATGGTGGATGGCGCCGACAATGTACTTCATGGGCATCGCGACGGTTATTGTTTCCGCCATCATTTTGAAAAAGACCAAACCCTTCGCGGGTGAAACCTCTCCGTTTGTTATGGAGCTGCCGCAGTACCATCTCCCGGCCGCCCGCAACGTCCTGCTGCACGTATGGGAACGCGTCTGGAGCTTCCTCAAGAAGGCCGGTACCGTGCTGTTCATCTGCTGCGCGGTCATGTGGTTCCTCGGCACCTTCGGCTTCGGCGGCGGCCAGTTTGGCATGATCGACGAGCTGGACGGCGCGCGCAGCCTGCTGGAGATCATCGGCGGCGCGATTGCCCCGATATTCGCTCCCCTGGGCTTTGGCAACTGGCAGGCCGTTGCGGCTTCGCTTTCCGGCTTTGTCGCCAAGGAAGGCATTGTAAGCACCATGGCCGTAATCGTCGGCCTCGCGGATGCGACGGAGGGCGACGCCAGCCTGTGGACGGCTGTTATGACAATGTTCCCGAGCGCGTTGGCAGCCTTCAGCTTCCTGATGTTCAACCTGCTGGATTCCCCCTGCCTCGCGGCGATCAGCACCATCGCGAAGGAGATGCACAGCAAAAAGTGGACCACGCTTGCCATCCTGTGGCAGAACGTCTTCGCTTATGCGGCCACCCTGATCGTATATCAGATCGGCTCGCTTGTGACCGGCGGCGCATTCACCGTTTGGAGCGGTGTGGCCATTGTCCTGGTGCTGTTGCTGCTCTACCTGCTCTTCCGCCCCAACCCCTATAAGAAGGGCGGCAATCCTCAAGCTCGTGTCGGCGGCGCCAAAGTCGGCGTCGGCGCGTAAACCATATTCATACATTCAGATTCACTCCCCTGTCAACAGGCCGCGACAATGCCACGCGGTCTGTTGGCACAGGCTTCGAAAGGAAGCGATTTTATGTTAGCAACCGTATTGGTCGGCGGCGTTGTACTCGTGCTCATCGGGTTCGCGGTGCGCCACGTTATCCGTCAGCATAAGTCCGGCGGCTGTTCCTGCGGGTGCGGCGGCTGCCCGCACTCCGGCAAGTGCGATAAATGACCGCATGCTCCCGCTGAACGAACAGGAGCGTTAAAACGATGGCAATGCAATCTTTTTGGTATGGCGTGGCTGCTATCCTTACGGCCGGGCTTGCCACGTGCGCTCTGTTTGCGCTGAAACACATGATTTTGCGCCGCTTTAGGCGCAAATAACGGGAAAAGTCCGGGCTGATGAATCAGCCCGGACTTTTTTGTAAATATCTGCACACAATGAAGGTAAAAGTTTATGAAATAATTGTATACATTTCTGTAAATCTGCTATATTGTACTGGAATGCATTTTTCGTGTATAATTAAGTATTAAGTGATAAATTTGAACGAATTGGTGGAGCAAAGGAGTGCGCGTCAGTTGAGACAAAGCAAAAATGCGGTTCTGGGCGAGCGGGTTTATGAATATATCAAAGAGATGATTTTGCGCGGGGATATCACGAGCGGTGAAAAAATCCCGGAGCAGAAAATTGTTGAGCAGCTGAACGTCAGCCGTACCCCGGTACGCGAGGCGGTTCGCCGTCTGGCGGGCGACGGCCTGATTGTTTTTACACCCAACAAATCCGCCGAGATCATCAGGGTCGATGCGAAGTTCAAACGGGACCTCGGCGTCGTGCGGTTCACGACCGATTGCCTGTCCGCCATTCTGGCGCTTCAAAACGGTTCCAATGCGGACTTCGAGTCGCTGCGGGAGCTGTCCGGGAAATGCCAGGAGGCGCAGCAGGAGGGAGACCTTTGGAGCCGTATCCGGTATGACAGCGCCTTTCACATGCGGCTGGTGGAGATCAGCGGCAATGCCCTGCTGGTCGAAATCCAGAAGAACCTTTATGTCAAGGCGCAGTTCGCGCAGACGCATACGCTGCTGCACAAAGAGGGCACCGACAGCTGCGACGTCAGGCAGCACGAGGAGATTATCAGCGCGCTCTTTGCGCGTGATCCCGAGCGTGTGATGTCTGCGATTCGGCAGCATCTGCTCCCGTTCTACGGCATTGACGATCCCGGTATTCTGAATCCATACGGCGTGTTCCGCAAGGGCATGGACTGAAAATGAAATTCTGCCGCGCTGCGGCATAAAACGATCCCCCGGCCCGCATGGGTCGGGGGATCGTTTTGCTTTATGCTGTCAATTTGCGGTGCAGTCAGCTCTTTGGCGTCGCAATCAGGACGCGGACGCGTCCGCCGTCCGTATCGTTCTTGTCATAGTACGCGCGGATGGTATAGTCCGCGAGATTGAGCTCGTTGCGGTCAATGGTGGAGTAAGTGCTGTTCACGTACAGATATGCCGCCGCGCGGTCCCAGATGGTGTGGGTTTCACCGTCGCTGTTCTGCACGGTGGTTCCGGTAATCGCGGAAACGTTCTTGAGCTGTGTGAGCGACTTGACGGCCTGCACCTGCGTGCCGCTCATAGTGAAGCGTGCCGGGCCGCTGGACGCGCCGAACGACGAATTGGATGTGCTCTGCGCGCTGGTCACACCGTCGATCAGCCATTTATAGCTGCCCGAAATGCTCATGTCCGACGAGGATTCCTTGGCGGACAGCACGATGCCGTAGCTGTACTGGTCGCCGGTCACGTCATTGAGTAAAAGCGTTTTGATCTGGCCGGCGCTGTTCTTTTCCACATACAGCACATCGGAGGAATCGAGCGTCATGCCGTCGATGCGGCTCAGATAGATGCGCGCGCCGCCGGTGTCGGTCACGTCAAGGATGTTCACGTCCGAGGCGACCGCCGTGCTGCCGATTTTGCTCCCCGACGCGCTGACCTTGCCCGATATGCTGGAGCTGCGGGAGAGAGTGGACACGGTGGTGCCGGAGGAGGTATAGGCCACGCGCACCAGACTGCCTACGCCGATGCTGGAATTGGAGCTGGAATACGGAACGGTATAGCTCTCGCCGTCCGGCGCGGTCAGCGTGATGGTCTGCGCGCTGTATGTCGAGCCGTTCGCGCTGGTATAGTTCTGCGTGCCTGTGGCCGTTACAACGCCGATCAGGTCGCTCGCAAGGTCGCTTGCGGCGTAGGCCATGACAACGTCGCCGTTCTTGCCGAGCAGCAGGGTAACGTTGGAGCCGAGGGCAAGGCCGCCCTCCGAGCCGAGCGCGGAGACCGCCATCGAGCTTGTGACGGCGTACTCCGTTCCCGCCACGGTGACCGAGGTCGGGGCTTCCTTGTTCGGCGAGGCCTTTTCATAGGTACCGGTCACGCGGCGCGCATACGCCCAGACCGTCCCCCGGGATTCCGAATAGTACAGCACGTCATAGGGCTGCAGATCGGCTGCGGTCGCGGACGAGCCGTTGCGGTAGACCGTCGAGGGGGTGAAGGACAGCGCGCTCTGCCAGCCCGAAGAGCCTACGACGACCGGGCCGTCCATTGTGCTTTGCAGCAGGTCGGTGTAGTCCGGGTTGCCGTCGCTGTCAAGCGAGTAGCCGAGGGCGACGGCGTACTTGTCGCTACTGTCCTTGGATTTCACCGAAAGCAGATTGAAAAACAACCGCATGCAGTTCTGGCGGCTCATAGTCGTTGCCGCGGAGGCCGTGATGCCGTCGCCCAGCCCGAGCGATTTGTAAAGCGCCATCTGTCCGGAGGGGTATGCGCCGGAGAAGTCCGTGCTCTTATAGCCGAGAAGCTTCAGCACGGCGGTCGCGGCCTCGGCGGCGGTGACGTTGTTTTCCGGGCGGTAGGAGCCGTCGAGGTAGCCCGTCAGCCAGCCCTGGCTGACGGCGGTTTTGATGTAATTCGCTGCCCAGTGCGTGTAGGGCACGTCCTTAAAGGGCGAGGCGTTGCCGGTCGGCGAGACCGTATCCTTGAGCGTGGACGCGGACACCAGCATCTTGGCAAATTCGGCGCGCGTCACGTTGTTTGTCAGGTTAAGGCTGCCGTTCTGGTCGCCGGTAATGATGCCGAGCGCGCCAACCACCTGCTGGATGGTTGTCTGGTCGCCGAACGCGGCCTGCGCAGGCAGCGTGCTCAGCAGGGTCGCCGTGCACAACACGGCGCAAACCATCTTCTTCATGGGGGATCCTCCAATTTTCCTGTTTTGCCGCGCGGCATGACGGGGAGTCCGCCCCGCCACGCCGCACATCGTGGATAGGTTTAGTCGTAACGCAGCGCGTCGATCGGGTTGAGTTTTGCCGCCTTGTTCGCGGGCATAAAACCGAAGAATATGCCGATGGCGACCGATACGCCGAACGATACGCTCACCGCGGTGAAGGACGGCACGACGGACAGCCCGATGAGGCTGCCGATGGCAATCGCGACGGCCGCGCCGAAGAAAATGCCGATGACGCCGCCGACCGCCGAGGTCGTCGCCGCCTCGATGACGAACTGCCGCATGATATCCTTCCGCTTGGCGCCGAGGGATTTGCGGATGCCGATTTCGCGCGTGCGTTCGGTGACGGATACCAGCATGATGTTCATGATACCGATGCCGCCGACGAGCAGGGAGATGCCGGCGATGCCGACCAGCACAAGCGTCATGGTGCCTGTCAGCTCCTCAACGGAGGACAGCATCTCAGACATATCGGTAATGTTGTAGAAATCCTCGCTTTGGAACACTTCGTACAGCTTGTCGTCAATGATCTGGTTGGCGGCGTCATTGAGCGCGGTGTCGGTTGTCATGAAGATGAAGCTGGAGACCCTGCTGCGCCCGAGCTTGGATGCGGTGGTGTACGGGATGTAGATGCAGTCGTCGGACGAACCCTCGGTGGAGTCGTCCTGCTCCGCCATCACGCCGACCACGGTGAACAGGTTGCCGTTTAACTTGATAGTATCCCCGAGCGGGTCGCCGGAGAAGGCGTTTTGCGCAAGATACGAGCCAATCACACACGCCTTAGTGCGCTTTTCCATGTCCACATAGGACAGGAAGCGTCCGGCGCTCAGGCTGAATTTGCCGATGTCCTGATAATCCTCGCTGACGCCGGTGACTGTGGTGGAATCATAGGTGGTGGTGCGCTGTTTTACGGTGGCGGACATGGAGACCGTCGGGCTCATCGAAGCGAAATACTCCGGATATTTTTCAAAAAGGTCGTACATGTCATCCACATCGACCGTGCGGGACGAGCCGCGCCCCGTGATGTTTACGGTCAGGCGGTTTGTGCCCATCTCCTCAAAGGCAGAGGTCATTTTGCCCGTCATGCCCTGCATGAGCGACACCAGGATGATGACCGAGCCGACGCCGATGATGATGCCGAGCATGGTCAGGAAGGAACGCATTTTGCTGCCCGCAAGGCTTTTAAGCGCGAGCCGGAAGGCCTGAACGAAACCCAATCAGCCCACCCCTTCCGTCCGGCGTGCCGCAGGCGGCCGCATCGGGTGCACGCCGGCGGCGTACTGCACCTGATCCGCCGGCACGACCGGGCCGTCGTACACGATTTTGCCGTCCGAAAGGCGGATGATGCGCTCGGTTTCGGCGGCGATCGAGTTGTCGTGCGTGATGAGCACAATGGTGTTGCCCTCGCGGTGGAGCCGCTGGAGAAAGTCCAGCACCTCGCGGCTGGTGCGGCTGTCGAGCGCGCCGGTCGGCTCGTCTGCCAGAATGACAGAAGGGTTGCCCGCGAGCGCGCGGGCAATGGACACGCGCTGCTGCTGGCCGCCGGAAAGCTGCGACGGCAGGTTGCGCGTTTTATCCTCCAGTCCGACCCGTGAAAGCGCCTCGTGCGCGCGGCGCGTGCGCTCGTGCGGCGGCAGGCCCGCGTAGAGCAGGGAGAGCTCGACATTTTCCTCGACGGTCAGTTTGGGGATCAGGTTATATTGCTGGAAGATGAAGCCGAGCATGCGGTTGCGGAATTCGGCCTGCTCGTCGTCCGTCAGCTCGGATACGTCCTCGCCGTTCAGGAAATACCGGCCGGAGGTCGGCACATCCAGACAGCCGATGATATTCATGCAGGTGGACTTGCCTGAGCCGGACTGGCCGACGATCGCCACGAATTCGCCCTTGTAGATTTTAAAGGAAATGCCGTCTGCCGCGCGGACTTCGGTATCGCCCATCTGATAGATTTTGTAGATTTCCTGAAACTCGATCAGCGGGACGTCCGGGTCATAGGATTGCGCAAGCAGGGGGGCGGATGCGGTCTTCATCATGGCATACCGCCTCCTCCGGGGCCGCCTCCGGACGGGGGACCGCCGCCCATGTTGCCGCCGCTCATGTCACCGCCGCCGCCCATGGTGAAGCTGCCCTGCTGCTGCGTGGTGCTCTCGGAGGTTTCGCGCTGCGCCTGCGGCACATAAACGATGTCGCCTTCGGACAGGCCGCTTGTGATCTCAATGTAATCGTCGTCCGACAGGCCGGTTTTGACGGTCACGGCGTGATAGCCCTCCGGCACCTTGGACGAGGAAGCCTGGCCTCCGGCCGTGTTTTTGCTGCCGGTGGAATTCTGGCTGCGGGTTGCGGCTGTGCCGCTGCTCTGCCCTCCGCTTTGCGTGGCGTTTGCATCGCTGGCCGCATTCTGGTTGCCGTCTGACGGGAAATCACCGCTGGGGCGCTGCCGTTCGCCGCTTGCGCGCGTATCGGAGGCGGCATCCTGCCCGTCCGCCGCAGCGTCCTTGGTGGTTGCGGCGGCTGTGCCGCTGTCCTTGACATAAACCAGATTGTCGCGCTGGATTGCCGCGACCGGGACGGCCAGCAC
>JBFWIM010000055.1:0-11602 GCA_050255995.1 Intestinibacillus sp.
GAAATGGGAAACTTATTATTGCGTAAAATTCGGAAAAAAGCTATAATAAAATCGTATGACAATCCAAATTGGAGGGAAAAAATTTTGAGCGAACAATGGGATACGCCGGAAGCGCAGCGCGCTTCTGCGAAATACAGGACTTCCGGCCGCTATAAGAGTGAATTTTTTGAGTGGGGCGAGGCGCTTGTCATTTCTTTGACCGTTATTGTTCTGGTGTTCACGTTTGTCGTGCGCCTGATCGGTGTGGAAGGCACATCCATGGTACCAACCCTGCAGGACAGCGATAAGGTCATTCTGCTCAACAACCTGCTGTACCACGATCCGCAAAAGGGCGATATCGTCGTGCTGGCCAAGGAAGGCTTCTTTAACGGCAACCCCATCGTCAAGCGCGTGATCGCCACCGAGGGGGACACGGTCGACATTGATTTTGCCGAGGGCAAGGTATACATTAACGGTGAGCTGCAGGATGAACCATATATTAATGAAGCGACACATGAACAGCTCGATATGGCTTTCCCGCAAACCGTGCCCAAGGGCTGCATTATTGTCATGGGCGACAACCGCAACAGAAGTACGGACAGCCGGGACACGCGGCTTGGCATGGTTGACACCCGCTATGTGCTTGGGCATGTGCTGGCACGTGTCCTGCCGGTGAATACAATCGGCAAGGTATCCTGACCCCGCACCCGACCGGAGGCACATCATGCATGAAAACACAGAGGATCGGGAAGAGAAGCCCGGCCGCTATCACAGCGAATTTTTTGAGTGGGGCGAGGCGCTGGCTGTCGCGCTGACCGGCATCATCCTGCTGTTCACTTTTGTGGTACGTCTGATCGGCGTCGACGGCTCATCCATGTACCCGACGCTTCACGACCGTGAAAAGGTGCTGATGAGCAATCTGCTCTACGCACCGCAAAAGGGCGATATCATTGTGCTCAACAAGCAGAGCTTTCTGGACAGCCCCATCGTCAAGCGCGTCGTCGCGACTGCGGGCGATACGATCGATATCAATTTCGCGACGATGGAGGTTGCGGTCAACGGCAGAACGCTTGACGAGCCGTACGTAAACCCGGAGACGGTGCCGCCGCTGCGGGCGGGCGACATGATCTTTCCGCAGACGGTGCCGGAAGGCTGCGTCTTCGTTATGGGGGACAACCGCAACCACAGCTCGGACAGCCGCATCGCTTCGCTCGGTATGGTGGACACGCGCTATATTCTGGGGCATGTGCTCGCGCGTGTGTTCCCGCCCGACCGGATTGGAGGAATCTCTTGAATATCCAATGGTATCCCGGCCACATGACCAAAACGCGCCGGCAGATGCAGGAGAACATTAAAAATATTGACCTTGTTTGCGAGGTAGTGGACGCGCGCATCCCCATGGTGTCGCGCAACCCCGATATGGACGAACTGGCGGCGGGAAAGCCGCGCATGGTGATCCTGAACCGTATTGACCTGGCGGATCCGGAGTCAACGCGCCGCTGGATGCAGTTTTTTAAAGCAAAGGGCTGGGCTGTGCTGGAGACGGACAGCCGCTCCGGGCAGGGCACGGCGCGGTTCTCCGCCGCGTCGCGCGAGGTGCTGCGCGACAAGATTGCGCAGTGGGAGGCCAAGGGACAGGTCGGCAAGGCTGTCCGCGTGATGGTCGTCGGTATCCCGAACGTCGGTAAATCCACGTTTATTAACCGGATTCTCGGCCGCAAGTCGGCCAAGGCTGCAGATAAACCCGGCGTGACGCGCGGCTCCCAGTGGTTTCGTGTGGATACGGGCATCGATCTGCTTGATACGCCCGGCATCCTGTGGCCGAAGTTTGACGACGAGCGCACCGGCATTCTGCTCGCGTGCACCGGCGCGGTCAAGGACGACATTCTGGATGTCGAAACGCTGGCCTGCAAGCTGATGGAGCTGCTTGCGCAGCACGCGCCGGAGACCATCACCGCGCGCTATCAGGTCGATATCACGGCAGCGGCGGGAGACGATTTTCCCGGCTATACGCTGCTGCAGCAGGCCGGGCGGCGGCGCGGCTTCCTGATTTCCGGCGGCGAGATCGACACCGAACGCATGGCGCGCGTACTGCTGGATGAATTCCGCGGCGGCGTGCTTGGGCGCATTTCACTCGAAGCTCCGGAGGACTACGCATGACAACCAGTTGGGAGTATGAGCAGCGCGCCAGGGCGCAGGGGTATAAGGCCGTCTGCGGTATTGACGAGGCAGGGCGCGGGCCGCTCGCCGGTCCGGTGGTGGCGGCAGCTGTCATTTTGCCATATGCTGTTACAGTCGACGGTCTTGACGACAGCAAAAAACTGACCGAAAAAAAACGCGAAGCGCTCTATAGCATCATCTGCGAGACGGCAGTCGCCTGGAGCGTCGCCGCAGTGGATGAAAAGACCATCGACGAAATCAATATCCTGAACGCGACGTTCCTCGCGATGAAGCAGGCGGCAGAGGGGCTTGCGCTGCCGGCCGACTTTGCCTTTGTGGACGGGAACCGTGTAAAGGGGCTTTCCATCCCGTTTGAGTGCGTGGTCGGCGGCGATGCGAAGGTGCCCTCGGTCGCGGCGGCGTCCGTGCTCGCCAAGGTCACCCGGGATCGGATGATGCGCGAGTTGGCGCTCCAATATCCGCAGTACGGCTTTGAACAGCACAAGGCGTATGGTACAAAGGCGCATTACGCAGCGCTCGACCAATACGGCCCCAGTCCGATCCACCGCATGAGCTTTCTGAAGAAATACTTCGCGGCCCGGGAACGGACGCCATGAGGACGCCGGGCGAGACCGGACGGCAGGGCGAAGACTTCGCGGCCGGATATCTGGAGCGGAACGGCTACACCATTCTGGCGCGCAATTTTCGCGTGCGTCAGGGGGAAATCGACCTGATTGCGGAGTGCGGCGGATACGTGGCCTTCATTGAGGTCAAAACCCGGGCGGACGGGCATTTTGCCAAAGCGCGTGAATTTGTCACGCTGCAAAAGCAGCGGCGCCTGGTTGCCGCTTCGCTCGCATGGCTCGTGGCAAATCCGTCTGCGCTCCAGCCGCGCTTTGATGTGATCGAGGTCTACTGGCCGAAGGGCGCGGCTTTGCCGCGTGCGATTCAGCACCTGGAAAACGCGTTTGAAGGATAAAAGGGGAGAGGGCTTTTGAAGCTGTTTGATCTGCACTGCGATACGCTGTATGAGTGCTACGAAACCGGAAAGCATCTGCGGGAGAACGATCTCGCAATCGACAAGCGCAGGGCGGCGGGATATGCGCCGTACGCGCAGGTGTTCGCGCTGTTCTGCGGCGCGCGTGAACCCGGGTATCCGGAGGCCGGGGGCACGCGGCGCAGCCTGCTCGACCTGCCGCCGGAAGGACGGCTCCCCGCGATGCTGGAGACTGCGCGCGCGGAGTTTGCCGCAAACGCGGATTGGCTGATGCCGTGCCGTTCGGCGGCCGATCTGGACGCTGCGGCGGCGCAGGGAAAGGCTGCGGCGTTCCTGAGCATTGAAGGCGCCGATATTCTCTGCGGGCCGGAGGCGGTGTGGAAGGCTGCGGAAGCGGGCGTGCGTATCGTCACCATTACCTGGAACTATGACAACGCCTACGGCACCCCGGCCAGAATGGACCAGCAGCGCGGACTGAAACCCGCGGGCAAGGCACTCGTGCGGGAACTGAATGCATGCGGCATTGTCCCCGATGTTTCTCACCTGTCGGAGGCGGGTTTCTGGGATGTGGCGGAAACCAGTGAAAAACCGTTCATCGCGAGCCACTCCAACAGCCGTGCGGTGTGCGGTCACTTCCGCAATCTGACCGATGAGCAGTTTCGGGCGATTGTGCAGGCGGACGGCCTGACCGGCATCAATCTGTACGGCGATTTTGTAAAGCCGGGGGGAGAATGCACGCCGGACGATGTGGTGCGGCATATCGAGCATTTCTGCGCGCTGGGCGGCGAAGACCATCTTGCGCTGGGCGCGGATTTTGACGGCTGCGACGTTCTGCCGCTGGGCATCCGCACGGTCACAGACATGCCGTTGCTGGCGGAAGCGCTGCTGCGGAAAAATTACAGAGAATCCACGGTTAACGCCATTTTTTATGAGAATGCGTTCCGATTTTGGCATAGAAATTATTGATTCTGGAGGATAGAAATGGAGTATGTAAGCACACGGGACAAGAGCCTGCGCGTCAATGCAGCCAAGGCAATCGCCACCGGCATCGCGCCGGACGGTGGTCTCTACTGCCCGACCGCGTTCCCGCAGCTCTCCGGGGACGACTGGAAGGCGCTGCTCGGCATGGATTACAAGGCACGCGCGGCCTTTGTTCTCGGTAAATACCTGACCGATTTCACGCCCGAAGAGCTGAAGGATTTCGCGGATAAAGCCTATGCCGACGAAAAGTTCGGCGGAGCGGACACCGCGCCTGTCGTAAAGCTGCGGGACGGCAAATATATGCTTGAGCTGTGGCATGGTCCGACCTGTGCGTTCAAGGATATGGCGCTCCAGATGCTGCCGCATCTGCTGACCGCGTCCCTGCGCAAGACCGGCGAGACCCGCACGGCCTGCATTCTGGTGGCGACCTCGGGCGATACCGGCAAGGCCGCGCTGGATGGTTTTGCGGACGTGCCCGGCACCAAGATCATGGTTTACTATCCGGTGGACGGCGTCAGCACGATTCAGAGGCTGCAGATGGTCACGCAGGAGGGCGGAAACGTCGCAGTCTGCGCGATTCGCGGCAACTTCGACGATGCGCAGAGCGCAGTCAAGCGCATCTTTACCGACAAGGCGACGCTGGACAAGCTCGACCGGCAGGGCATGACCCTGTCTTCGGCCAACTCCATCAACTGGGGCCGTCTCGCGCCGCAGATTGCCTACTACGTTTCGGCGTACTGTGATATGGTCAGCCGCGGCGAAATCAAAATGGGCGATAAGATCAATGTCTGCGTGCCGACCGGCAACTTCGGCAACATCCTCGCGGCCTACTTTGCCAAACAGATGGGCATGCCGGTGGGGAAGTTTATCTGCGCGTCCAACCGCAACAACGTCCTGACCGATTTCTTCAAGAAGGGCGGCACCTATGACCGCAACCGCGACTTTTTCACAACGGCATCGCCATCGATGGATATCCTGATTTCTTCCAATTTGGAACGTTTACTGTTCTATGTTTCCGGGCAGAATGACAAAGCGGTTGCGGAAATGATGGCGGCTCTGTCTGCGGGCGGTAAGTACACGCTGCCGCGCGAGCTGTTCGCCGCAGTGGAGACGGATTTTGACGCGGGCTGTGCAGACGACAGCCAGACGGCAGAAACCATCCGCCGCCTGTTTGAGGAGGAGAACTATCTCTCCGATACGCACACGGCTGTCGCGGTCCGGGTATATGAGGATTACCGCGCCGCGACCGGCGACAAGACCCCGACCGTCATCGCTTCTACCGCCTCGCCGTTTAAATTCTGCCAGAGCGTCATTGAGGCGCTGGGCGGTACCGTAACGACGGACGGCGTGGAGCTGCTGGATCAGCTTTCGGGCATGACCGGCGTTCCGGCGCCGTCGCCGCTGGCCGCGCTGTCCGGTAAAACGCCGCGCTTTGACATGGTGGTGGACAAGGACGATATCCTGGGTACAACTGACCTGTTGCGCGATTTGTAAGGCGGGTCATTATATGGCGTTATTCACCATTGCGGATCTGCACCTCTCGCACAGCGTCGCCAAGCCGATGGATATTTTCGGCGGACGCTGGCAGGGGTATATGGAAAAAATCGAGAAAAACTGGCTGGCGGTTGTGCAGCCGGAGGATACGGTCGTCCTTGGAGGAGATATTTCCTGGGGCATTGACCTGCAGGAGGCGCGGGAGGATTTCCTGTTCTTGAACCGTCTGCCCGGCCGCAAGATCATCCTCAAGGGCAATCACGACCTGTGGTGGAACACAATCAGTAAAATGAACGCCTTTCTGGCTGATAACCGGCTGGAGAATATGGAGTTTTTGTTCAACAACTGCTTTTTCTATAGAGAAACCGCGCTGTGCGGCACGCGCGGCTGGTTTTTTGAAGAGGATTTCAAGGAGAGCCACGACGAAAAGATTTTCCGGCGCGAGCTGCTGCGGCTGGAAACTTCGCTAAAGGCGGCGCAGAAGCAAAACCCTGGTGAAATTTACTGCTTTCTACATTATCCGCCGCTTTACAGCAATTTTTGCTGCCGCGAAATTATTGATCTTATGGCGCGTTACGGTGTCTCACGCTGCATTTATGGGCACCTGCATTCCGACAGTCTGCGTTTTGCGGTGGAAGGTAACCATTACGGCATCGAATTTACACTGGTTTCGGGCGATCACGTGGATTTTGCCCCCGTTTTACTGAAAAAATAGAAAAAATATATAGCATTTTTTGCAATCTTCTGATAGAATAGATTGGATATAATTTTAGGAGGAAAAAATTATAATGGAACTGAAAAACGTTGAAAAGCAGGAGAAGAGCATTGTTGCTCTGACGATTGCTGTATCAGCCGAGGAACTCGAGAGCGCCAAGCAGGCAGCTTTCAAGAAGAGCGGCAAGAATATTACCGTCCCGGGCTTCCGTAAGGGCAAGGCGCCCCGTCACCTCATTGAGAAGCTGTATGGCGAGGGTGTATTCTTTGAAGATGCAGTCAATATCTGCTATCCCGACGCATATGATAAGGCGGTCGCTGAGTCCGGCATCAAGCCGGTCGGCGCAGGCGATATTGAAATGAAGGACATCCCCGAGGAGGGCGGCTTTGTGTTCGTCGCCAAGGTTCCCGTCGAGCCGGAAGTCACCCTGGGCGAGTACAAGGGTCTTGCGGCTGAGAAGGATGAGGTCAAGGTTCTGGCGGCTGACGTGAAGTCTGAGCTGGAGCGTATGGCGCAGCGCGTGGCGCGCACCGAGACCGTGGAGCGCGAGGCAAAGAACGGTGACACCGTCGTCATTGATTTTGAGGGCTTCGTGGACGGCGTGGCGTTCGAAGGCGGCAAGGGCGAAGAGTACCACCTGTCTCTGGGTTCCGGCTCCTTCATCCCGGGCTTTGAAGAGCAGCTCGTCGGCGTCAAGGCGGGCGATGAGGTTGATGTGAATGTGACCTTCCCGGAGGAGTACCACGCCGAAGAGCTGAAGGGCAAGCCGGCGGTATTCAAGTGCAAGGTGCACGCGGTGCAGGAAACCGTTCTGCCGAAGCTCGACGATGAGTTTGCCAAGGACGTTTCCGAGAGCTGCGAGACGCTGGACGATCTCAAAAAGGAGATCAAGGACAAGCTGACTGGCGAGCGCCAGCAGGAGGTTGACCACAACTTTGAGGAGCAGCTGCTCGATACCCTGACGGGCGAGATGCAGGCCGATATCCCGGAGGCCATGTTCGAATCTCAGACCGACAATATCGTTCAGGACTTTGCTTACCGCATGCAGATGCAGGGCATGGGTCTGGAGCAGTACGTGCAGATGAACGGCATGGACATGGCTTCTTTCCGCAAGCTGTTCCGTGAGCAGGCGGAGCGTCAGGTCAAGGTTCGGCTTGCACTGCAGAAGATTGCCGACCTTGAGAACCTCGACATCGACGATGCGACGCTTGAGGAAGAGTATGCGAAGATGGCCGAGAATTACAAGCTGGAGCTGGAGAAGGTCAAGAAGGCCGTTTCCGCGGACGCTCTGAAGAGCGATCTGCGCCTGACGAAGGCGCTTGATCTGGTCAAGGAGAGCGCCAAGGTCACCAAGAAGAGCAAGAAAAAAGCAGATGCCGAGGAAGCCGCCGAGGAGCAGGCGTAATCCAAAAGGCATAAACCGGGAAGATGTGGATACATATCTTCTATATACTGGGAAGATATCGAAAGGAGTGTTGTACTATGAGTCTGGTACCAATGGTAATTGAGCCTACAAACCGTGGAGGCGAGCGTTCATATGATATATATTCCCGTCTGCTGAACGACCGTATTATTATTCTGTCCGAGGAAGTCAACGATGTGACCGCTTCTCTGGTGGTGGCGCAGCTGCTTTACTTGGAGGCACAGGATCCGGATAAGGACATTTCGTTCTACATCAACAGTCCCGGCGGCTCTGTCACGGCGGGTATGGCGATATATGACACTATGAACTATATCAAGCCCGATGTTTCCACAATCTGTATCGGTATGGCTGCCTCCATGGGCGCGTTCCTGCTGGCAGCGGGCGCCAAGGGCAAACGGTATGCGCTGCCAAACAGCGAAATTATGATTCATCAGCCGATGGGCGGCGCAAGGGGCCAGGCGTCGGATATGAAAATCCACACCGACTGGATTCTGAAGACGCGTGACAAACTGAACCACATCCTGGCGGAGAATACCGGGAAGCCGCTCGAAATTATCGAGCGGGATACCGACCGCGACAACTTCATGGGTGCGGCCGAGGCCGTGGAATACGGCCTGATCGATAAGGTTTTCGACAAGCGATAATCAAAGCGTATCAGGACGGACCATCGGGGCGCTTATCCGCTCCGATGGTTTGTCTGTTTGCGACACAGGACGATTTCTGAGGTGAATTATGCCGAACAAGGACGATACAAGAGGGCTGAAGTGCTCCTTCTGTGGAAAAACGCAGGATAAGGTGCGCAAGCTGATCGCGGGTCCCGGTGTTTATATCTGTGACGAGTGCATCAATGTGTGCAGCAGTATCCTCGAGGAGGATTTTGGCATCCACCATCCGACCGTACCCGCACAGGGATATGAGGAAGCGCTTCCCGAGGAGGCGACCGACCTGCCCACCCCTAAAGAGCTGAAGGAAACGCTCGATCAATATGTGATCGGGCAGGATAAGGCCAAGGTGGCGCTGTGCGTAGCGGTTTACAACCATTATAAGAGAATCTTTTTGGGCGGCGACGATGTGGAGCTGCAAAAGAGCAACATCCTTATGCTGGGTCCGTCCGGTTCCGGCAAGACGCTGCTCGCGCAGACGCTGGCAAGGACGCTCAAGGTACCCTTCGCCATCGCGGATGCAACGACGCTGACCGAAGCGGGCTATGTCGGTGAGGATGTGGAAAACATTCTGCTGCGCCTGATACAGGCGGCTGATTTTGACGTGGAGCTGGCAGAGCGCGGCATTATCTATGTCGATGAAATTGACAAGATTGCGCGCAAGAGCGAGAATCCCTCGATCACCCGTGACGTTTCGGGTGAAGGGGTGCAGCAGGCGCTGCTCAAAATGCTCGAGGGCACCACGGCGAACGTTCCCCCGCAGGGCGGCCGCAAGCATCCGCATCAGGATTTCATTCAAATCGATACGACAAATATTCTGTTCATCTGCGGCGGCGCATTTGACGGGATTGAAAAGATCATCCAGAACCGTACAGGCAAACAGGGGGTAGGCTTCGGCGCGCAGGTTCACAGCCGGGAGGAAAAGGATATTTCTGCGCTGCTCGCGCAGATTGAACCGCATGACCTCATGAAATACGGCCTGATTCCGGAGCTGATTGGCCGTTTGCCCGCGATAGTCGCGCTAGACAGTCTGGATGAGGAGGCGCTGGTGCGCATCCTGACCGAGCCGCGCAACGCGCTGGTCAAACAGTACAAGAAACTGTTTGAGCTGGACGGCGTCCAGCTTGAGTTTGACCGGGAGGCGCTGGTACGCGTCGCGCAGATTGCGACCGAGCGCAAGACCGGCGCGCGCGGACTGCGTGGCGTTCTGGAGGATGTGATGACGGAGATCATGTTTGAGATTCCGTCAGATGAGAGCATCCGTACCGTTCGCATCACCAAGGGTGTTGTTGAACGTACCGAAAAGCCGGCCATTGAACGCGGCGCGCCGCACGGCGACAAACCGCAGCCAACGGAGTTTGCCGGATAAAAGTTTTGGTTTTTTAAAATTTGGGGGGCGATGGTACTGGTTACCACGCTCCCTTTTGCCTGTTTTGGGATAGGATACCGCTTGCAAAACGGGCCGGACTATACTATACTGGAACAAGTAAACATTTGCACGCACAAACCCCCCTTATGAGGAGTTGAAAATATGCCAGAGCATGAAGAGAAAGCTACCCGGTTGCTGCCAGTCCTGCCGCTTCGCGGCCTGACGGCATTCCCGGAAATGCTGATCCATTTTGACGTGGGCCGCGCGATGTCCATTAAGGCGCTGGAAGCAGCGATGAAGGACGAGCAGGTTCTGTTTCTGACCGCGCAGAAGGAACTTAAGATAGACGAACCCGGGCCGGAGGATCTGTATCAGATTGGCACAATCTGCGTTGTGAAGCAGATTCTGCGTTTGCCGGGCGACAACATCCGCGTCCTGGTTGAGGGACGCGCCCGCGCGATAGCGCACGCCTATACAATTGGTGAAGGCGATCCCGCCTGTATGTTCGCTGAGGTCGAGGTGCTGCACGACTACCCTGTGACTGTCCCGGCACGCCGCGAACAGGCGCTGATCCGCACGGTGCAGGATCGTTTTGATCAATACGCACAGTTTGCGCAGCGCATTTCCAACGATGTGGTCGTGACCGTTGCATCTGGTGGGCTGCCCGGCTATCTTGCCGACTTCATTGCGCAGAATCTCTCGGTGGAATTCGAAGTCAAGCAGGAAATTCTGGAGGAGCTCGATCCGATTCGCCGCCTGACCAGCATCATCCGTCTGCTCGCCGACGAGATTGAGATATTAAAGCTCGAAAACGAAATACAGGACGAGCTCAAAAGCGCAGTCGATAAAAACCAACGCGATTATTACCTGCGGGAGCAGATCAAGGTCATACAGAATGAGCTGGGCGAGCAGGATATCACGGCTGAGGCGGAGGAGTACCGAAACAAGGTGCTCGCGCTGAAGCTGCCGCAGGAGGCCGAGGACAAGCTGCTGCGCGAAGTAGACCGCATGGCAAAGCTCGGCGGCGCGACGGCGGAAGGTGCGGTTGTCCGTACATATCTTGATACCTGTATCGACCTGCCCTGGAACAAAAAGACCAAGGACAAGCTGAATCTGGAACGCGCCCGCAAGGTGCTGGACCGCGATCATTACGGCTTGGAAAAGGTCAAGGAACGTATTCTGGAGTTCATCGCAGTTAAGGGGCTTGCGCCCGATCTCAAGGGACAGGTGCTTTGCCTGGTGGGCCCCCCGGGTGTTGGCAAGACCTCTATTGCTAAGTCCATCGCCGAGTCCATGGGCCGCAAATATACGCGTATGTCGCTCGGCGGCATGCGTGACGAGGCCGATATCCGCGGCCACCGCAAAACCTATATCGGCGCGATGCCCGGCCGCATTATGGCGGCGATGCGGCAGGCAGGCAGCAGCAATCCGCTGTTGCTGCTCGATGAAATTGACAAAATGGGCAACGATTTCCGCGGTGACCCGGCCTCAGCCATGCTTGAGGTACTGGACAGCGAGCAGAACAACGCGTTCCGTGACCATTATATCGAGCTGCCGTTTGATCTGTCGGACGTGCTGTTTGTGACCACGGCGAATGACCTTTCCACGGTGCCGCGTCCGCTGCTGGACCGCATGGAGGTCATCGAGCTTTCGAGCTATACCGAGGAAGAAAAGCTCCAGATCGCCAAGCGGCACCTTTTACCCCAGCAGATTAAAAAGCACGGACTCAAAAAGACCAACCTGATCGTTTCCGACGAGGTGCTGCACGCCATCATTAAGGGATACACCCGTGAGGCCGGCGTGCGCGCACTGGAGCAGGTGC
>JBFWIM010000056.1:0-11587 GCA_050255995.1 Intestinibacillus sp.
CCACGCGGGGCGCGGCGTCAATCAGCGCGGCGACCTCGCAGCCCGCCTGCATCAACTGGTAGGAAACAACCAGACCGACGTTGCCGGAGCCGACCATCAGCACCCTCTGCCCCGGCTGCACGCCGTGAAGGTTCATCATGGTCTGCGCTGCACCCGCACCGATGACGCCCGGCAGCGTCCAGCCCTCAAACAGCACCATGTTCTCGGCCGCGCCGGTCGCGACGACGATATTATCGCCGGCGTACTGCGCAATATGATCCCCGCAGCGCACGGTCACGCGCCTTTCCGGAAAAATGCCCAGTACTGTCGCGTTCAGCCGGACTTCCACGCCGGCCTCCTCGGCCTCTTTCAGCAGCATCTCGCCGATGCGGAAGCCGCGGATCTTGGCCTTGTGCTCCTTTGAGCCGAAAAATTTGTGGATCTGCTTAAAGAGTTGGCCGCCCGGGCGCGCGTTCTCGTCGAACACAATGACGCGCATCCCGGCCTTCGCGCCCTCCACCGCAGCGGAAAGGCCCGCGGGGCCCGCGCCGATGACAATCAGTTCGTATCGTTTCATCTCGCGTCCTCCTTTGCGCCCACGCCGTACTGGGTTTCGACGGCCATGCCCTGCCGCAGCGGCGTGATGCAGGTGCGGATGTTCGGCACGCCGTCCACCACCATGACGCAGTCGGTGCAGCGGCCGATGGCGCAGAACACGCCGCGCGCCTCGCCGGTCCTGCGGGTGTGGCGGTGACGCAAAATGCCCGCCGCGCGCAGCGCCGCAGCAATCGGCTCGCCCTCATAGCCCGTCATTTCCCTGCCGTCAAGCGTGAAAGTCACCACAAGGCCCTTTTCATAAACGCCCAAAACAGGATGTTCCTGAATTCGCACGGTACTCACTCCTATCCTCCAAAAACAGTTGCAACTGAAAAAACGGCGTTCGGGCGGGGGAACTCCCCATCCGAACGCCGTCGTTCTGGCTGCTATCAGAATACCGCATTTGCCCAGCTGCCGTCAATGGACGGTATGGCTAAAAAATGCTGTCTATTTTTTGTCCATCGTTGAGAACCCGCAATATACGCGCTCTAGTCTGCCAATAACGCGCCAATTCTGCGTTTCCCCCAGGCCTCTTCCTTGCATACCGGCGAGATATGCGCCCACACGGATTCCGCGTACGCGTAAAAGCCGTTTACAATAGAGAAATCCTCGCTGTACATACGGCGGGCATACCGCTCCGCATCCCACGCGCCCACCAGACTGTCGTCCTGCACAATGATGTTGCAGGGCGGCAGCACCTCCATGCCGAGCCGTGTGAACGGATACACGACCAGCGTATAGTGCTCGTCGCGCATGTGCTCATACAAATGCGCCAACTGCCGGATAAACAGCGCGCGCGGGATGCGGATCGGCCGTCCGGCGACGGCGGAAAGGTCATAATCGACGATCCAGTCCTGCCGGACGGCGCGCTCGATCGCGTCGAGATCGTAAATCTGTCGGCTTTCGCAGCGACCGCGCGTCGAGGCGCTTTTGCGCCAGGCCGCCATGCAGCGGTCGTACAGGGCGTCTTCCGCACCGTTTTCGCGGAGCACCTCTTCCAGCAGCGCGGACGGCATATTGCGAAAGGTGGGCAGGCGGTTGATCATATAGAGCAGACGCGCGCTCTTCATATGCCGGTCAATAATGTCCAGAAACACATCGATGCGGGCGACCTCCATCGTCTCGATCATCGGATGCGCGTCGCGCATGACAATATCCACAAACGTGCCGAACAGCCGCACATATTCCGGCTCGCGGTAGAACGAGGTGATCACCTGCCCGGGCGCGGCCTCCGTGCTGGACATAATAAGCGCGGCATGGTCCTTGATGAGAAACAGGTTCTGCCGCAGCGGAAAGGGCTTGGGATTGCGGTAGAAATAAGAAGAGACGCCCTCCTGCAGATACATCGGCAGCCACTGGAACATCAGATCCCAGGGGCGGTAGGTCTCGGTAAGCTGGTCGACGATGCGCGTCGTATGCCCGCCGGAAATGCTCTCGATATTATTCCGCAGCCCGTCCTCAATCAGCGTGCGGTCGACGCGGCTCCAGTCCACCGCACAGAAATCGGTCACCGTGACCACCTGTCCGGGCGGCAGCTCGCGCAGCAGGTCAAAAAAGCGCTTCTGCGCATCGAACATATTCTCAATTCCCGTGCAGGTTTCGACCGGCACCTCAAACACGCCGCCGGATCCGCGCGCTGCCTCGCCCTCCGGCAGGCCGGGCACGGTCAGCCACAGGCCGAGCGCGTTTTGGAGCTGCTTCTCGTCCGCTGCGCCCAGCTGCGGATACGCCTCCCGCAGCATATCGCGCAGCACATGGGTCTCCCGCTCGGCGGGCGTGTTCAGCGCAAAAGCCGCAATCGCCGCCGCATAGGGCGAGCCATGCTTCAGCGTGCGCCTGCCGCGCCGCCATTTGCTCATTGTCGAGTAATCTACGCCCACCGCCTCGGCCAACTCCTTGCCCGAAATCCCCAGCGCGCGCAGCAGCCAGGACAGCCGCTCTCCCATCATGCCAATCGCCTCCTTTGTTCTGGAAGCAGTATACCTGAGCGGCGCAGCTTTGTCAATATCTCGTCCATTTTTCACATACCGCAAAGTTTCTTGTGTCCTTTTCCGGAAATTGACCAAAAATAGACGTCTGTTTTTTTCATATTTGCAGATGGACGGCAAAAATATTTCGCGGTAGAATAAGAGCAACTTAGAAAACATGGATGGCAAAACCAGGCTGTAGATTCCACAACAAGGGCGTTGTGCTGCGCAAGCGGCATAGCGTCCATTTTTTTATTTTCGGACTTGTGAAAGGATGAACCTGCAATGATGGACACCACGATCGACTTCCTGTATTTGAGCGAGGAGGACATGATCGCGGCCGGCGTGACCGATATGAAGGGCTGCGTCGAAGCGATTGAAGAAATGTTCCGCCTAATGAAGCTCGGCGACTACCGCATGGGCGGCGCAAACGGCAATTCCCACGGCGTCATGATGAGCTTCCCCGAGTGCCCGCAGTTCCCCAATATGCCGAAGGACGGCCCTGATCGCCGCTTTATGGCGATGCCGGCGTATCTCGGCGGCCGGTTCGACATGGCGGGCATGAAATGGTATGGCTCCAATGTGGAAAACCGGCAGAAGGGGCTGCCGCGCTCCATCCTGATGCTGACGCTCAACGACAAGGACACGGGCGCGCCGCTCGCCTATATGTCCGCCAACGTCCTGAGCGCGTACCGCACCGGCGCGGTGCCGGGCGTGGGCTTCAAATACTTCGCCCGCGAGGACGCGGCGGTTGCGGGCATCATCGGCCCGGGCGTCATGAGCAAGACCGCGTTTGACGCGATGATGGCCGTCCGCCCGACGATCACGACGCTCAGAATCAAGGGCTCTTCCATGACCTCCCCCTCCGCAAAGAATTTTGAAGCCTATGTCCGCGGGAAATACCCGGGCGTCACGGACATTCAGATCGTGGAGACCGAGGAGGAGGCCGTGCGCGGCGCGGACATTGTGGAAATTGCCACCTCCGCTCCGACGGGTGACCCGTCCAGGTACCCCTACATCAGGGAGGAATGGATCAAGCCCGGCGCGGTCATTGCCTGCCCGGCCTCCGCCCGTTTCGACGACGATTTTATCCTAAACCGTGCCCGCATGGTCACGGACAACATCATGCTGTACGAAGCGTGGTTTGAGGAGATGGGCTATCCGGCCTACAACACGATTCCGATTCCGGCCGTGCACTGCATGGATCTCATCCACGAGGGCAAGATGCAGAAAAGCCAGATCGACGATCTGGGCGATGTGCTGACCGGCAAAATTCCGGCGCACCGCCAAAAGGATGAAATCGTCATCTATTCGGTCGGCGGCATGCCTACCGAGGACGTGGCCTGGGGCACGATCGTCTACCGCAATGCGCGCGAGAAAGGGATTGGCACCAAACTCAACCTGTGGAATACACCGGCGCTTCGCTGAGCCGGAACAACCGACGGACGACGGGGTCCGGCCATACAAGGCCGGACTCCGTTTTTGTTTTGAGAGTTTTAAAGAAAGAAGGGGTATCTGTGAATCACAAGAAGCTGGGGTTGCCAAGCGCAATCTCCATTTGCGTCGGTCTGATTGTCGCATCAAGCTGCCTGTTGCTACTCGGCACAGGCGTTGGGCTGGCCGGAAAATGGTTCGTTCTCTCCATGGGCATTGTCCTTGTGCTGAACGTCTGTCTCGCTCTGTCGTTTGGCGAGCTGCACGCGCTCATGCCGGAGGTGGACGGCGGGCTGGGGCAATACACCAAGGCCGGGTTGGGGCCGGTCGTCTCCATCGTCGCGAACACCTCGGCCTATGTCATTGTCAACATTCTCGCGGGTTCGGTTGAAGTCGCCATGTGCGGCCAGGTCATTAGCGAAACGTTCCTGCCCATGCTGCCTGCACCGGTGGTCAGCGTCGCCATTCTGTTCATCCTGTCCTTTGTCAACTATCGCGGCATCGACCTGTTTTCCAAGATACAGAATCTGGTCGTCGCCCTGCTGCTGCTGTCATTAATCGGCATGGGCCTGATCAGCTTCTTCCATCTTGGCACAGGCGCCCCCGTGGACGCAGCCGCACAGGCCGCTCCTGTTGCCGGCAGCTTTTCCGGCGCGGTCAGCCTGTCCGCCATGGCGTTCTGGCTGTTCATCGGTATTGAATTTGTCATCCCGGTTGCCAATCAGCTCAAAAACCCAAAACGTGACGTCATGCTTGCCATGATGCTCGGCCTTGTCATGCTGTTTGTCATCCAGTCCCTTCTGGGTACGGGCATGACCCATTATGTCACCTATGAAGAGCTCTCCACCTCCTCCCTGCCGCACATCGTCTTTGCGCGCAACCTGCTGGGCCGCGCGGGCGAGATCTGGATGGCCTTCGTCACCCTGCTGGCCAGCGTTTCCACGGCCAACACACTGCTGAGCAGCGTGCCGCGGATTCTGGCCGGCATGGCGGAAAACGACATGATGCCGTCTGTTTTGGGGAAAAAGAACCGGTTCGGTACGCCTGTCGGCGGCATCGTGCTGATTGCGGGCGGCATCGCCGCCCTGATCGTGACCGGCTTCACCGCAAGCGCCGGCCTTGGGAATCTGCTGCTGGCGGCGTCGTGCTTCTGGCTGACCTCTTACATTCTGGTCAATCTGACCGTGCTCGCACTGCGCAGACGCTACCCCGATCACCCGGCGCGCAACAGGCGGCTGACATTGTTCGGCATTCCGCAGATTCTCGGCATCGTCGGCAACGTCTATATGATCTGGCACATCGCCGAGGGCGACGCACGCATCCTGATCTACAAGCTGTTCCTCACCCTTATGGTCATATTGGTGGCGTTCGCGCTTGTCTGGGTCAAGGTGGTGAAAAAGCAGAGCGCCTTCGCTGTGGCGGACATCGATGAGATCAACAGCCGTGCGGCGGAGCTCACAGCAGATTCCCAGGTCGCCTGACCCCCTGCCATCCCTTCTGACCGTCACGCCATGCCCCGCATCCTTGTGCAGCGGGGCATGGCGCTGCTTTGCCCGAAAGTTTGCCGCGCCGTTCCGTCTGGTCTTTTGCGCCCGCTTTTCGTTTCAAAGCGCACTGCAAATTTACTTTTGTGCCGTATTTCTTATGCTGTGGTGGTAATTGGAGTATTTCATATGCCTGTAAAATATGTTATACTACCCTTATTCCCCGATGTGGGATTTTACCAGGAAATTGAGGGATATAGATATGTACGAAAAAAAAGTTCTGCCAAACGGGGTACGCGTGCTTTCCGAACGGATCGACCATGTGCGCTCGTGCTCCGTCGGCATCTGGGTCGGCAATGGCAGCCGTTATGAACCTGCCGCGGTCGGCGGCATTTCCCACTTTATTGAGCATATGATCTTCAAGGGCACGGAACAGCGCACCGCACAGCACATTGCTATCGCCATGGATGCGATCGGCGGCCAGTTCAACGCTTTCACGACCAAAGAATGCACCTGCTATTACTTAAAGACGCTGGATACCCATCTGATTACCGGTATGGATATCCTTGCCGACATGTTCCTGCATTCCAAGTTTGACAACAAGGATATCGAGCTGGAGCGCGGCGTGGTCTATGAAGAAATTGATATGTATGAGGACACGCCCGAGGACGTCGCCACCGAAAAGTTGTTTGAAAGCTGCTTTGAAGGCTCCGCGCTCGGCCGTCCGATTCTCGGCTCCCGCGATACGCTCGCGCGGATGGACAGCGACGCGCTGCACCGCTATTTCAATGAATACTACCGCCCCCACGATACGGTCATCGCCCTGTCCGGCAGCTTTTCCGACGAGGCGCTGGACTATATCTGCGAGCTGTTTTCGGCCATGCCCGGCCAGGGCACCAATAAAATTGAGCCCGCGCATTACCACACCGCGGTGCTGGCGCGCCCCAAGGATATTGAACAGTGCCACCTGTGCATCGCCTTCCCGGGGCTGCCGCTGAACCATGAGGAGCGCTATGCCATGCAGATGCTGAGCGCGATTCTGGGCGACGGCATGTCCTCCCGCCTGTTCCAGACCGTGCGCGAGCAGAACGGTCTGTGCTACTCTGTCTACTCCTATGTGGCCAGTCACCTGGACACCGGCATGTTCAGCGTGTATACCGCGCTCGGCAAACCGATGGAGCGCCGCGCGATTGAACTGATCGGCGAGGTGCTCCGCAACTTCTGTGCGGAAGGCCCGACGCGTGAGGAACTGAGCCGGTGCCGCGAGCAGCGCAAGACCTCTATGCTGATGGGGCTTGAAAGCACCTCGGCCCGCATGAACCATCTGGGCCGGAATGAGCTGTATCTCGGCTATGTCCCACAGCCTGAGGAGCTCGTCGCAGGCTATGACGCGGTCACCGAGGCACAGGTGCTGAATCTTGCCCGCCGCATTCTCGACTTCTCGAACGCTTCCATCTGCGCGGTCGGTCAGGTTGAGGGCGAGGAGTATTACGCCGACCTGCTGCGCCGCGCGGGTGGTCTTGCATAATAACGATTTTGCACTTTTACAATTTTCTGCATTCATTTCCGGCATCCTTTATGTTATACTGAGAACATATAAAAGGAGAGGAGCGGTGATGCGATGCGCGTCACAATCCCGCCCGAAATTCAGGGCAATCTGCGCCGCCACATGATTCATATGCCCAAGGTCATTGATCAGGTCAGCGGCATCCGCATCTTTGGTAAGCTGATCCGCTCTATCGTCTTTTCGACCGATATCGCGCTGATCCGCAACTGCAACGCCAATGCGGTGCTCGCGGTCTATCCGTTTACGCCCCAGCCAGCGATCACCCACGCGATTATTTCCGCGTCCGATGTGCCGGTCTTCTGTGGCGTCGGCGGCGGCACAACGACGGGCAAGCGCGTCGTCAACCTCGCCATGAACGCCGAATTTGAAGGCGCGATCGGCGTTGTGCTCAATGCGCCCACCTCCAATGAAATTTTGGCGCGCGTGCGTGAGCGTGTGGACATTCCGGTCATCATGACCGTCGCGAGCGAATACACCGATGTTGCCGCCCGTCTTGAAAGCGGCGCGACCATCCTGAACGTCTCCTGCGCCTCACGCACCCCCTTCGTGGTGGATCGTATCCGCAGGGAGTTCCCGCAGGTGCCAATCATCGCAACCGGCGGCCCGACTGATGAAAGCATTCTGTCCGTCATCGATGCCGGTGCGAACGCTGTCACCTACACCCCGCCGACCAACGGACAAATTTTCCGTGACCTTATGTCCAAATATCGGACGGACGACGCCGCAATGCGCCTGAAAAAATTACCCGAAGATTTGTAAATTTTAATTGACAAACTTTCGCCATTATGATATTCTAAATAGGCAGTCAGCGTTAAGGCTTGTTAAAAAACATAAAAAAATGTGTCTTTTAGCCCAAACAAGACGGCAAAAACCTGCATTTTGCAGGCACAGGTTAATGTAAATATGCGCCGGTAGCTCAGTTGGATAGAGTGACTGGCTACGAACCAGTAGGTCGGGGGTTCGAGTCCCTTCCGGCGTACCACATTAGCTTGTGAAAACGACAAAACACTACAAAGATCCGAGTTTGTACTTGGATGTTTGTAGTGTTTTCTTTTTATCTGACGAAGATGACATATTGTTTATTGCCTGTATTATCAATTAAGTGCAACGGACATCCTTAAAACGTCCAATCCCTTGCCTGTTTGTGTACTTCTACCCAGCGACTTTTAAAGGGAAACCCGGATCGGCGCCGTTTTTCATACATGCCATAAAGCCTGATGTCCGTTGCCTTAACCCTGTCGGTTAAAGTGATAAAGAATGGTCGTTTACGTCAGCGGAACGGCTGCCCCATGACAAAATGACTGAGGTAAAACAGATGGGTAAAACGCAATAATACACAAGCAGTGATTGCCAAGGCAAGAATATTTACAATCTGAACAGTCCTGTTTTTAAAAATCTTAAATAATAAAGTATAAATACCAATGCCGATTATCCCTCCAAGCGTGTTGTCGAGTATGTCGGTAATATCGGTTCTTCCGATTGCAAAAATGAACTGTATTGCTTCAAACGCTAAGGTTAAATAGATAATCGGAAGAACTTTTTTCATAAAACGCCATTCGCTTTTTATCATGCAGATATAGACACCCAAAGGAATAAAAAGAAGGATGTTATTAATAATTTCTCTCAAAAGAATAACACCGTTTTCATCGAAGGACCCTTGGAATGGAATCAGGTTGATGACTCGTATCACGTCTGACTTCCCAGAATAAAATGGTAGCTTGAAAAGAATGACACTTGTCAATACCAAAATGTATATTACGAATAATACGATTGTAAGCGTATTTCGCTTTTCTGTTTTCATTGTTTTCTCCTTATCTCCTTATGGTTGCTTACGCCTGCGGCAAGTCCATCCAAAACTGAACGCCATCCCGAGTATTTTCTAAAGCAAAATCAATGTTCATTGCTTCCAGCGTTTTCTGGACAATGGTCAGTCCCAAGCCGCTCCGTCCGCTTTTTCGGCTCCGAGCTTTATCCATGCGGTAGAACGGGTCAAAAAGCTTCGGCAATGCTGCGTCATCAATCCTCGCCCTGGTGTTTCGTACGCAAAGGCGGTATAGATTCGTCGCAGTCTTGCTCCATATCCGAATCTCACCGCCTTTGGGCGTATTCTGCACCGCGTTCAATATGACGTTAGAAAGCGCCTTTTGGAGCATTTTAGGGTCGGCAAGGCAGAACTGTCCGTCGGGAATATCCATAACAATACGCTGACCATTATGCTCGGACAGTGTCTGAAAGTCCGGCAGCATACCGGCGACCGTATGCCCTATGTCCAGTTTTTCAGGATCAGGTGCAATTCTCCCATCGTTCAGATTGACAATCTCCAGTATCTCGGAAATCATTTTGCTCTGCGCGTCCATCATCCTCATGCATTCGCGCAAGTATTTGGGATGGTCTTTATAATCACCCACATTTTCAAGCATTCCCTCCAGCAAGACGCTTGTCGCCGCGATGGGCGTTTTTAGCTCGTGTGAAGCCGCCGAGAAGAAATACCGCCGTGTCTCCTCCAATTCGCGTTCCCGCAGGATTTCTTCCTTCAACTTGTTGTACATAGAGTGAACGCCGCGGGCTAACGTACCAAGCTCGTCTTTACGCTCTGGCGGCGGCGGGACTTCTTCGAGACTCGCCATCTTGTTCGTATTATCTGCCAGAGTTTTGATGGGTTTCGCCATCTGCCTTGCAAAGAGAATCGCGCCTATGACGCAGACAGCAAGCATGATACAAATAACAAGCAGAACCCGCTCTATTAGGTTACCGTATTTCAATGAAAAAATGTCGTCTCTGAAGACGTGGAGCATATAACCATCATAAAGATATACCATAAACTCCGACGTTCCGTCGTCAAAACCGCCGGATGTATTGGCACCGGGCGTCACATAAACAATGTTTCCGCCTTCGTCTTTAATATAGAATCGAAAGGATTGATTCCTATCGTGAAACTGATTGGCTATCTCAGTGATATCGGCATTCCCCGGCGGCGACCGATCAATTAATTGCTTATATGTGCCGCTGATTTCCTGGAGTTGCCGGCCTGAATAATAGGAGATAATCTGCGCCGAAAACAGGGCTGCCGTCGCACCGACCAGCAATGCGGAGAACATTATTGTATAAATGAATACCTTGATAAATATTCCGCTTCCCTTCATGCGTTTTCTTCCTCCAATCGGTAACCTACGCCGCGAACCGTCTTAATCATATTCTCAGGCAGCTTCGACCGCAGATTTTTGATGTGGGTATGCACGGTGTTTCCATCCCCGTCGAAATTATAGCCCCACACGCGGGATAGGATAATCTCATGAGAGAGCGTCCTGCCCCTGTTCTGAACTAACAGCATGAGGATTTCAAATTCTTTGGGGGTCAAGGGCAATTCTTCGCTGCCGTAGACTGCTTTGAAATCCTCCGGCAAAAGCGTCAGCTTGCCGCATCGGATTTCCTTTGCCAATGCGCCGCTTCGCCGGAGCAGGGCTTCCACCCGTTTGAGTAAAAGCCGGATTTTGAATGGCTTAGTCACATAATCGTCCGCTTCCGCATCAAACGCCCTGATTTGATTTTCATCATCGGAAAGTGCGGTCATCATCAATATGGGGGTATCATTCAGCTTACGGAACTCCCGCAAAAGCTCATGCCCGCTTATTCCCGGCAGCATGATGTCGAGAATGACAAGCTGATAGATGTTGTCGTAAAATCTTGCGTGAGCTTCGTTGCCGTCTACGCAGGCATCCACCTTATATCCCACTTCGGATAAAAAGGCTTTGACTGTATTACAGATATGCTCGTCATCCTCGACAAGCAGAATTCGTATAGACATAATCATTCCTCCCCAAAAAGGATACCGCGGCAATCTGTATTTTTCCTGTAGTTCTAAAATTTCTTTCGTTCGCTTTTCAGTCTGCCGTCAGCCGGTTTTTTGGGAATAGCTCGAACCTCGCCGAAACAAATTGCACCGATGACACAGCCTTCGTCGCACAGCTTTTAAATTCACTGCCGTTGAATATTTCGCCGCATTTTTTCGCTTCCAAGATTTCCACATCAGATTATGCACATGGGAGATTGCTTCAAACTGAAAACAAAACTCATAGGCAGGCAAGATGCTCGCAGAAAAGAGCCACGAATCTTGTATCTATCAGGCTGACGTGACTCTTTTCTCATGTCCTGAAAGCGATTTACAGCTTTGCATCCCCTCTGAGGGATTTGCCCCCTTAAAGCGGTAAAATTAAATTATACCAATCTTGACATTATTATATCGAGGAAAAATCCTCGCAAATATTCGCAATAAAAGACTGTACGAAATTAAATTAATTGCTGTAGATGATCCACAATGGTGCTGGGATAGTCGATCAATCTCTTGGCGCCAGAACGCACATTCTTCAAGGCGCGTTTTATAATTTGCGCATTAAATATCATTTCCACCGAATTTAATGTCTGGTAGTGTCAAGAGTTATGCGCAAAAAGGTTTGCAGTCTCTGAGGAGATGAAGTCAGCCGGCAAGGGAAATGTCCTCAGCAGCCGCCTCCAGATGCTTCATATTCATATACTTTTTATTGCCCCACTGGGTGCCGGCT
>JBFWIM010000057.1:0-11429 GCA_050255995.1 Intestinibacillus sp.
GATTGCACCGTAAGGACAGACCTTGGCGCAGCGCCCACACTCGATGCAGACATCCGGATCAATGTGCGCCTTGCCGTTTTTATCCTTGGTGATTGCATCCTTCGGACAGTTTTTAATGCAGCGCTGCGAAATACAGCCGCGGCAGGATTGGCTGACCGTGTAGCGTTCCACCGGGCATTCGTCACAGGCAATCGGGATGACTTCAATGACGTTGGGGTTACGGCTGTCGCCCCCCATCGCCAGACGCACGCGTTCCTGCGCAATGGCACGCTCTTTATAAATACAGCAGCGCATGGTGGATTTGGGGCCGGGAGAAATGATCTTGGGGATTTCGTAATAGGATTCCATCAGGTTGCCGGAAAACGCGCGCTCCGCCACTTCCTTCAGAATACGGTATTTCAATAACTGCACATCGGTTTCAAAGGATCTCAATCTGTCTCCGCCTCTCTCAGCATCCCGCCGGAAGGCGGGGCAATCCCTCGATTGATATATTTTTAACGATGCTATTGTACAATGGTTTCGCGTCTCTGTCAATCTGATTTTCGCATAAATAATAAATTTTATATTAGTATTTGCTCAATTTATATCATCTTTAACTTTTCTTTCCAAACCGCTCCATCCAGCAGCGTGGCTGCGGCTTCGGCATAACTCTGGACAATCCAGTCCGGGCGAATCCCACCCGTGGGTTTCGCCCCCGAGGGTGCATACCACATTGCCCTCACACCCGCACGCTGCGCGCCGGCGATATCCGCAGACAGCGAATCCCCGACCATGATGTAGTGCGCGGCGTCTCGGCTGCCAAGGCGTTCCATCGCCTGGAGGAACATATCCGCCGCGGGCTTGGGCGCGCCCGCCTCCTCACTGGTGATCATCATGTCAATGTAGGGCAAAAGACCGGACTGCCGAACCCGGTTTTCCTGCGAGCGGCGCAGCCCATTCGTTAAAACGCAAACGGTATAGCGCTCATGCAGCTGCGCGACAAAATCCACCGCGCCCGGATACGGTATGCCCGCCCCGGCAAGGCTATCTATGTACCGCGCATTCAGCGCGTCCCAGTCCCATGTGCCCCGGTCCTCAAACGTGCGCCGGAACCGCAGCGGGCGTATCTCTTCACCCGTGCTTTCCCCACGCTCAATGGCGGCCCACATTTCCCGGTTGATATTATGATAGCGGCGGAAATCCCGCTCGTTGACCGCAATGCCAAAGCTGCCCATAGCAGCAAAGAAGGCATGGCGCTCACTTTGTTCAAAGTCGAGCACCGTGCCATCCAAATCCAGTAAAATTGTCATTGGTTTTTCCACTCCGCCGCACCGTCGCGGTAAAGGCTGCCGCCCTCACAGTCCATTGCAACGATTGCCGGAAAATTCTCAACGGTCAGGCGTTTGACCGATTCACAGCCCAGGTCGTCATAGGCAACAACCTCCAGCGCCTTCACCGCACCCGCGATCAAGGCGCCCGCGCCGCCAACCGCGACCATGTACACCGCCCCATTGCGGGCCATCGCTTCCGCGACGGCGTCGTTCCGGACGCCCTTACCGATCATACAGCACAGGCCGGCATCCAGCAAGCGCGGAGCAAAGGGATCCATGCGCCCGGAGGTCGTCGGCCCGCAGGAACCAATCACCTGACCGGGCTTTGCCGGCGTTGGCCCCGCATAATAAATCGCCGCGCCTTCAAGGCCGAACGGCAGCGGTTCCCCCGCCTCCATAGCGGCGACAATGCGCTTATGCGCCGCATCACGCGCGGTAAATACCGTCCCGGTCAGTGAAACCGTATCCCCCGCACGAAGCTTGGGTGCAATTTGTGAAAGCTCCGCGGTATTGATATCATAATGCATCCGATTCTTCTCCTTTTAGCAGTTCGGCGGCATCCGACATCGTCGGGCGCTCCGGAGCATCCCCCTGACCGCTCGACAGTTCCCCGACCATCACCTCATCCAAGGTATCCACGACAGCGTCCAGCCGCTCCAGCACCGCTTGCGCCCGCTTGCCCGCATCCGCCATTTCCCCGACGGCGCGCTGCTGCGCAAGACGGTATTGCCCCGACACATCGGCCAACTGGCGCTTCACCTGGCTGATCAGTTCCGCCGACTGCATCCGGACACGCTGGGCATCCTGCCGCGCCCGCTCATCCACTTCCTTGGCGCGGCGATAAGCGCAAAGCTCAATTTCGGCGAGCCGCTCTTTGGAATCAAGATATTCTTTCGCCTGTACCTGCAGCTCTTCCACCTGCTCGCGCAACCGGGCGTTTTCCGCCTGAACGGCCAGCAGTTGCTCCCGCAGCGTCTGCGCCTCCGCGACAGCCTGCTCCGCCTGCGCGCATGCCCGTTCCGCTTCCTGCCGAAGCTTATCGCCTTCAACGGTCATTTCGCCCAGGCGTTCCAGCAGTTCGGCGTTCTTCTGGCTGAGGGAAACGTGCTCCTCTGCCAGCCTGTCCGCTTCTGTGCGCGCCTGTTCCGCCTCTTCCTGCATCTGTTCTAATTTATCGGCGTTTTCCCTGGCGGCCTGTTCAATATAGCGGAGCACGTCTTCACGGTTGAAGCCGCCCACCATCGCCGTCTTAAAGCCTTTGGTATCCTCGTACATGCCTATATCCTCCGTCTATGCGGGCGGCACGCCCGTTTCCGACAAAACTTGTGCTTATATACTATTGATTATATCAAGAGCACAGCAAAAACACAATAGCAAACCCTTTCTGGCCCTTCATTTTCATGCGTTCGCGCGAATTCCTCTGGATGTGCGCGAAAAACTTGCAATTGTACCCATTCAGTGCTAAACTTAAGAAGAATTTTACTATTTACAAGGAGCGATACCATGCTGACGATTAAAGATTTTGAAGCGGCCGCAAACCGTTTAAAAAATATCATTCACGTTATCCCGCTTAGCACATCGCATACCTTCTCTGCCATGACCGGCGCTGAAGTCTATCTCAAATTCGAAAATCAGCAGAAAACCGGCTCCTTCAAGGTGCGCGGCGCCTACAATAAAATTATGAAGCGGTATCAGGAGGGTGATCTGAAGGCGGTCGTCGCCTCATCGGCCGGCAACCATGCGCAGGGCGTCGCGTTTGCGGCGACCTCTGTCGGCGTCAAGTCCACCATTGTCATGCCGCGTTCTACTCCCATCGCCAAGGTTTCCGCGACCGAGGGATACGGGGCTGAGGTTGTGCTGCACGGCGCTATTTATGATGAAGCCTATGCAAAGGCCTGTGAAATCATGGAGCAAACCGGGGCGGAATTTATCCACCCGTTTGACGATGAGGATGTTATGGCCGGCCAGGGCACCATTGCGCTTGAGATTCTGCGCGATCTGCCTGGCGTGGATATGATCTTTGTTCCCGCAGGCGGGGGCGGCCTGGTTTCCGGCATCGCGGCCTGTGCAAAACAGATCAATCCGCGTGTTGAAATCATTGGCGTGCAGGCGTCGGGGGCGCCCGCCATCGCCAACGCGTTCCGCACTGAAAACGCCGCTCCATGTGAGCATGTTCACACCATTGCGGACGGCATCGCGGTCAAAACACCGGGCGCCAAAACCATGGAATATATCAATCAATATGTAGATCGGATGATTACGGTTTCCGACGCCGATATTGCGGCGACCATTCTCCTGCTGCTGGAGCGCACAAAGCAGGTCGTTGAGCCGGCCGGCGCGGCATCCCTTGCCGCACTGCTGAACGGCAAGGTTGACGTCAAGGGCAAAAAAGTAGTCTGTCTCCTTTCCGGCGGCAACATCGACGTATCCTTTATCCATAAGGTGGTAGAAAAGGGGCTTGTAACGCGCGGCCGTCACATGAAATTCTCGACCATTATGCCAGATGTGCCCGGTTCTCTGGCACGCTTTGCCCAAATCGTCGCCGAGTGCAACGCAAACGTGATCATGTTCCAGCACGACCGTGTACAGGCGGATCTTGATATTGATGAAGCCATCGTCCAGTTGGTCTGTGAGGTTGGCGGCAGGGAGCATGGTCAGCGGCTGCTGAATGCGCTGACTGCCGCTGGATACACTATCATGTCACATCCTTTTTAACGCCAAACATCAGGTGCTTTTCATGAAAATTTCTACAAAAGGACGATATGCGCTTCGCCTAATGCTTGACCTCGCTTTGCACGATACCGGCGCCGCCGTTCCGATAAAAGTCATTGCGGCACGTCAGGGCATTTCGGAGAAATATCTGGAACAAATCATTGCCTTGCTGACCCGTGCAGGCTTTGTCAGTTCTACGCGAGGTGCGCGTGGCGGTTACCGCCTCAGCCGCCCTCCCGGGGAATACTCTGTCGGCATGATTCTGCGGCTGACCGAGGGCAGTCTGGCACCGGTTGCATGCGTGGAAGACGATCCTGATCCCTGCGGCAGGGAATCTTCATGCGCTACAAGATATGTTTGGAATAAACTGAATGAGGCGATAGGCTGTGTCGTTGACAGCATTACACTGGATGAGTTGGTACAGATCCAGCTCGGACAGGCTGAGAACCAGCATCAACTCTGAATTTGTTCGTAATTTGCAGCGCCGCAAGGCGTTCCTCCCTGTTTCGGCGCTGCAAGTTGCATTTATAATTTTTTCGAACTTTTTGTTAAAAGGGCTTGACGAAACCACCCGAGTATTATATAATAAATATCGCTGCTTGACTTGACTGGCAAGCGAAAAGTAAACAAGATGGAGAGTTGGCTGAGTGGTCGAAGGCGCACGATTGGAAATCGTGTGTGCGTGATGAGCGCACCCAGGGTTCAAATCCCTGACTCTCCGCCATAAAGAAGTCTGAGAAATCAGGCTTCTTTTTCTTTTTCCCTAACGTGTTTAAAGCGTATTCACGCATTTACATTAACTTTAACGTAAAATTAAGATTTTTAAAATCATTTATGCGCTTACTGAATTTTAGCCTATTTAAAGGTATTTTACTGAGTATATGAACACAGTAAATACACAGTGGTTTTAGGCATTGTGATGGCATAGAAAAAGCCGCCCTCCCGGACGGCCTCCAGCTACCTCTCCACCACCCACCACCGACACTCCCGCGCAACCCGTCTCCCCCGCATGTACTCCCGTGCCTCCTTCGCGCTCCGGAACGATCTGGCGTAGTCCCAACAGTAGACGGCGGTGCGGTGGGTGTGCAGGTATTTGCACTCGTTGTGGATGAGCAGCTTGATGTAGAACATGTAGACCTCGCTTTCCCGTTGGCGCAATGTGCGCTTATACATAAATACCGGGTTGCGAGGTCGGGTTTTGTCAGAATTAGGATGTATACATTAGGGTAAAAGAAAGCCGCCCCGGGTGGGGGCGGCGGATTTCGATATGTATGCTAAGATAAAAATTCTGTCCAGGGATCATATGAATTGCAGAGATCCTGATGCGCGCTCTTTTTAAGGTTTGGATAGAGCAGATGATGCGGGTCGAAGAAGACGATATAAAACACAGTTCCAACAAAATATCCCATAAATCTACCATTCGCAGCGGATATTGTAAGCTCGTAAAAATCCTCAATTTGGTCTAACTTGTTTTGTGGCATGCCAAGCTCAAGCATTATATCCAGCATCATTTCAAGATTCTTTCCATCGATAATATGGCATCTTGTGGATTTACCGCCCTCTTTTAGTTCCTGCACCGACATGTTTGAGAAATTCGACAACTTATCAAGAAACATTGATACGAACTTCCCGTAATCGGAAAATCTTTGAAACTTATTGTTAAAGCAATCGTTTTTTACAGACTGACACTTAAAGTCAGAAAATGAAAACGAAACATTCAGATTTTTGCTTTCAAGTTCTGTAGTTGGTATGTTTTGAGAAACCAGATTTACATTAGGTGGCGTGGCATTTATTTGAAATCCTCTGCCCATTACTCAATCTGATTCTGCTTTCCGAGTTCGCTATAAAAACTTTTCATTGTTTCGTCGTTAATTACCTGACAGCTGGACTGATTTGCAGGAATGCCACCACGAGCTTCAATCCATGGTTTTTCTTGGTGTGTCATACTTTCCAATTCATCGGCGCTATATTCCCCGAACACGTTGTAAATTATCTGCAGAAACTCCTCTTCCTCCTGCGGTATGTCAGTGCCATGCGCCTTATCCGGCGCAATAGGATTCCATCCATTTCCGGCATATCTACTATACAGTTGACGGTTAACCGGGCCATGGATCCAAGCTTCAAATTCTCCATCAAATAGTTTGTTGCCAGTCAAGGCATAATACCAAGCGTAAGCGTAATAAACGATTTTCTGTATTTTTTTGTGCGTCATCTGCTGCTGTGACAAAAACCACTCTGCAACATCAACAGCGGTAGTGAGGTGCATGATCCTCCCTCCTTTTGCATTTATTGTATCATCTGCAAACTTTTTTTCAATAGTTTTGGCGAATTTTATCAGTATTTTTTTACATAAGCGTAAAAGCATATCGCACCTCTCTCTGGCGTGTGTCTCTATTAATATGCCCTTACTCGGCGCTATGTTAACCTTGAATGGTCAACTTTTAATATTTTTCATTAAAAAAGCCCGGCACCACCAAACGTTCCAAGGAACGCAAGGTAATGCCGGGCTTCGTTGTGTCTATTTACTTCATCGCCGCCGCCAGCTTACCGAGCAGCGCATCGCCATTTTTATACTTGAGCAGGTAGTCGATGGTCGTCTCGGAAAAGCCGGTAGCCTGCTGCACTTTGTTAATGGCCGCCTGAATGTCCGCACTTTCGGACGCATAATCCGTCCGGGTGTAGGGCGCGATCAGGATCGGCATGTCCTGTGCCTTGTCATAACCGATACCGTACTTCGCCGCGCCGAGGGCGCTGATCTGCACATAGTACTTGTCGTCCTTGTCGATGATCGGCACATCGAGCACTACGCCGTCGATCATCATTTTCTTTGTCTGCACCACTTCGTTGTCCTCCGTTTTCGCAGTAGCTGTATCCTGTCCATAATCCACCCACGGCAGCTTACCGTGCTTTGTCCAGCTGCGCGTATGCAGTCCACTGATGGTCCCGAGGTTACCGCACGCGCTGATCTGCACGCCGCTGTCCCATGCGGAGGTGGCCTCCACGACCTTCCCGCCGCCGATGTAGATTCCGATGTGCCCCTGCATCCAAACGGCTTCGCCGGGGACAATGCCGCGAAAGTCGGTCGATACCCCGGAGCACCGCCCGATCATCGTGTTCGCGTCAATGTCCGGGATGTCGTCGCGCTCATAGGTCGCGCCGCCATAAGCGCGGCTGCGGTTCGCGCACCAGCCCCACAGGATGGACTTGATGAGCCCCACGCAGTCAAACGCCCAGTAGTTGCCCTGAGCTGCCCGTACGGCCATCTTCTCGCGCTTCTCCGCGCTGTAATAGTCGGGGTACTGCTTCGCCTTGGTGGTGATCAGCTCGCCGGTGAGGGGCGCTCCGAATGTCCCCCAAAGGTAATATGTATTGTAGTGCTGCGCAATGTTCAGCGCCTTCGCGCAAAGGTCAGATGCTTTCATCCGTCATCCCCCCGATCGCCGCGTCCTTGGCCGCGTCGCCGATGCGCGCCGCCTTAGTAAAGCTGTTGTTGTACCACCAGCTCACGGCAGCAGATACAACCGTCCATGCCGTGGACACCAGTGTGTTGACGGTCTCGTCATCAATCGGGATTACAGTATGCCCGGAGGCGGTAAACACCTGATTGATAAGCGCAAGCGCAAGGATAATCGTGCGGGCGATAGTGCCCGCTGTAATTTTATTTGCCATGTGTAAGACTCCTTTTAATCGTCACGCACTTCCATGCGGTGCATATCCTCCCACAGTTTCGTGACCGTGCCATTCCCGCCGAGGTTGTGGTACTCAGCGTACATCTTGTCCACCGCCTCGAGCCCGTGCAGCGTGATAAAGCCTTTGTCGTCGTGATAATGATAATACGCCTGCACGATCCTGTCGCGCAGCAGCGCTTGAATGCCGTTCTCCATCGCGCTCTGGCGGTGCTCATTGCGTTCAAGCTTTTTCGCCACGCGCCGAAAAAGGTAACCGACACCACCCGACATCGCGGTAAATAACATCTGCGCCCAATAGTGGATTGCAAAGTCAATAAGCGTCTGCATACGCTCCCCCTGATGTCAAAATTTAAGGGGCGGTTGCCCACCCCCGTTGCTTAGCCCTCGAGCAGCTTGCGATATTCCATGCTCATGGTGATACCAAGGTGCTTATAAAACTGCGCCCGCGCCAGATCGTCATGCTTGAGGCCGTGCGTCTGGTCATAGATGTCGAGCTGTACGCCGACATCCGCATCCTCGTACCGCTCCGCGCCGTTTTCCACGACACGCTTTTTGATGGAGGTTACTGCCTGCTGATTTTCGATGTAGGTGTTCTTGCTCATAATGATTTCCTTTCCGGGCTATGCCCTGTCCGTTATATGTTTACGCCGTTTCGGTCGGCGTGGCCGTCAATGTGTCGTACTCGTCCTGCGTGATCTTACCGGCCTCCAGCAGTGCCTGCAAGCGCTCGATCGGCCAGAGCACGGGATAGTATTTTTGCGCCATCTCATACACGCTCATAGCGCCACCCCCGTCATAACCGCGATGTAGTCCACGTCCGCGCGGAGCTGCTCCTCAGCAGTGGGCGGAGAGGGCTCGGGGTCTGTCGGCGCGAGCGGCTCCGTGGGTGTAATTGCGGTGATTGCGCCGTCCTCAACTGTTAGGTCAAAGTAGGGGTAATGCGCCTGCACAATCGCCGCCTGCTCGTCCGTAAGCGGATAACTGTCGGGGATTTGTACCGAGGATGTGGTCTTGCTTTGAGTGATATACATATAAGTCACCTCCACGCCATGTAAGTATAGGGGCTGGATGCCATATTTGTCCGCAAGCCGCTACCGTCGTAAAACACCTTAAATCCGTTGGTTGTTATCTCCACAATGTTCGGGTAGCCACTGTAGTCGCCCGCTTTGGCCGGTACGCCTGTTACGGCCAGCCCGCCGAGATGCTCAAAACTGCTGCTGCGCGTGGCGGCAGCGTACCCATACCACAATACCTGTACTGCCCGCGGCGTAAAACCGAGCGATATCGTGCGAGATGCAGTACCATCACCCGTGTATGAGCCTGTTACAAATCTACTGTCTGCGTACACTTGCAACGCCATCAGCGCATCCTTAATCTGCGGATTACCCGTCAAGCCGAGGGCCGTCGCTACACTGTCCGGCAGCAGATTGGCTTTGTTGAGTGCGTCGCCAGCTGTAATCGGGCTGTCCTCCCGTGTCAGGTCGTATACGTTTGGTTGCCCCGTTACGGGCGCAAGCCGTATCCGCCCGGGGTAAGTTGGTACTCTGTCTGTCATAGCTGCTCCTCCCCACTATATAGATCGCCGCTGCGCATAAAGTCAAAATGCGCTACCATCCGCTCCACCCACACGCCCAGCGCATGGAGATCGTACTCCTCCGCATTAAGTATGTCGTAGTCCGTCGCCTCCTCGCCGCTGGACAGATACCGCCGCGCGATCTCGCGCCAATCCGGCAGAGTATAAAACCCGGCCTGCAGAGCGTTGATGTTGCCCCGGATGCGGGCAAGCTGCGCCACGGTAGGCCGGTCTGTGATCGTCCAGTCCGTCTTTGTGACCAACGTAATGCTGTACCCGTAGCCCTCCAGTACATCCTGAAGAAAGGCCGTAGCCGTCTCAATGCGGTTGAGGTCGGAGGCGTTTACCGCTCCGCGCAAGTCTGTGCCCCACTCGGCCAGTTCCGCAGCCGTTGCCGTCTTACTGCCGATCTTGGCAGCGAGGGTGCGGGCGCGGTCTACATCGGCTTGCGTGCGGTCATACACCGGATCTGTGTACACCAGCTCCGGCGTGATCGTCGAGACAACCGGGGTCGCGAGTTGGTAACAGACGATGACGGGGGTTCCAGCGGCGTACTGGGCGGCAAGCCAGGCCTTAAAAGCGATAATATCGCCTATTGCGCTATATCTAAAATCAAAACGGGCTCCATTTTTCCAGCTACCAAATTTGTTGTCCGGAATTTCGCTTGACGATATGAAAGTACCATGAAAACCAAAGCAATTGCATATCCCTAAAGTTGCCAAGGATGAATCTGGATTCGTTCGGAAAAACGTTCCAGACACAGATAGACTAAATGCTTCAGTTCCATCAAATGCAATATTTCCTATTCTCTGCGTAAACGTCCCCGTCTCCGCGTCCCATGTGTCGCGCACATCCCCAATCCCCCGCATCGCGGGCAATGCCACCTGATAGTTGCCGCCGTCCCGTGCGTACCGGTATGCCCCGGCCTCGATCGCATTGACCAGCGGCACCGGCATGGAGGGCGTGGGTATACCGTCCTGCGTCGTAGCGCCGTAAGCGACGCCGCCCGTGAGCGGCAGTATTGGATAATCAAGATATGTCATGGTGTCACCTCTGTAAGATTGTCAGGCACCGACGATCACCGCCTTTGTCGTTCCGACGATCAAATCTGTATCAAGACTTTCGACGATACCGGTCTTTTCCTCGCCATAGGCTGTAACAACACCCACTGTTTGCCCTACCAGTTCATCGCTAAGCTCCTTTTCAAACTCCTGTTCAATGCGAAGCTGGTAGTAGTCAAAGACGCGTTTCGCCACCGCCGCAGAGTTGGCCGCAGTGACTAGCGTCGCGTCCGTAACCCTCAAAATGTTCTCTGTCTGCCCTGCCTGCAGGCTGTCCGAGTAATAGCCCACGGTTCGCACTGTGTCGTTATACCGCTTGCCTGACAGAACCACAGCCCCCGCCGTGCTCACGGTCAGCACCGCATAATTGGCGCCGCTTGCGGAGATCGTCGCGCCTGTTGCTGTCAGTGTGTGAGCAGGCTCCGAAAAGGTTATGGTCTGCTGACCTACGCTCAGCGTACCATTGTACAGTTCAATGCTCTCGGTCGACTGCGTGTATTTGTGTTCGCTGACCTCCACGCCAGTCACATATTCACGGACTTCCACCGTTCCGCCCTCAAACTTCTGATCGGTTCCGATAGTGGCCGTACCGGCATCATCCAGCGTATAGATGCGCGCTTTATTCGATCGCGAGCAGTCCACAACAGCACCTAACGCAAAGGCTACCTGCTGAAGGGCTTCCCGGCGGCTGAGGATCGGCAGATAGCCGCTTACGGTCAGCGCAACCAGCGATGCATTCAGCTCGTAATTGAGCCGAGTGCAATCGAAAATAGCAGCAACCAACGTTCCGACCGTCACACCATCGTAGATGCCGCCCATGAAGTTTGTGGAATCTAATACGCCCACCATATCGATTGCGGACATGCTGTAGATGTTGTCGCTCTCGGCTCTCCAAGTGTCCAGAAAGAACGTGCCGTAAGCATGTCCCTCGTCGTATACCTCAACCGGCTGTCGTTGCTGCAGGAAACGATAAACGCCCTGTGGATTCACGATGGAGAACTCCGCATCTGTGCTGTGAAGCCTGAAATCCAGTGTGTTAATGCTAAGCGTAGCTGAAATCGGATCAATCTCTTCAAGGCAGCTT
>JBFWIM010000058.1:0-11397 GCA_050255995.1 Intestinibacillus sp.
CACCCGTCTGCCCCGGATAGGACAGCGCGACGACGTCGTACCAGGCAAAGAACCGGGTGCCCACCCGGATATCGGCATTCGTCACAATATTCTTGGTCAGATAGGGAGAAACGGGCGTATCCTTGCCAACCGTGACCAAGATGGAGCCGTTCCCGGCCAGAACGGTCACGCTGCCGTCGGCGTTCGCCGTGACGCTTTCCGCGGTCAGGTAATGCGCGGGCGCGGCGTTGTCGTCCAGATTGACCACCACCGCGTAACAGGTCGCCTGCGGCGGGATGCTGCGGGTCATCGCCGCACTGTAATAGGCGTAGATCGCGTCGCCGGTTTGAATGGTGGCGGGATCGGCAGCGACGCCGGTCCGGGTGTCAATATAAACGGTGTCTTCGTTCAGGTTCAGCCGAACGGATTGTGCGGGATCGATCTTGCCGTCAGCGTCGATCGGTGCGGCCGTGATGTAATCGGATGCGCCGTCCGTCCGATGGATCTCGGTCACCTGCATCTTCTGCTGCTGCACCGATGCGGCGGTCTGCTGCGTGGCAGCCGTATCGCTCTGCCCGCCCGCCGTGTTTTCCGCCGCCAGGGCGGCCCCTGTCGCGGTGCAAAGCAGGGCAGCGCTTAAAACCGCGGCGATTGTGCCCCTGTATCTCATCTTGAATTCCTCCTTCGTCATGGCTGTCTTCTCAGATTGCCTTTTGTCTGATTAGACGGGCCTTTTTTGAAAAGGTTCCCAAGTCCGGACGAAAAAGGAGAGCCGGAATTCCTCCGGCCCTCCCTTCTTTTCCCGCGATCCGCCGGGCAGCGGATGGCTTATTCTTCCGTTAAACTGGAAAGATCCGTATAGGTATCCAGATCGGTCGGCAGGACAACCTTGACGCTGTCGCCGGTGGCGGTGATGTCCGCCTTCATGTTCATGGTCATATTCAGGCTCTGACCCTCCGCGCCGATGGCGATGTCCATATTCATCGTCATGCCGGACATCTTACCGTCCTTGACCGTAACGGTCGCCTTGACGGTATTGATCTTTACCGAAGTGCCCTGCACCAGACTGTCCATGTTCATGGTCTTGAGCACATCGGCGATCATGCTGTTCATAACCTCGGGCTGATATTCGACCGTGTAGGTGTTGCCCGACTTGGTCAGAGAACGGAACAGCGTAATCGGCTCCTGCTTCGCGCCGTTCGCGCTGTTGATCATCTGCTGCACGCTGGAGAAGTCCATCGGCATTTTCATCTTCTGGTCGCCGATCTGCATGTAATAGGCGCCATCTGTGTAATAATACTGTAATGCCTGCTCGGTTTCGGAATCCTCCGTGCTGCCGGCGAGGGAAGAATCCATCTTGGCGGTCATTGTGCCGGTCATAGCCATCTTGGACTTGTTGAGATCCTCAAGGTTCATGTCGGCCTTAATGTCCAGCTTGGTGGTTGCAGTCATCAGATCCGCACCATCCAGCTTGGTAACAATATCCGAGGTCATGGTCATGGCCATTTTGGTCTCGTCCGCCTGCGCCTCTGACACAGCCTTATAGTCGCTGTAATTTTTAAAGAAATCCAGCGTTGCCTGCGCCTTGGCTTTATCCACCGCGCCGCCGGCTACGAGTTTGGCCAGCAGGCTATCCGCAGCCTGATCCTTGGGCTGCACGGACAGCGCGGTGTAGCTCATTGCCACAACGTTGTCGCGCAGGAAGTTTTCCGTATCGCAGTTCGTGCTGTCCGCAACGCCAAGGGCGGTCGCCTTGTCGACCGCAGCGGCGTATGTAAAATCGCCGCCCTCCGCGTCGCTGTAGCCCAGCGCGCGCAGCAGGAAGGTGGAATACATCTGGGCGTCGCACTTGCTCTCGGGGGCAAAGGTTGTGGCGGTGGCGCCGTTTGTCAGCCCGTTATCGTAAAGATACTGCACATAGGGCTTTTCCCAATTCTCCAGGTCGGTGAAGGGTGCGGAGTAGGTGAGCTGCTGCGCATCCGCCTCCTTGCCCAGCAGACGCACCAGCATGGTGGCCGCTTCTGCACGGGTCGGCGCGCGGTCAAGCTCATAGCCGCTCGTGCCGCCCTTGAACAGATTCATCTGGTTAAGGCTGTCCGCGCAGTGGCTGAAATCGGCCGCGGCGGCAGATACCGTGAGCGCGGTCGCGGCGACCAGCCCGACGGTCATCGCCTTGAGTATGTTCTTCATTTCTTCCTTGTCCTCCTTCAAATGTTTGAGACCTTTGGCCTTCAATACTTGTATTGTGATTGTAACACAGGAAAGCCCATCTTAAGGAAAGTTTAACAAATTATTTACAAACCTGCAAGTGTCTGCGGATAATATTTACAATCCACAGTTTTTTTTGGAAGCAAAATATGCTATACTACAACTATAACAGTCGGCGCTGATGTGCCGAAAATCTGAAAGAAACCAGAGGTATTGGGTTATGGTGAACTTACGCAAATGCGCCGTCGTCGGCGTTGGGTTCGTGGGCGCGACTTCGGCGTTTACGCTTGCGACGGGCGGCATGTTTTCGGAAATCGTCCTGATCGACTCCAACAGGAAGAAGGCCGAAGGGGAAGCGGCTGATATCAACCACGGCATTTCCTTTGCCCAGCCCTGCTCTGTGTACGCCGGCGATTATTCGGATCTGCACGACTGCGGGCTGGTCGTCATCGCGGCGGGCGCAAACCAGAAGCCGGGCGAAACCCGCATTGAGCTGCTGAGCCGCAATCTGGCCATCCTGAAATCCATCATTCCCCAAATCACCGCGGTAAATAAAGACTGCATTCTGCTCATCGTCTCCAACCCGGTGGATATCCTGACCTACATGGCGCAGAAGATCTCCGGCCTGCCCACAGGCCGCGTCTTCGGCTCGGGTACCGTTCTGGATACTTCCCGCCTCAAATACCTGCTCGGCCAGCATCTGCGCGTGGACAGCCGCAACGTGCATGCCTTTATCATCGGCGAACACGGCGACAGCGAACTCGCCGTCTGGTCCTCCGCCAACATCTCCGGCGTGGATATTGAGGATTACTGCCGCATCACCGGCAAGGATTATTCCTTCGGCACCATGCAGCGCATCTACGAAAACGTGCGCGACGCGGCCTACTCCATCATTGAGGGTAAGGGCGCGACCTATTACGCGATCGGCATGGCCGTGCGCCGCATCGCGGAGGCAATCGTGCGCAACGAGCGCTCGGTGCTGCCGGTCTCCTCGCTTGTCACGGGTCATTACGGCGTTTCCGAGGTGTGCCTCGGCCTGCCCTCCATTGTCGGGCGCGACGGCATTGAGGCCGTGCTCGACATCCCCCTGTCCAATGAAGAGCGCGCCCAGCTGACCGGCTCGGCTGAAAAACTCCGCGCGCTGCTCGACCAGATCAATTTTTAAACCTGAAGCCCTCCGGCCCGTCCGGAGGGCTTTTCTGTTTTTTTGCCTGACCATGATGCGTATTTTACAATATCTGTGTATTATAGAGATAGAGGTTTTTCCTCCCCCGCTTTCTAGTCCTTCTCTTTCCTATCCTCTCCATACGCCGAAGCGGCGCAGGGCAGCGCGCCCACGCGTGCTGTCCTTATTTCTTGATTCAACAGGCACCCTGCTCACATGGCGAAGCCCCGTTCTTCAGAACGGGGCTTCGTATTTTACAAATGAATTCAGCTTTCGCTTTCCGAGAAATCCAGCGGCAACGGCGCGGGACGTTCAAAGGTGGTTTTCAGCTCATAGAAGCGATGCTCGTGCGCGGAGAGCATCATGCCGTCCATCACCTCCAGAGAGTGCAGCGCCATGTCGCCCGAGGCGCGCGCCGCACGGCCGCTCCGCATGGCATAGACCATATCGACCAGGCCGATGCCGCGGGCATTCTCCGTATGGCTGACCGAGTTGAACGGATGGTTATTCGGAGCAATCTGCCACGGCACGTCGACATACTGTGGCGAACGCGCGCCGTCCTGCCAGCGATAGGTCTCCTGCGTGCGGTACAGCGTATCGCCGCCAAAGAGGTTCGGGCCGGAAAGCGGGTCGATATCGCGGATGAGCAGCGTACCCTTTGTGCCGTACAGCTCAATGCGCGGCAGTTCCGAATCCCAAACGTCAAAGCTGGCGGTCAGCGTAACAACCGCGCCGTTTACGAACTCCAGCGTGCCCGTGACGTGCGTGTCCACATTGACCTGAATGCTCTCACCCTTTTGGGGGCCGGCAGGAATTGTGCGGACGTCTTCGGCGCGGTTTGCCATCGCGCATACGCGCCGCACCGGGCCGAGCAGCGCAAGCAGCGCGGTCATGTAATACGGCCCGATGTCATAGAGCGGACCCGCGCCGGGCTGATAGAAGAAATCCGGGCTTGGATGATGCCATTCGTGGCCGTGTGAAATGACAAATGCGCCGCCCGAGCGGATATCCCCCAGCGTGCCGTTATCGATCAGCTCGCGGCAGGTCTGGAGGCGCCCGCCGAGGAAGGTATCGGGCGCACAGCCGAGAAACAGCCCCTTCTCACGCGCCAGTTCGACGAGCTGCCTGCCCTCTTCGGAATTCATGGCGAGCGGTTTTTCCGTATAGACATGCTTGCCGGCTTTGAGCGCCGCCAGATTATACTCAAAATGCGCCGCCGGGGTCGTCAGGTTGAGCACAAGATCGATCTCCGGGTCGGCGATCAGCTCCGCGCCCGAGGCGTAGGCCTTCGGGATACCGTGCTGCGCGGCCTTCCGCTGCGCCTTTTCCAGACCGCGCGACGCGCAGGCAACCACTTCGACCACGTCGTATTTTTTCAGATTGTTCAGGTAAACGTCGCTGATATCCCCGATACCAATGACGCCCACGCGTACCTTTGCCATGTTCCATACCTCCTGTTTTTGAAGCCGACACGCAGTACGGCTGTTTGTCGCTTCCAGTATAACGAATTTTTTCGGCGTTGTCACTTAAAAAAACCGCTGCAACGTTCAGGTTTTGCAGCGGTTTTTCCAATCCGGACGATATGCGGTTGTCAGCGTATGTTCCGCCCCGCGTGTTTGCAAACACGTCCTATGCTTTGTGCAGCACGACCAGATGCGGATAGGCAATTTGGATGCCCGCGCGGTCGTAGGCCGTTTTGACGCTTTGCAGCAGGTCGCTTTTCATGGCGGCGGCTGTGCCGTTGTCCTTCGCCCACAGGAATGCGCGCAACACAACGGCGGAATCCGCCAGCGCGGCGACGCGCACCACAACCGGCGGCGCGCCGTTCATGCGGTCATCCACAGTGCGGTAATCGAAGAAAGCGGGATGCTTTTGGATCTCGGCGGCCAGCAGATCCTTCGCCTTTTCGATATCCGACTCAAAAGTGATGCCGATATCGAAAAAGATGCATACCTTGCTGTCGGCATAATCGGCATTTTCAATGATCGCGTTGTTCATCTTGCTGTTCGGCACAATGACACGCTTGTTTTCCCAGGTGCGGATGGTGGTGTGGTGCACCGTGATCTCTTCGATCACGCCGGAAATATCGTTGTCGACATAGCGCACCACATTGCCCAGCTGAAACGGCTTGAACGCCAGAATCATGATGCCGCTGACCATGCTGCCGAGCGCCTCCTGCGAAGCCAGACCAGCAATCACCGTGATGACGCCGCCCGCAGCGAGCAGCTTGTTCATGATGTCCCCCACCACGTCAATGGTTGATGACAGCACGCCGATCACGCCGATCACGCCGCCAATGTAAATCAGCCCCATGAGGATGTGCCCCAGAAAGCCGACCAGCGCGGCGCTCGAATTGTTCTGGGCACGCAGCCGCTTTTCCAGCCGCCGCAAAAAACCGCCCGCAATGGAGCGGAGAATCAGCATCAGCACGACGACCAGCGCGATGGACAGAATAATTTGCGTCACATGTCCAAGATCTGTCGCAAAGAACTTCACAAGCTGCTGCCGCACATTTTCCGGCGCGGCGTCCGTTACCGCCTCAACCACCTTGTTCGTTACCTGACTGTCCTCCATGGAACCTCCTTTTGCCCTCGTTTACCTTGCCGTAGCAGGACGCCGCCCCGAAGAGGGCGGCGCCGGTTTGCCGTACGGGAATGCCGCTTAGTATGCGACGCCCCAGACGATCATATGCTTCGCGGGTTTGCCGCAGACCGGACAGACCTCGCCCACGTTCTCCTGCTCGAGCGGCATGCAGCGGGAGGACATGCCGGCCTCTTCCTTGACCTTTTCCTCGCATTCGAGCTCGCCGCACCACATGCTCTTGACAAAGCCGGTATGCTGCCCGATAATCGCCTTCATGTCCTCAAGCGTGTGCGCGGTGTAAGTGTGCGACTCGCGGTTCTGGAGCGCCTTGTTGTAAAGCGCCTGCTGCAGCTCCTCGAGCAGCTTGGGCACAACCGTGGCCAGCTCCTCAAACTTCACAACCGTCTTTTCGCGGGTGTCGCGGCGCACCAGGACGCACTGGCCGTTCTCAATGTCGCGCGGACCGACCTCAAGGCGCAGCGGCACGCCCTTCATCTCGTACTCGGCGAACTTCCAGCCGGGGCTGTTGTCCGACAGGTCGATCTTGGCGCGCACGCCCGCCTGCCTGAGCATCTCAAACAGCTCGCCTGCCTTGTCGGTCACGCCGGGTTTGTGCGACGCGACCGGGATGACGACAAGCTGGACAGGCGCAATGCGGGGCGGCAGCACCAGGCCCTCGTTGTCGCCGTGGGTCATGATGATCGCGCCGATCAGTCGGGTGGACGCGCCCCAGGACGTCTGGTGCATATACTGCAGCTTGTTGGTCTTGTCGGTATACTGCATATCGAACGCGCGCGCGAAACCGTCGCCGAAATAGTGGGACGTGCCGGACTGCAGCGCCTTGCCGTCGTGCATCATAGCCTCAATGGTATAGGTTTCGACCGCGCCGGCGAAGCGCTCCTTATCGGTCTTGCGGCCCTTGACGACCGGAATCGCGAGATATTCCTCGCAGAAGGTCGCGTAGACGTTCAGCATGCGCATGGTTTCCTCACGCGCCTCCTCCTCGGTGGCGTGCACGGTATGGCCTTCCTGCCACCAGAACTCACGGGAGCGCAGGAAGGGGCGCGTGGTCTTTTCCCAGCGCACGACGGAGCACCACTGGTTGTAGAGCTTCGGCAGGTCGCGCCAGGAACGCACGGTTTTGGCATAGTGCTCGCAGAACAGGGTCTCCGAGGTCGGACGGACGCACAGGCGCTCCTCCAGCTTCTCCGAGCCGCCGTGCGTCACCCAGGCGACCTCGGGCGCGAAGCCCTCGACATGATCCTTTTCCTTCTGAAGCAGGGATTCCGGGATGAAGAGCGGCATAGCGACGTTCTCATGCCCGGTTTCCTTGAACATGCCGTCCAGCGTCTTCTGGATGTTCTCCCAGAGCGCCTGGGCATAGGGGCGCATAATAATGCAGCCCTTGACCGAGGAATAGTCGGCCATTTCGGCCTTTTTGACAATGTCGGTGTACCACTTGGCGAAATCCTCGTCCATGGACGTGATCTCGGACACCAGCTTCTTCTGTTCTGCCATCTGTCTGATTCCTTTCACTTCTGCTTTGCTCTATTCATATGGTATAGAGAAACGATTTTATACTGTTTATTCTGATTGCCGATAAGGGGTTGTGCCTTTTATGAATGCTTTTGAAACCTTCTATGTCAAACCGTCCGAAAACGAGCTGATCGAGACCGTCGTACATATCAAACCCGACCCGCGCCCCGCGCTTTTGGGCTCCGTCGTAGGGGCGGAAGGCAAACCGGTCGCATCCGCGCTTGTCGCCGTATATCAGTCCGGCGGCGGGAGCGCGCCCGATATGCCGGTCGGGTCGCTGTATACCGACGAATTCGGGCAGTTCGCTTTCGGCCCGCTCGAGCCGGGAAAGCTTTACATCGTGCGCGTGTACAAAAACAGCGGACGAATGCGCACACTGGAGCTTGCCGATAAGGATTAGCCGCCCACGCCTATGCCGAGGCCGTTCAGGCGTTCCTGTTCGTCCCGCGATGCGCCCTCGCCATAGATCCATGTAATATCGGCGGTCTGCCCCAACACGCGCACCCTGCCATTTTCCAGTGCGCAGGTGAACGTGCCCATCCTGCGCGGCTCGGTAGACACCAGCGACGCGAACTCGACGCGCCCGCCCGTGGCGTAAGTGATTTTGTCAATCAGCATGCCGTGTGCGGGCGTGTCTGCAAGCAGCACCTGCACCGTACCGTCCGCGCGCAGCCGGACGATTTCGTCCCCCGCGAGAAACTCCACGGCTGAAGCCGAATAGGGCACGCGCTTGCCCGCCCCGTGTGAAACAAAGACAAAGCTGCCGTCCGCGCTGTCATAGCCGTAGTCGAGCGCGGCGCGGGCGGTCAGCTGCGTAAGCCTTCCGTCCTGCATGCGGTAGAGCCCGGCCTCGCCCCAGAGATAGACGCTGTTATGGTTCAGTAGGGTCGGCGCGTAGTGCAGCCGGACATCCGCACTGTCGGACATAGAATCATTGTGCACCGTATAGGTGTCGACGACGGTGCCGTCCGCTTTCAGGCTGTTGACCGTTGTCCGCTCGGAGGATACCGCCTGCGTGATCAGGCGGCCGCCTATCCACGCGTACGGTTTTTCGTCCGACGGCCTTGCGATGACCCGGACGCCGTCCGCATCGATGACGCAGATGCCGCCGTCTGTGCTAAACGCGTGGAAATCCCCGCCGCTTACTTCGGCGGCGCCGTTCAGCCGGTCAAACTTCACGTCGAGCGCACGCGCCGTCCCGCCCTGCACCTGTGTCACTGTGTCGCCGCACAGCAGATAATCATACCCGCCCGCCTCGCCGATTACGCCGATGAACGTACCGGCCGCGTACCGGCCGATTTCTGTCGGTTTCAGCGTGCGCGGGTCAATCTGATACAGCACGGTTTTGCCGTCCTGCGCCTGCGACGTGCCGTACACCTGATTGAGCTGCTGTTCACTCAGAACCGGCGTGACCTCCGTTTCGGTATTCCGCACGACGGGTACGCCCGCAATCACACATTCCAGTACGTAGCGCATCTCCGGCGTGCCGCCGTCCGCGCGCTCCGGCGCGGCCATATACGCCCGCGGCAGCACGTCCCATGCGGCGGTTTTGAGCTGTTCTTTGGTGAACGCGCCCTTATCGATCAGAAACTGCGCCATGGTCATGCTGTTGCCATAGCGCGTGTAAATCCCGGACAGCATGCGGGCGGACAGCTGCACCGCGTCCCCGCGCGTAAAGCCCGCCCTGTCGCACGCCGCGACCTCGTCGGCGGAAGCAACCACGCCCTCATACGCGTCCTCCCCCGTCGCCGCGCGGCTCAGAAAGGTGGCGTACTGGGCACAGGTGACGGCCTGCGCCGCACCGTAGCGCTTGGCTCCCACGCCCTTTGCCAGCCCGCTTTGATACAGCCAGCCGACGTATTTGTCCGCCCAGACGGGTACGTCGGTGAACGGATGCTTCCAGTTGCCCGCAAGCACCTTGTCCTCCGCGCCAAGATAGCGGACGAGCAGCGCGGCGGCCTCGTCCCGCTGCAGGGAGCGCCCGAGCTCAAAGCCCTTTTCCGTGCCGCGGAACAGGCCGAGGCCTTTCAGCATTTCAGCCTGCGCCTGCGTGTCGCCCGGATAAGCGGGATTGCTGATCGTCACGGCAGCGGCGGGAAAGGTGAGCAACACGAACGCTGCGAGGGTTATCAAAAGCTTTTTAATAGCAATATCCCCCTTCACCAGCCGAAACCAAGCGCATCCAACCGCGCCTGCTCCCGCACGACCATGGCTCCCATCTGCTCATCAGTTAGTGTTCCGGTATCCGGTGTATAAGAATTGGCAAACATATGGTTTTGCCCGATAATGCCGTATTCAAATACCCCCGCATCACGGCCGTTGCGGCCATAAACGCCGGGAATGGAATCCATTGCCTGCGCAAACGTAACGCCTTGGATCTGCGCCGCCGCAAAGTCCGTATACAGGGTTTCCTTGCCCTCGGACAGCAGCACCAGACGGCTCGCGCCGGCAGAACCCTTGTCGTGGGTCAGAATGAAAGGATCGCTCGGCCCTGCGCCCCATCGCACTGTCTGTAGGCCGAGCACCGGCAGGTCTGTCAGGAGGTTCAGGTGATAGGCTGAAACGATCTGGTTGCCGTCCTCTTGCCCGTATTCCGCATTGACGACGAATAATCCGTCCTCGCCGTAAATCCAGCCGCCGTAACCCGTCACCGCAAACGCCGCATCCTTCGTTACTGCATAGCTTTCCGTCATCCTACCCATCGATAGATCAACGCAGGAGAGCGCGCCGCTTTCTCCATTCTCTTGCAGCAGCACGACGCACAGGTCGTTCTGGTAGATGATCTCGCCGGTTTCGCCGATGCGCGCGGGTTCCGCAGAATCCGCGGTGTAGGCTACGAGTCCGTCCGCCGTTGCGACGGTCAGCCGCACGCCGGCCTCGTCCGCGCCGGAGTTCTCCGTCAGCAGTTTGACCTGCGCATCCTGCATGGTTTCTTTATCCAGCGCCTCGGTCAGCTTTTCGCCGTCGAGGCAGTAAAGCGCGCCGGAGGGCACGTAAAAATAGTCCCTCGTGCCCAGCGTCCCGATATACGCGTCCTCGCGCAGCGCGCCGCCGTCCAGCGGGATTTCGCCGGTCTGCACCGCGGCGAGCGTGCGCGGGTCGAGCTTGCATACCGAAACCTTGTCGCCGTCCTGCCGGTAGGCCAGCAGGTGGTCGAGATTCGCCCCGGCGGTGTCCGTATCGAACCGCAGCCCGGTCTCCGCGGAGACCGCAATCGGCACGCCCGCAAGCGCGCAGGTCGCATGCCCGCCGGCATCGTACCCGTAGACGGGCGGGAGGATATCCCACGCCGCCGCCGCAAAGTCTTCCGCCGTGAACGCACCCGTGTCGACCAGCTTTTGCGCGAGCGTGTACCCGGCCGCATCCTTCATGATCAACGCACGGGTCATCATCCCCATCGCGGTCATGCGTACAAAACCGTTGCCTGACCAGAACTGTCCGTCGTCACCCATGTATCCGTCAATCCACTCGCGCTCAGACTTTGTCAGCGCGGTATCCGCCAGACTGTCCCCGCCGCAAACCGCGCGGCTCAGAAAGAGCGAAAACTGCTCCGCCGTCACCTTTGCGTCCGGATCGTACCGGGTCGCGGACACGCCCTTGGTCAGCCCCTGTGCGTACAGCCAGCCGATATAGGGCGCAGCCCAGCCGGAAACATCGGTGAACGGCGTTTGGCAGCTTTCGGCCTCCGCCGCAGTCTCGCCGCCCAGAAAGCGTACGAGCAGCGTCGCGGCCTCGGCGCGGGTCATGGGGTCGTAAAGGGCGAAGTCGCCCTCAGCTTTGCCCTGTAGCAGTCCGAGCGCGTGCAGCATATCGGCCTGCTGCATATAGTTGCCAGTCACGCCGCCGGTGCTGATGTTGAGATCCCAGGAGCTGTTGGTGTTCGGTACGCGGTACGCCGCCGCATCGCCCGTCAGCAAGGCTGCCGC
>JBFWIM010000059.1:0-11380 GCA_050255995.1 Intestinibacillus sp.
CGCGCGTATCGGAGGCGGCATCCTGCCCGTCCGCCGCAGCGTCCTTGGTGGTTGCGGCGGCTGTGCCGCTGTCCTTGACATAAACCAGATTGTCGCGCTGGATTGCCGCGACCGGGACGGCCAGCACGTCGGCAGACTTGCCGGTGATGATGGAAGCGTTGACGTTCATGCCGGGCAGCAGCTCTGCGGGCGGGTTGTCGATCTGGACGGTGACCGGATAGGTGGTCGCGCCGTTCGTCGTGGTGCCGGCAACGCTGATTTTGGTGATCTTGCCGGTGAAGCTTTCACCATCGAGCGCATCGACTTCGACCTGCACTTCCTGGCCCACCTGAACCTGATTGACGTCAAGCTCGTCGAGCGCGATGTCAAAGGTCAGCGAGGACATGTCATAGATGACCGCGAGGGCGGACACGCCGGAGGAGGAGTCGATCGAATCTCCAACCTGGGTGGTCTTTGTGACGACGGTGCCGGAAATGGGCGCGGTGACCTTGTAATCATCCAGCGAGTCGATGGTATTCTGGAGGGAAAGCTCGGCGTTCTTGAGAGAGATCGCCGAATTCTGCACCTGGCTTTCCAGGCTGGTGCTGGTCATCTTGCAGACGACGCTGTCGGCGCTGACGGACGAGCCGCTGCGGACGGGGACAGACGCCACCGTGCCGGCGGCTTCCGCCGTGATGGTGCTTTCGGCGTTGTACTCGAAGGCGGCGCCGCTGTTGCACGCGATGCCGTTCACCGTCGCGGTGCCGGATGCGGACGGGGAGAGCGCGCCGGGATTCGTGACCCCAATCGTCACATAGCGCACCATCTGGTAGCCGTCCAGCACGGTGTCCGCGCCGTCGATTTCGGTAATGCTGCCGGAAAGCGTTTCAAAGCTGCCGTCGATTGTGACGGTCGCGCCCTCGCCAACATAGAAGGATTTGGCGTCGGCCGAGTTGAACGGCACCTTGAGCTTCATCACCGCGCTGTCACGCAGGGTGGCGATGGTATCACCCGCTTTGACGTCGTCGCCGACCTCCACGGAAACGTCGGTGATAACGCCGCCCTTTTTGGCTTTGACGCTCAGGTCGGCCAGGCTTTCGAGCTGCTGCTGATAGCTGAGCTGGCTCTGCTGCAGGGAAAGGCGGCTTTTTTCAATGCTCTCCTCGACGTCCGTGGAGTCGATCGTGTAGAGCAGCTGGCCCTTTTCAACCGTGTCGCCCTCTTCGAAGGTGCAGGTGAGCACTTCGCCCTTTGCCAGCGTCGTGACGTTGTACTGGTTGATCGGCTCAAGTGTGCCCGTGCCGGTCAGCGTTGTCGTGATGTCACGGCGGGTGACTTCTTCATCGGTATAGGCCGCGGTGTCATCCGTCTTTTTGCCAAACAGGAAGTGCGCGGCGGCGCCTGCCGCAATGGCGACGAGAAGCAGGATCGCAATGAGGCGTACGCGTTTTTTGCGGGGCTTTTTGCGGGCCGGCGCGCCCGTTGCGGTGGGAAGCGCGTCCGCTGTTGCCGGTGCGGGCGCTCTCTCTTTCCGTTTCCATATAAACGGCAGATTCATAGCACAGTTTTCCTTTCTATGTAAGCAATGTAATCCATTATGATCAGGATACCGGGTTCCTGTGAAGGTTCTGTGTCCAAACTGCGTATATTTCCGTATTACCCTAAAAAGCCGGAACGGCACGGGCGCGCGGAACGGTGTGTGCCGCCATCTTACAGGAACTCTGCGACGCGCACAGCGCACTGTACAAGTTGTACATAAATTAAAAGCAAGATTGTGGATATTGTCTGGTAAAAAGGTGTATTTCAAGCCGCATGCTGCACAGAGGAGGGCAAGAGAGCAGTAAATGCACGCAAAGGCCATCCGATTTTTATAAAAACGGGCAGCGCGCTTTGCGCGGGATACGGTTTGGCATGCGGATGGCCTTTGTGAAAATCGTACAAGAACATTGACACATACGCTGGATATGATATACTAAAATGGAACGAAATCATACGGTATTTCGGATACCAAAACCCGTGAGGGGGAGCCTATGCCGCTGTATATGTTTAAAAAAGATACAACTTCCTGCTGCGCTTCTGGGGATGCCCCGCATCTGGTTTTTGTCAGTGACGTGGAGGCCGCATATTCCAAAATGTCGCGTCCGCTTCACAGCCATGATAACCTGATTGAAATTGCCTATGTCTACGAAGGCAGCGGTACGCATCTGGTAGGCAGCCGCAGCTATACGGCGCGCAAGGGAGATGTTCTCATTTACAATCAGGGCGTCGTGCACGATGATGATTCGCTCCCCAATACGGTTGAGCGCATGGTTTGTCTGGGGTTTACAGGGCTGCAGCTGAACGGCCTGCCCAAAAACCACCTCCTGCCGCCCGGCGCGGTCGCGCTGGTGCACACCGGCGAACACAGCGACGAACTTGCCGTGATGTTCCGCGCCATTTACCGCCAGATGGAGGGCAGCCGCGAACTGGCGGAGGAATTCTGCAACGCGGCGCTGGGCGCCATCCTGCTGCTCCTGAGGCAGCTAATCGCCGAGGGTGATTATGCTGGCGGAAAGGAGCATGAACTGGTGGGCGCCATGAAGGCTTACATTGACCGGAACTACGCCGAATCGCTTACGCTGAACGGCATTGCGGAGGCTTTTTACATCAATCCCTACTATGCCTCGCATATTTTCAAGTCGGTCATGGGCTATTCTCCCATCCAGTACATCACGCGCCGCCGCATCGGCGAGGCGCAGAGCCTGCTCATTTTTACAAACCACAGCGTCACTCAGATCGCCGCAATGGTCGGCTACGACAACCCGAACTATTTCAGCACCGTGTTTAACAGGCTGGTCGGCATGTCGCCCGTAAAATACCGGCAGAGCTGGACGAAACAGGACGGCAGCACTTAAATGGATAAACAATAAACGCCCCGGCCGCATCGATAATGATGCAGCCGGGGCGTTTTAGCGCTTTGGTCATGCCACCGCAGGATCCTCGGGCTCGGGCCTCGTAATTTTTTTGACCCATTTCCAGCTCCGCAGCCGGATAATCACCGGGATGGCCTTATAGAGCTGATCCCACTTGAGCAGGAAGAACACAATGATGGGGGGACAGTGCAGCGCGAACGCCGCGATTGCCGCACCGGGGACGATGATGAACCACATGCTGATAAAGTTCAGCTTCATACTGAAGGAGGTGTCGCCGCCGCCGCGGATGATGCCGGTGTCGCAAGCCATTTGGTAGGCCGTGCCGACCGTCGTGATGGCGAGCACCAGCATGAACTGCAGAGCGAGGCTGTGCGCCTCCGGTGAAATGTTGTACATCGTAAGCACACGCTCGCGCACAAGGAAGATCAGCAGCCCGGTGATTACGCCGATGGTCAGGAACAGCAGCTGCAGCGTCGTCACAAGCGCGTGCAGCTTGTGCTCGTTGCCCTCGCCGATGGTCCGGCCGACGACAATGCCCGATGCGCTGGCCGCACCGTACGCCACAACGGAGATGATCTGAAAGACGATGGTGGCGATGGAGTTCGCCGCGATGGCCGCCGCGCCCATATGGCCGAGAATACCGGTCTGCACCATCTGCGCGACGCCCCATTGCGCCTGGTTCAGCAGCACGGGCAGCGAGACCCTTTTGTAGTCATGGATAAAGGAGGTGTCGATAAACACCAGCTTGCGCAGCGTCAGATTGAGGTTATGCTCGCGGTATTTCAGATAAAAAATGACGATGATCAGCTCGACGCAGCGCGCAATCAGCGTCGCAATGGCCGCGCCCTGAATGCCGAGACGCGGGAAGCCGAGGTTGCCGTAGATCAGCAGCGAGTTCAGGCAGATGTTGATGCACAGTGTGGAAAAGGAGATGACGTAGCCGATGGTGACAACGCCGATCGAGCGCAGGGAGGCGACCAGAATGTTGGTGACGGTGAAGATGACATAGGTAAAGCAGATAATCTGCAGATATTTAACGCCTTCCGCAATGACAGCCGCGTCGTTTGTCAGCAGGCCGAGCACCTGACCGGGGAAGAAAAACACCAGCAGGAACATGAACACAGCCATGCCGCCGCCGAAGCGCAGCGCAACGCCGATGATGTGCGGGATTGGCTGCAGGTTCTTTTTGCCCCAGTACTGCGAGCCCAGGACAACCGCGCCCTCGCCCGCGCCGACGACCAGCATTTGCAGCAGGAACTGGATCTGGTTGCAGAGCGCGGAGCCGGACAGTGCGGTCTCGCTGTACGCGCCCAGCATGATATTATCCGCCAGGTTTACACTGTACGTCAGCAGATTCTGCAGCGCGATTGACAGTGTGAGGATGATAAAGCTGCGGTAAAAACTCTTTTCTTTGACGATATTCAACACGGAAAGCGCCCCCATCTTTTTTGTTCATTTCTTTGGTCGGTGATTGGGTTTCGGAAAATACCTATGAAAAAATGCTCTGCCTAAATCACACAGAGCATTTTTTCAGTTTGGGGAAAAGGTCGAACGGCTAAAGAAAAAATCCAAACCTATCCGTGTAAAAAAATAAGTGCAACAATAGTTAAGCTTTTTTCTTAGCATGTTTATCTTACTCAATTTGTCCGCTGAATGCAATAAAAAAACAGTGCAACTCATTCATATTTTATGCTATTATAAAAAGCAGATACTGACGTGCTTTATGTCAGAAAGGAGACACGGTATGAAGGTGCTGAGCGAGGCCGGGGTTTTGTCCCAGTCGGAGCGCTTTTTTTCCACGCCGTCGGCGGTGGCGCGGCGTTTGTTTTTTTATGTGACCCGGTGCGGACACTATTATTGCGACGGGAATTATGACTTCAAGGACACCTGTGAGATCAGTCAGCTGGAAAGCCATCGGAATTTTTTCCTCATCTATCTCCGCGCGGGCTCGCTGAACTTCATCGCGGACGGCGAGGCGTTTACCGCCGAGCGGGGGCAGCTGGCGCTGATTGACTGCCGCCGGCCGCACCGGTATTTCGCGCCGCATGGCGCCGAGACGATCTGGATCCACTTCGACGGCGCGAACGCCCGGGATTTTTATGAGCAGATTCTCGCCTTTCACGGCGGCAGGCACGTGTTTTATCCGACGGGCGACAGCCGTGTGGAACGGGAAATGGCGCAGATCGTCTCCAGTCTCAAAAGCGGCATGTCCGTGCCCGAGGTCGAGTATTCCCAGCGGCTTTACGGCATCCTGTGCGGCCTGCTGTTCCCGCGTTCCGCCGCGGGCGCGGAGGACGACGACAGCCCGATCGCCAAGGCAGTCCGTTATATTGACGCGCACCTGTTTGAGGAGCTTTCCGTGGAGCGAGTGGCGGGGGCGGTAAACCTCAGCCCCTCCCATTTTTCCCGGCAGTTCCGCAGCCGCACCGGCTTTTCCCCGCATGAATATATTGTGCTGCACCGCATTGACGAGGCCAAAGCGCTGCTGCACGGCACGGGTCTTTCGGTCAAGGAGATCGCTTACCGGGTCGGCTATCACAGCGAGGCCAACTTCATCGCATCGTTTACGGACAAGGTGGGCGTGTCGCCCGCGACCTTCCGCAAAAGCCCGATGTGAGCGGCGGCGCGGGTTCTTTTGCCGTACATTTCTTAAAGTTATCGGAATTTTCCTGCGCCCGCCAGCAAATGACAGCAAACTGTGATATACTGGAGACGCACAAAATCCCTCCGGGAAAGGAGACTGGTTTATGAATCTGACAGAGGCGCTGCAGCCCGCGATGGACGCGCTGACCGGCCTTTTGACAAAATATCCGCTGGTCGGACAGTGGTACACGGCGGTCACGCGTTTCGCCTTTCCGCTGCTTGCCCTTGCGATTCTGGCGTCCGCCATCCGTTCGCTGCTGCGCGTGCGGCACGAGCCGGAGATCTGGGCGTATCTTGCCCTGCCGAACGGCGAGCGCGTGCCCCTGACCCACTGGGAAAACATCATCGGGCGGGCGGGCTCGGCGGACGTTACGCTGAACTATCCCTCGATCTCGCGAAACCACGCCGCGCTGATCCGCGCGGACGACGGCTCCTGGTCGCTGCACGAGCTGGGCTCATCCGGTGGCACGCTGGTAAACGGCAAAAAGGTGAACGGCGCCGCCGTGGTGGGGGATGGCGACACGGTCAGCCTCGGCGGCGTGCCGGTGGTGCTGCTGTCCGTCGCGCCGGAGGAGCGCGCCCGCCAGGTGGAGGAGCGCCGCGCAAAAGACAGGCCCGTGCCGCCCTGGGGTTCGCTGACGCTGCTGACCCTGTTCCAGGTACTGACCGCCCTCCAGCTGATCATTACCAAGGGCGGCGAAACCCCGGTCGTCATTCCGCTGACCTTCTTGGGCTTTACGCTGGTGTGCTGGCTGTACTGTATCGGCATGCGCGCGTTCCGCAGGGTCGGCTTTGAGATGGAGACCATTGCGTTTTTCCTGTGCACGCTCTCGCTCGCGGTCGCGGGCTCGTCCGCGCCGGAGGAGATGCCCAAGCAGCTGCTTTCCATCCTGCTCGGCATGGCGATTTTTGTCCTGCTCGGCTTTTTTCTGCGCGACCTTGACCGCGCCGACAGGGTGCGCTGGGTCATGGCGGCCGCCGCGATCGGCCTGCTGGCCGTAACTCTGGTATTCGGCCGCGAAATCCATGGCGCGAAAAACTGGATTTTTATCGGCGGGTTTTCGTTCCAACCGTCCGAGTTGGTCAAAATCTGTTATATTTTTGCGGGCGCGGCAACACTCGACCGGTTATTCAATAAGCGAAACCTGACGTTGTTCATCGTGCTGACCGCGGCCTGCGGCGGCTGCCTCGCGCTGATGAACGATTTTGGCACCGCGTTGATTCTGTTTGTGACCTTCCTCGTCATCGCCTATCTGCGTTCGGGCGATTTTGCCACGCTGGCGCTCGTCTGCTCGGGCGCGGGCATCGGCGGGCTGATGCTGGTGCGTCTGAAGCCGCACATCGCGAGCCGCTTTTCGGCCTGGGGACATGCCTGGGAGGACGCCTCGGGCAAGGGCTTCCAGCAGGTGCGGACGATGTCCGCCGCCGCGTCGGGCGGGATGGTCGGCGTCGGCCCGGGCAAGGGCTGGCTGTCCGGCATCTTTGCGGGCGATACCGACCTGGTTTTCGGCATGCTCTGTGAGGAGTGGGGGCTTATCATCGCGGTGCTCGCCGTGCTGTGCATTGTGACGCTCGCTGTGTTCGCGGTACGCGCGAGCCGCGCGGGGCGCTCGTCCTTCTACACCATTGCGGCGTGCGCCGCGACCTCGCTGCTCGTCTTCCAGACCTGCCTCAACGTGTTCGGCGCGGTCGATCTGCTGCCGCTGACCGGCGTCACCTTCCCGTTCGTGTCGAACGGCGGCTCGTCCATGCTGTCGGCGTGGGGACTGCTGGCCTTCCTCAAGGCGACCGATACGCGGCAGAACGCCTCCTTCGCCATCCGGCTGTTTTCACGCCGGGAGCTGCGCGCCGCGCCGGAGGGCGGCATGCCGCCCGCATCCGTCCGGGCGGAGGAGGACGTCGATCTGACCGCCGACGTGCCGACCTACCGCCCGCCTGAGGCCGGGGACGGGGAGGACGACGGTTTCTACGATTTTTCGCAGAACGCGGCCTATTTCGATGACGAGGAGGACGAGCGATGAAAAAGATCGAGCGGCGCGCCTTTTTCTGCCTGCTGCTGGCCGCGGCGCTGATACTGGGGCTTTCCGTGTTCTGTTTCCGCTTTGTCGCGGACGGCGGCTCGTGGACGTCTTTCCCGTCGAACCGCCATCTGTATAATAAGCAGGGCGTGCTGATCGGCGGGCGCATTCTGGACCGTAACGGCGTCGTCCTGTCCGAGACAAAGGACAGCGGGCGCGTCTACGCGGAGGATAAAACCGTGCGCCGCGCGACGCTGCACGCCGTCGGCGACGCGGCAGGCAACATCGGTACGGGCGCCCAGACCGCCTTTGCCGACAGGCTCTCGGGCTATAACCTGATTACCGGGGCCTATTCGCTGATCGGCGTGGGTGCGGGCTCCAATCTGTATCTGACGATCGACGCGAACCTCAACAAGGCCGCTTATCAGGCGCTCGACGGCCGGCGCGGCGCGGTCGGCGTGTACAATTATGAGACCGGCGAAATCCTGTGCATGGTCTCCACGCCGGCGTTCGATCCGGCGAACCCGCCCTCGTCGGGCGAAATCGAGCAATCGGACAACTGGAACGGCGCATATGTCAACCGCTTCCTGTCCGCGACCTTCACGCCGGGTTCGGTGTTTAAAACGGTCACGCTCGCCGCCGCGATCGATCATGTGCCGACGCTGTTCACCCGTACCTTCACCTGCGACGGCCACTTTAAGGTCGGCGGGCAGGACATCACCTGCCCCGAGGCGCACGGCGACATGACCGTCGGGCAGGCGCTCGCGGTTTCGTGCAACGGCGTGTTCGGCGCGCTTGCCACCGAGGTTGGGCCGAACGTCATGGCGGAATACGCCGGGAAAGCCGGGCTGACGGACAGTATTTCGGTTTCCGGCATCCGCACCGCCAAAGGCAGCTTTTCCTTCCCGGCGGGCGACCCCGCAAACCTCGCCTGGGCGGGCATCGGGCAGCATAACGATCTGGTGAACCCCTGCAACCTGATGGTATACATGGGCGCGATTGCGCGCGGCGGCATCCCGACCACGCCGCAGCTTATCCGCCAGACGACCACAGCGGGCGGCATCCCGACCAGCATTTATCTGCGGAAACACGGCGCGCGCATGCTGGAGGAGGCTACGGCAAACAAGCTCTCCGACATGATGCGTGACGATGTGCTGACGAACTACGGGGAGGATCGTTTTCCGGACATGCAACTCTGCGCCAAGTCCGGCACGGCCGAAGTCGGCGGCGGCAAGCGCCCGAACGCCTGGTTCGCGGGCTTTTCGCGCGATCCGGATCATCCCTATGCCTTTGTCGTCATGGTGGAAAACGGCGGCGGCGGCAATGCGGTTGCGGGCACAGTCGCGGGCACGGTGCTGCGCGCGGCATTCCAAAGCTGAAATTTTTCACACGCACAGAGAAAAACCCGCTGCTTTCGCCCGAAAGCAGCGGGTTTTTTATACGGGTTGTCCGGTTTTTCGCTGCACGCCAAGCAAGGCGTCGATCGCAACTGAGATTTCCATGCCGTAGTGGCCGCGGCCCTGCTTTTCGAAAAGGCCGCCGCTGCCCCACTGCCAGCGTCCGCCCGCGGGCAGGGCAAAATGCGCCTTGGCGATGCCAAGATCTATGTCGTACAGACGGTTCATATCGGGCACGGATGCGGAAACCTCGCCCGGCGCGTAGCGCAGCCTCACCGGCTGGCGGTTCCGCGCGGAGGGCGCGCGCCGCACGGCCTGAATTCCTTCCATAAACCAAGCAGGCGCCGGCACGTCGGATTCATACATCTCCTCAAGATCCTTGGTATCCCGGTGAGCCAGGGAGTAGATGAGAGACTCCTTAACGCCCCGCCGCTCCGGCACGGAGCCGACCGGGATGACGCAAAACAGCTTTTCACCGGGCGCGAGCACACAGGGACAGCCGTCAGGATCAAAGGTGCCGCCGACCCAGCAGGTGCCGAGGCCGAGTCCGCAGGCCTCCAGCACGAGCAGTTCGCCAAAATAGCCCAGCTTTTCACCCGCATGCGGATCGTCCTCGCGGCCGATCATGGCGAAAAAGCTTTGCACTCCCGAAAAAAGACCGTAGCTCCGTCCAAAGCGTATAAATGCCCGCGCGCCATTCTCCACCAGCTCGATCCGGACGCCTCCCGCGCGGGAAAACTGAACGATACGCGCGCAGAGGATCGTTTTTTGTTCTTCCGTCAGCGGGGTGGGCAGATAGCTGCGGCGGGATATGCGCCGCGCAATCACCTGTTCCACTGTCATATGCGCCATCCTCCCTTGTGCCTGTCCGTTTGAACTCATTATAACAAAGCTATGAGCCAAATGCCAGAGATATCCCTGTTCCGGAAGAAAAAAGGCTGCGAATTTCTGTGAAAAACGACAGTGAGCGGGCATGGGCGCGAAAAAACCGCCGGAGCCTTGCGCCCCGGCGGCGGTGCGTTTGCAGGTGGCGGTTACTCCATATCGGAGACCTTGATCCAGCGGCCTTCTTTGGCGGATTTTGCCATCGCCGCCATGACTTTGTCCACGTAGTGGCCATAGGCGATGTCGATATCAATGTCGTGACCGTCTACGATGGCGGTCAGGATATCGTGCGCCTGAATCGCCATAATATCGCCGTAGGAGATGCCGAGCTCGTCGGTGGCGCAGAAGCGCAGGTAGTCACCGTGCTCCACATTGCCTTTGACGGCCGTATAGCCGCGCGCGGCCTTTTCGCTGTCGAGGCTAAAGTACTGCAGCTCATTAATGCGGGTCAAGTCGTACTTAATCGAACCCTTGGTGCCCTGGATTTCGTATGCCAGGCTGTCCGGACGGGCAACCGAAACGCGGCTTGAGGACATGGTGCCCAGACGCCCGTCCTCATACCGCACGATGACGTAGATCTGGTCGTCCGTGTCAATGCTGACGGTCTTGCCCGTGTCGCTGCCGTCCGGGCGGGAAGGGAACACGATGTCCCAGGAGGCGAGCACGGAATCAATCTTCTTGCCAACGATCATATCGGACAGGCTGATGATGTGCGCCGTCAGGTCGCCGAGCGCGCCTGTGCCGGCAAACTGCGCAAGCTGCCGCCATTTTGCCGGGGTATTGGGATCGGCGCAGTAGGAGCAGTCGAACTCTCCGCGGAAGGTGACGAAATCGCCCAGCTTGCCGGACTGCATCAGCTCTTTGGCGTAAACATTTGCCGGGCATTTGGTATAAATAAAGTCTACGAGCGACTTGACGCCCGCCTCTCTGACCGCTTCGACCATGGCGCGGCCTTCAGGCAGGGTATTCGCCATCGGCTTTTCGCACAGGATGTGCTTGCCGGCTTTTGCCGCCGCGATGGCAATTTCAGCATGGGTAAAATTGGGGGTTGCGATGATGACCAGATCTACGGCGGGGTCGTCCACGACGCTGCGCCAGTCGGTTGAGTGCCTCTTGTAGCCGAAACGGTCGCAGGCCGCGATCGCCGCCGCCTCGTTGACGTCCGCGACCGATTCAAAAACCGGCAGGATGTCGCCATACGCCTGACGCACGTTCGTCAGGCCGATGGAGTGGTAGTTGCCCATCCAGTTTGCGCCGACAAGGCCGATGCCAATTTTCTCCATTGCAGTTTCCTCACCTTTCTGTTACAGGGAACCGGCTGTGCCGCCATCCCTGTGGTTGTCTGTGCTCTCATTTTACTGCAAATTGCCCAAAATGTCAGCAGGTAACCGAGCGTGGTTTGTTTACATTCTTGCTTTTATTTTAGGGCATTATATAACATTTCGTATAATATATTTAACTGATTCTTCAAGAATCAGTTAAATATCAAAAAAACGCAATGATCAAGAGCGATAGACCCCGGAAATAAGAAAATACACGGAGATTA
>JBFWIM010000060.1:0-11274 GCA_050255995.1 Intestinibacillus sp.
TGTTTTGGTCTGTTTGCACAGAAATGCGGCGGATATGGGCGGACATTTCCGCAAAAAAGGTTTTGTCTTTTGCGCAGTCTTAGCGTATACTTAATACTGAATAGATATCATAGGAAAAGGGAAGAAATTGGCGATGAATTTGATTGTTTTGTTCGGCGGGGTATCGTCGGAGCACGATATCTCCTGTATCTCCGCCGCATCCATTCTGCGTAACATAGACCGGAGCAAATATGCCGTCTCCGCCGTGGGCATCACGAAGGATGGCCGCTGGTTCCTGTATGAGGCCGCGGATCCGGATAAGATCCAGAACGGTGACTGGGAGAGCGAACCGCTCACGCCTGCCGTGCTCTCGCCTGACCGCTCGACGCACGGCCTTCTCGTGCTGCGCCCTTCCGGCACCGAGATACTGCACGCCGACGTGGTATTCCCCGTGCTGCACGGTATCGGCGGCGAGGACGGCACCGTACAGGGCCTGCTGGAGCTGGCGGGCATCCCCTATGTCGGCTGCGGCGTCGCGGCTTCAGCCAATACCATGGACAAAAGCCTGACCAAGATCATCCTTGAACAGGCGGGCATCCGTCAGGCGAAGTATTATCTGGCGCACCGGGCGCAGTTTGCGCGCGCGGCCGATCAGGTTGTCGAGCAGGCGGCTGCAAAGCTCGGTGCGTGGCCGGTGTTTGTCAAGCCCTGCTCGTCCGGTTCCTCGGTGGGCGTAACGCGCGCGGACGGACCCTCCGGGCTGCGCGAAGGGCTTGAGGAAGCCTTTAAGTGGGACAGCAAGGTGCTCGTCGAGGAATTTATCAGCGGCCGCGAGGTTGAGGTTGCCGTGCTCGGCAACGAGAATCCGGTCGCGTCCACCGCGGGCGAAATTGCCCCGACACAGGCGTTCTACACCTTTGACGCCAAATACAACGACGCGTCCTCCGCGCTTTATATCCCCGCGCGCATCGACGACCACGCGATGGAAACCGTGCGCGAGACCGCTGTGCGCGTTTATCAGGCGCTCGGCTGCCGCGGCCTGTCCCGCGTCGATTTCTTCTGTACCTATAATGACAATGAAATTGTGCTCAATGAGGTCAACACGATCCCGGGCTTCACCAACATCAGCATGTACCCCAAGCTGTTCGCCGAGGGCGGCATCCCGTACTCCAGGCTGATCGACCGGCTGGTGGAGTTCGCTCTGGAGGCCGCGAATGGATAATCGCGCCATCGGGGTATTTGATTCCGGCCTTGGCGGGCTGACTGCCGTGCGGCGGCTGCACGAGATCATGCCGCAGGAAAGCATCATTTATTTCGGCGACACCGGGCGCGTACCCTACGGCACACGCTCGCCGGAAACCATCCTAAAATACGCCCGCCAGGACGTAACCTTTCTGCGCTCGTTCGACCTCAAGGCCATCGTCGTGGCCTGCAATACGGTTTCCGCCGTCGCGCTGGAGACCGTGGCGCGCGAAAACAATGTGCCGATGATCGGCGTGGTCGAACCGGCCTGCCGAAAAGCGCTCGCGGTCACCAAAAACGGCCGCGTCGGCGTCATCGGCACGGCGGCTACCGTGCGTTCCGGCGCGTATGAGCGCATGCTGCACGCCGCGAGGCCCGATCTGCGCCTGTTCACCCAGGCGTGCCCGCTGTTTGTGCCGCTGGTGGAAAATGGCCGCGTGCGGCGTGGCGATCCGGTGGCGGAAACCGTTGTTGCGGAATATCTGGACGGGCTCCGGCGTGACGGGATCGACACGCTCATTTTGGGCTGCACGCATTATCCGCTGCTCGGCAGCCTGATCGCGGACTTCATGGGCGAGGCCGTCACGCTGATCGACTCCGGCGCGGCCGCGGCCGAGCAGGCGCGGCAGATGCTCGCGCCCGCCGAAGGGCCGGGCGAAACACGCTACTTCGTCTCGGACGATCCGGCTTCGTTTGATGCGCTCGCCTCGCTCTTTTTGAGCCATGAGCCGAAGGGCCCGGCGGAGCTGATCGAAATCGCGGGCTACTGACCCCCCTTACAGAGAGAGCCGTATGAAACGGCCGAAAGGACCCGAAAACAATGAAAAAGAACGTTTTGGTCGCAATCAGCAGCACGCAGCATTTTGAGGGCTGCGATCCGGAGCAGATCGACCTGGTCACCTGCGCCCTGCTGTATGAGCGCGGCGGCGCCTACTATATTGTTTACGACGAGAGCGCGCTGACCGGTCTTGAGGGTACGCGCACCACGGTCAAGCTGGACGGACGCACCGTGCTCATGCGCCGTGCCGGCACGTATCCGTCCCAGATGCTGTTTGTCGAGAACCAGCGTCACGTCGGCCTGTACGAAACCGGCTACGGCGCAATGACCGTCGCAACGCATACCTCGCGCGTGCGCAACACCGTTGGCGACAACGGCGGAGAGCTCGCGATCGACTATACGGTCGAGGTGGACAACAACGTGGCCGGAGAACACCACTTTGAAATGGTGGTCACGCCGCAGTAAAACCGCATCTGAAAAGCGAATTTTATGATACGTATTGTAATATATTGAGATAAAACAACGGAGTGTGAACAAATGAACCTGATTGAAAATGCCAAGCAGCAGGTGCAGTCCGCGGTCGGGCAGGCATACCGCGCCGCCGTCGCGGCCGGAACGCTGCCGGAGGGTGAAGTGCCGGAGATACGCGCCGAGGCGCCCAAGGACGCCGCGAACGGCGACTGGGCCTCCTCCTTTGCGATGCAGTGCGCCAAAACGCTGCGCCTGCCGCCGCGCAAAATCGCCGAGGCGCTGATCGGCGCGATGGATCTCACGGACACCCTTTTTGAAAAGGTCGAGATCGCCGGCCCCGGCTTCCTGAACTTTACGCTGGGCGCGGCCTGGTACACAGACGCGCTGCGCGCCGCGGCTTCGGAAGGCGAGTGCTACGGGCGCACGCAGCTTGCCGCGCCGGAGAAGATCATGGTCGAGTTTGTCTCAGCCAATCCGACCGGCCCCATGCATATGGGCAACGCGCGCGGCGGCGTGCTGGGCGACTGTCTGGCCGAAGTGCTTGTCTGGGCCGGCAACGACGTGACGCGCGAGTTTTACATTAACGACGCGGGCAATCAGGTGGATAAATTTGCGCACTCGGTCGAGGGCCGTTACATCCAGATTTTAAAGGGCGAGGACGCCATTGTATTCGACGAGAGCTGGTACCAGGGCGCGGACATCCGCGAGCTGGCGCAGATTCTGGTCGACCGCCACGGCGCGGGGCTGCTGGATATGAGCGAGCAGGAGCGCTACGACGAGATCGTCGGCTTCGGCCTGCCGCACAACATTGCAAAGATGGAGCGCGACCTTGCGCGCTATAAAATCAAGTATGACGTGTGGTTCCGCGAATCCACGCTGCACGACACCGGTTTTGTTGCGGATACCTGCAACCTGCTCGCTGCCCGCGGCGCGACGTATGAGCAGGACGGCGCGCTCTGGCTGCGTTCGACCGCCTTCGGCAGCGACAAGGACGACGTGCTGCGCCGCGCAAACGGTTTTTACACTTATTTTGCGGCCGATATCGCCTACCACCGCAACAAATTCGAGCAGCGCGGGTTTGACCGCGTCATCAACATCTGGGGCGCGGATCACCACGGCCACGTGGCCCGCCTGCAGCACGCGCTGGACGCGCTCGGGCTGGACGGCTCAAACCGTCTGGAGATCGTCCTCATGCAGCTCGTGCGCATGATGCAGGGCGGCGAGGTCGTGCGTATGTCCAAGCGCACCGGCAAGAGCCTGACGCTCTCCGACCTGCTCGATGAAATCCCGGTGGATGCGGCGCGCTTCTTCTTCAATTCCCGCGCGGCGGATACCCAGATGGAATTTGACCTTGATCTTGCCGTGCGGCAGGACAGCGAAAACCCGCTTTACTATGTCCAGTACGCGCACGCGCGCATCTCCTCTGTGCTCGCAAACGCGGCGGAGTCCGGCGTGACCCTGCCCGACGCGGCGCAGACCGACCTGTCCGTGCTCACGCACGAGGATGAGCGCGCGCTCATCAAGGCCGTGGCGCAACTGCCGGAGGAGATCGTCCTCGCCGCGCGCGACCGCGATCCGTCCCGTCTCAACAAATACGGGGTGGCGCTCGCGTCGCTGTTCCACCGCTTCTATAACGCCTGCCGCATCAAGGACGCCGAAGCGCCCCTGCGCGACGCGCGTCTGGTGCTTTGCGAAGCGACGCGGCAGACCGTGCGCAACGTGCTGCACATCATCGGTGTGGACGCGCCCGATCATATGTAAAAAACGGATGGAGCCGCGCGGCTCTGGGGATCGCGCCGCGCGGGAAGGATATGGGGATGCTTCACCACCAACCGTTTGGCGGGCGTTTATGTCCGACCTGTAAGGAGTTATCATGAAAAAGCTTTGGAAACGCCTGGCCGCGGCCGGGCTGACGCTCGCGATGCTCGCGGGAGGCGCGTCCGCCGCAATGGATTACAGCCGCTCCGGCGACCCGGATTACGCCGGTCAGACGATCGACATCAACACCAAGTTTGACTTCATTATGCAGTTTGTGGACTGGTTCAGCCTGGATGCCGAGGGCAAGGACGTGCTGCGCCAGTACTTTAACCAATATTTTGAGGAGCATCCAGAAGAATTTGTCCCCCTGGTCAACGACATCATGCAGTCGATTGACAGCCACTCCATGTACATGAGCGCCGAGGAGTATGCCAGCAGCTTCGGCGTGACGCTGAGCGATTATGTCGGCATCGGCATCCAGATTGCGGTGCAGCCGGATGGCCTGATCGTAGTGGATCAGGTCTTTCAGAACGGCCCGGCCAAGACGGCCGGCCTGCGCGAGGGCGACGTGTTTATCCGTGTCGCGGGCAAGGACGTCGCGGGCATGACGACGGGCGAGGTATCTAATCTCCTCAAGGGGGAAGAGGGCACCGCGGTCGAAATCGTGGTGAAGCGCGGCGGCGAGCAGCTGACCTTGACGGTCAAGCGCACCAAGGTCACGCCGGAGCACGTGACGAGCCGCATCCTCGCGCCGCACGTCGAATACATCCGCGTGAGCGCCATGGGTTCGGAAACCGACGCCCAGATGTTCGTGGATGAGTGGAACAGCCTGCCAAAGAAAGGCGTGCGTTCCGCCATCATCGACCTTCGCGGCAACGGCGGCGGCCTGATCGACATGGCGCAGAAGATGATCGAGGCCATCGTGCCGCAGAAGGACGCGCTGTATCTCGGCCTGCGCTACCGCGAGAGCGAGGGCGGGCTGGAGCAGTTCTACACGCCCGGCGGCGGCCCGAAGCTCAATAAAATCGTCATTCTGGTGGACGGCGGCACGGCGTCGGCAGCCGAGATCGTCTCGGGTTCGCTGTCCGACCTCGGCGTCGCCACGCTCCTCGGCACCAAGACCTACGGCAAGGGCGTCGGACAGTACCACTTCACCATGCCGGACGGCTCCAAGCTCATTTTGACCAGTCTGGAAATTCAGCTTCCGAAGCGCGGCACCTATGAGGGCGAGGGTCTCACGCCGAATATCGTGCTCGAAAGCACGGATGCAACCATGACGCTCGCCGGTTTTGACCCGCTCGACACCGCCAATACGCTGCTCCCCGGCACAAGCTCGGACGCGGTCGCGGCCATGACGCAGCGGCTTGCCGCGCTCGGCTTTCTGGACGGAGAGCATAAGGTATTTGATATGACAACGCTCGACGCCGTGCGCCGCTTCCAGGTCTCGGTGGGGCAGTTTCCGGGCTTTGCCGCTTCGCCCGTACTCTTAAAGCAGCTTGAAGCGCAGACCTCAGCGGAGGGAGAGCTGACAATCGACAATCAGCTTGCCACCGCGCTTGAAATCTGCAAGCTTGCCGCGGCCCAGCCCGCGCAGTATACCGTCCAGGCGGACGGCACTTGGAAAAACAATACGTAAGTCCCGGGCAACTCCCTGGACGCCGATTTTTTGGAGGAAGATCAAATGGAACCCATCCCTTTGCAGAAGGGGCAACTGATTCTGGCGGAGACCGACGACCTGCCGGTCTATCAACACGCGTGCGGGCCGGATTGCGCGGCGGCGCTCGCGCCCTCGGCGGAAGCCTGCATGCAGGTGGCCGAGGCCGTGCGTGAGACCATGCCGGTGGGCTGCGTCATCGAATGCCTGCCCGGGCCGGGCGAGGTTTCCGGCGAGGAGCCGCACCCGACCGAGGCGCTGATTGAGCGGTATAAGGACATTCTGCGCGAAGGCATCCCCGAGCGGGCGGATTTTCTGTACCTGCGCGGGACGGACAGCTTTGCGTCGTTGCGCTGCGCCGTACTCGCGGTGACCGACCTGTCCGGCCGCAACATTATGGTTGAGCTGCCGGTCGGTTCGGAAGGCATGCTGCCCTTCGGCACCGACATTGTCGCGGCTGTCGCGGTGCTCCAGCGCATCGGCGTGAACACGGTGATCGTCAGCGGTGAGGCCGCGCAGGACGTGGCGGACGCGCTGGAACGGTGCGCGCCTTATGCGCGGGTGTCGCTGGGCGCGCGTGTGGAGCCGGACTGGCTCACAGAGGGCATCCATTTCACCAATACCGAACTGTATGTTCCCCGCCGCGCGGCGGATATCGGGGCGCTGCGGGAAGCGCTTCGGTCGTATCGGGGCGCGGTGCAGGTACCGCGCGATCATGACGATATGCTGATCGCCCCCGACGGGACGCATGCGCACTTCATTGATCCCATGATCGACATATCGGGAGAGCTTGCGTGCGACGGGCATCTGGGCGAGCTGCTGCTGGAGGCGGAGGACGATTCCGGCGCGCTCAAGATCCGGCTGGACGAGGAGGAAGACCTCATCTGTTTCGAGGAGCATGTGTTCATGCTTGCACGGCCGGTCAGCCTGTATGCCGAGCCGCCCGAACTGCTGGAAAAGGCGCTGCGCGTGTATCCCGGCCGGGCGCTTTATGACGGAACCTGGGAGCTCGATCCGCGCCTCTGCAAATATTTCTCTCAAAAATACGGCATGATTTGCCTGTGACCCGCCCGGCGGCGTCCGCGGGAGCGGACGCCGCCTTTTTGTGTCCGCCATGTGGAACAAAAGGATGCGCCCGCACGTCAAATATCAGATGTGACACGATATCGGCGCCGCCGGATAAAATATTTAGTTATTGTGTATTTTATTGCAAATCATGCGCCAAAGTAGTAAAATAACAGAACGAGTGCGCAATGAGGCAGAAGGAGGTTCCATGGACTTTACCGAAGTCACCATTTTCACCGCCACGCCCGGAATTGATCCGGTTACAGAGGTGCTGGACGGGCTCGGCATAGAGGGCTATGTTCTTGAGGACGCGGCGGATTTTCAGGAATTTTTACAGGATACCGAAATATACTGGGACTATGTGGACGAGGATCTCGTCCGCGAACGGTCGGACGCGGAAACCCGCATTAAAATCTATCTGGAGCAGAACGACGAGGGCGAGCGGCAGCTCGCGGCGCTGCGGCAGCGTCTCGCGGCGCTGCGGGAGCAGGATACGGCGCATCTCTGGGGCCGCCTGACAGCCGAAACCGGCACTGTGCGGCAGGAGGACTGGGAGTGGGGCTGGAAACAGTATTTCAAGCCCTTTCCGGTCGGCGAAAAGTTTATTGTAAAGCCCTCATGGGAGGACTGCGAGCCGGAGGACGGACGCATGATCCTGGAGATCGACCCCGCCTCCTCCTTCGGCACCGGCAGCCACGAGACCACCCAACTCTGCATGACCGCCCTTGAGCAGGCTGTGCACGGCGGTGAAAAGGTGCTCGACATGGGTACGGGCAGCGGCATTCTGGCGATTGCCGCCGCAATGCTCGGCGCGGAGGTTGCCGCCGTGGTCGATATTGATGAACACTGCCTGCGTACGGCGCGCGAAAATGCCGGGAAAAACCATGTGTCCATCGGCGAAGGGTTCTGCGGCGACGTGCTGCGGGACGCCGCGCTGGCGGAAGCGATCGGCAGCGGGTACGGCATCATTGTGGCGAATATCGTGGCGGACGTCATCATCGGTATGGCGCCGCTGTTTGCGGGCAAACTGAAGCCGGGCGGCACGCTGATTTGCTCCGGTATCCTGTCGGCGCGGGCGGATGAGGTCGCGGCTGCGCTGCAGAATGCGGGCTTTGCGGTTCGCGAGCGCGCGCAGCGTGGCGATTGGGTGCGTTTTACCGCGGTTCTTTAGCACAAGGCGACTAAAAGCTACTGGACAATCCATCTATATTTTGTTAAAATAGTAAAGTGAATCGAATGCTCATGGAAAGCACAGGAAACCAAGATGCCCAGATTTTTTATTGACGCCCCGCCCGCGGACGACGTCGTCCTCCTGACCGGAGAGGACGCGCGGCACATCGCACGCGCGCTGCGCATGCAGCCCGGCGAAAGCCTGACCGTGTGCGACGGCGCGGGAACCGACTATGACTGCGTTCTGGAGCAGGCCGCACCGGACGAGGTGCGCGCATGCGTCACCGGGTCGCACCCCTCGGCGGGAGAGCCGGACGTGCGGGTGACGCTGTATATGGCGCTGCCGAAAGCGGATAAAATGGAGCTGATTGTGCAAAAGGCAACGGAGCTTGGCGTGACGGAGATCGCGCCCTTTATTTCCTCGCGCTGTGTTTCCCGTCCGGATGACCGGACGCTTGATAAAAAATGTGCCCGCTGGGGGAAAATCGCGGCGGAGGCCGCCAAACAGTGCGGCAGGGGCCGTATTCCGCGCGTTTGTCAGGCGGTGTCTCTGGAGGAGGCCGTCCGGCAGGCGGCGCAGACCGCGCTGCCGCTGCTTCTGTACGAGGGCGAGCGGGAAAACAGCCTGCGCGCCGCTCTGCAAGGGGATAAGCCGGAAACGGTAGCCCTTATGGTAGGGCCGGAAGGCGGCTTTGCGCCAGAGGAGGCCGTGGCCGCCATCGCCGCGGGTCTGAAAAGCGTGTCGCTCGGGCCGCGCATCCTGCGGTGCGAGACTGCGCCGCTCGCCGCGCTTGCCGCCGTGATGTACCAGAGCGGTAATTTGTAGGCATCCGTGCGCATGCCGCGCGGGGAATTTTGTAAACTAGGGAGTTGATTTTTTTGGCAACCAAAAGAAAGCCAAATGAACGGGATTATATAACAAACAAGGTGCTTTCGGTCTTTACGCTGTGTCTCGTCGGCGTGCTGCTGCTTATGCTGCTTTACCGCGTCGCCGCTTATGGCAGCACCTATATGCTGGGCCGCCAGCTCACCGGCGTCGTCTGCGGTCTCGGTGTGCTGGGGTTGATCTGGGGCGCGGTTAAGCTTGCGATGGAGCGCAAAGCGCACGAGGATATGCGTTACCGCCTACTGCGCGGCCGCAACATCATCGTGGTCTTCGCGGTTTTGACCGTGTGCATGGCGGCTATACTGCTGTTCAGCCCGGAGGTCATCAAGCTGTTCTACATCATCCTGCCGGCCATTGCGGTCTATTACCTGATCTATCATTCCTATCCGCGCGAGTTTTTTGTGATTTCGGTGGATTGTGGCCTGATGGCTGTTCTGCTCTATCTGGTGCGCCGCGCGCTGGGGAGCGCGAGCCACGGCAGCGTCGCCTGGCTGGCTGCAGCCGTGGCCGTTGTGCTGTGCGCCGTCCAGATCGCGGGCGTGTTTTACGTCAAAAAGCACGGCTGTCAGGGTCTGGTGGACGGACAAAGAACCGAGCTGTTCACCTCCGGCAATGCCCACGCTATGATGATCCTCACCGCCGTTGTGCTGGCGGTGCTGCCGGTTGCCGCCGTCATTCTGGGCGCGCAGATCGCGTATTATCTGATTTTTGCGGCTTTTGCCTATTTGTTCGTAACTGCGGTTTATTACACTGTAAAAATGATGTAAGTCAGGCCGCGTCGAAGAGAGACAAGCGGGCGGCGTTTTGCCGTCCGCTTTCATTTGTTTGCAAGGGGGGGAGACTTCAGTGCGAAAAATACTGGGCGCGCTGGTATTGGCGGCGGTTTGCGTATGGGCGGCAGCCTCGTTTGCGCCCGGGCTTTTGTCCGCTGGCGCAAAGGCCTCTGAGAACAATTTTCAGGCAGCCGGCATGCTGCTCGATACGCTGGAGCAGGGCGGTGACAGCATGACCTTTCGCGCCAGAGGCCTGAACGAGAGCGGCATCTTCCGCGCGCTGGAAGCGACATATCCCTACGCGTTTTCACTGCACTGCACGCGGCGCGGCCAGAGTACGATCACCGTACAGGTCGAGGTTGAAAACAGGGAGGCGCAGAAGCAGGCCGCGCTGCTGGCGGAGGGTGTGGTGCGCAATCTGATTGCGGACGACATGCTGCTGCGCGACCGTCTGCGTGTGCTGCATGACTACCTGATCAAAAGCTGCGTCTACGATACCGCGACCGCCGAAGCCGGGGATCCGTCCGTGGGCAGCGGGGCGGACGCACCCTTCACCGCGGCGGGAGCGCTGCTGAACGGTCGGGCGGTCTGTGCGGGATATGCGCGCGCCTATATGTTGCTGTGCCGCGCGGCGGGCATCGACATGATCTATATTGCGGACAAGGACATGAATCACGGTTGGAACGCTGTACGGCTGTACGGCGACGTTTATTATATCGATACGACCTTCGACGACCCGGTGCCCGACCGCGGCGAGTTGGTTTCTACCGAGTATTTTCTCAAAACCGCGGACGACTTTGCACAGACACACACCTGGGACCGCGAGTTTTACAACGAAATGATCGATTACGCACTGCCGCGGGAGCTGAACAACGCGCAGCGGCTTTATGATCTCGGCCTGCTGGATGCGCCGCCCAGTGCCGCCGCCGCACGCGAGCCGATGGAGGATGGCCGGCGGCGCGCGCTGGTGCAGATGACCGGCGTTTCCCTCACGAAGAATATGACCGAGGCGCAGGCCGCCGACGCGGTCTGGGCGGCGCTGAATGAAGGGACATTGGCGCGCGCGCTTGTCAGAAAAGGCGCTTTTGATGAGGTTCGTGCCCGTCAGGTGGGAATTTATGAAGAAGTGATGCAAAAATGAAAAAAGTTGTTGACAAAAGGGGAAAGCCATTATATAATTTAATACGTCGCCAGTGACGGGCGGCAGGGACGGATATGGCGGTATAGCTTAGTTGGCTAGAGCGTTCGGTTCATACCCGAAAGGTCATTGGTTCAAGTCCAATTACCGCTACCATTTCCCTTGGCCCGTTGGTCAAGCGGTCAAGACACCGCCCTTTCACGGCGGTAACGGGGGTTCGATTCCCCCACGGGTCACCATTTGGAAGTTTAGCTCAGCTGGGAGAGCATCTGCCTTACAAGCAGAGGGTCAGCGGTTCGAGCCCGTTAACTTCCACCAACAAAAAGCCTGTTTAATCGAAAGATTAGACAGGCTTTTTGC
>JBFWIM010000061.1:0-11161 GCA_050255995.1 Intestinibacillus sp.
CCTGCCTGGTCAACCCCAAGCTGCAGGAAGAGTCCGGCATTCCGGACGTTGACACCGCTGTCGTCACCATGAAGATGGCGAACGGCTGCATCGCGGTCATCAACAACTCCCGTCAGGCGGTCTACGGTTATGACCAGCGCGTCGAGGCCTTTGGCTCCAAGGGCATGGCTTCCGACGCGAACGACCTGATCAACAACACCACCGTCATCACCAAGGACGGCGCGCACTCCGAGAAGCCGCTGTGGTTCTTCCTGGAGCGTTACAACACCGCGTTTATCGCGCAGGTGAAGGCGTTTGTCGACGCGATTGTGAACGATACCCCGGTTCCGGTCGGCGCGATCGACGGCCTGCGTCCGGTGCTCATGGCGGCTGCGGCCACCGAGTCCTGCCGCAGCGGCGGCGCCTGGGTCAAGGTTCCCCAGTAATCCTCCCAAAGCATTGCCAAAAAGGGCGCACCCGCAAGGGCGCGCCCTTTTTTTCTGTGTATCGCGTTACATCTCCATGATTTCGCGCCGTTCCAGATGCTCCAGCGCCTCCGGCGTGTGCGTAGACAGATAAACCGTCGGATGCTCCTCAATAAACATGCGCACTGCCGCAAGGGACTGCCATGCCGCATCCAGATCCTCAAACACGATGGAAAGTTTGTTCTGGTGCAGCGCGGCGTCCGTATATGTAATATCGCCGTGCAGCATGTAGAAAAGATCGTCCGCCTCCGCGACAACGATGCTGTTGCCCAGCGTATGCCCGTAGGCCGGAAGGAAACGGATGCCCTCGGCAATTTTCTGACTGCGCGGGAAGTTGTAATACGGGCCGTCCGCAAAATCGAGCAACACAACGTTCGGACCCTCGAGGCCGAGCGCGTCCGCGTCCGCGCGGTCAACATAAATTTTTGCGTGTGGAAACTCGGAAAGCGCGCCCGAATGGTCGGGGTGCTTGTGGGTGAGCAGGATTTTTGTGACCTGATCTGCCCGGTAGCCGAGCGCCTCCAGCGCGGAAACATAGTCCAGAATACGCTTGCCAGGATAAATCTGCTGGCCGGGCACAGGGTCTGCGTACGGCATGTCCTTCGCGTAGCCGGTGTCCACCAGAATGATCTCGTCGCCGGTATCGATCAGGAAATTCTGCAGGCAGGAGGGGAAGGTCCTGCTGTCATCCCAGCCCTTGCTGTCCTGCCCGCCGCCAAGGGCAAAGTACTCGGTCATAAATCCGTCTTCGTACAGTTTTACCGCCTTGATTTCCATGCCATTCATCCTTTCTTTTCCCGACAGGCCGCGCCGTCAGCTCGGGGCAGCCCGGCGCATAAGCTCCGTTTTTGTTGATGTGAAACAAATATCACAACTCCATTGTAGAAAGTTCTGGCGAATTTGTCAACCGCAATCCTGCGGCGGCGCGTTGTAAATTTCGGCGCGGGCACAAAAAAAGTACGTTTCCGGCTGCGGAAACGTACTTTTTGCATTCAGCGGTTCTGCGGGATATCCGGCAGGGTGTCAAAGCCGCGCTGGAGCTCTTCATCGTCCGGAATATGATCCACCATGGAGCCGTCGAGGTAGGCGTTGTATGCGGTCATGTCGAAGTAGCCCGTGCCGGTCAGGCCGAACAGGATGGTCTTGGCCTCGCCGGATTCGCGGCAGCGCAGCGCCTCGTCGATGGCGGCGCGGATGGCGTGGGCGGACTCCGGCGCGGGCAGGATGGTCTCGCGCTTGGCAAACTGCACGGCCGCATCAAAAACGTCGGTCTGGCGCACGGCGACCGCCTCCATATAGCCGTCGTGGTACAGCTTGGAGAGAATCGGGCTCATGCCGTGGTAGCGCAGGCCGCCCGCGTGGTTCGGTGCGGGAATGAAGCCGGAGCCCAGCGTGTACATACGTGCCAGCGGCGTGACCTTGCCGGTGTCGCAGAAGTCATAGGCGTAACGGCCGCGGGTGAAGGACGGGCAGGAGGCCGGCTCGACCGCCACAATGCGCGGATTGGCGCGCCCCGTCAGCTTATCCTGCATGAATGGCGCGATCAGGCCGCCGAGGTTGGAGCCGCCGCCCGCGCAGCCGATGACCACGTCCGGATACTCGCCGAGCTGCTCCATAGCGGTTTTGCTTTCCAGCCCGATGATGGACTGGTGCAGCAGCACCTGATTGAGCACCGAGCCCAGCACATAGCGGCAATTTTCCGTTGTGACGGCCTTTTCGACCGCCTCGGAAATCGCGCAGCCGAGCGAGCCGGTCGTGCCGGGGTTCTCCGCGAGGATTTTGCGGCCGATTTCGGTCAGCTCGGACGGGGAAGCGGTGACATTCGCGTCAAACACCTGCATGACCGCCTTGCGGAAGGGTTTCTGCTCATAGGAGACCTTGACCATGAACACGTCGAGATCCAACCCAAAATAGGAGCAGGCCTCGGACAGCGCCGTACCCCACTGGCCCGCGCCGGTCTCGGTGGTCAGGCGGGTAACGCCCTGCGCCTTGGCATAGTACGCCTGCGCGATGGCGGAGTTCAGCTTATGGCTGCCGGAGGTGTTGTTGCCCTCAAACTTATAGTAGATTTTTGCCGGGGTATCGAGCGCCTTTTCCAGACTGTACGCGCGAATGAGCGGGGAAGGTCGGTACATTTTGTACATCTCCAGCACTTCCTCGGGGATGTCGATATACCGGTCGGCGCTGTCCATCTCCTGGTGCGCGAGCGCTTCGCAGAAGATCGGGTACAGTTCCGGTTCGGTCAGCGGCTGCAGCGTGCCGGGGTTCAGCAGCGGATCGGGCTGCGACTGCATATCGGCGCGCAGGTTGTACCACTGCTTCGGCATCTGGTCCTCGGTGAGATATAGTCTGTGGGGGATTTTTGCCATGTTCAGTCTCTCCTTTTCGTCCAAAAGTATTTACAGCAATTCCACAAAACCCACAAAAAGTTCAGCGTTTAAAATGCCCACCTACCGCGTTGCCGGACGCCAGCCCGGCGGCGGCCTCCGCCTCGCAGGCGGCCATTTTACCCAACTTCCTTTTTTGCATTCCTCTGTAGAATTGTTGTGGGAGGGATTCGGGCAACAAAAAACGGCCCTCATCCCAAACTGTTCTGGGACAAAAGCCGAAAGCCTCTGCGGTGCCACCCGGATTGGCGCGAAAACCGCGCCCGCTCACTTCCGCACATCTCGAAAACGCGCGCTCCCCTGATAACGGGCGGAGTCCCCGTCTTGGCTACAAGGCATGCCGCCGTTCGCCTCGCCCTCCGGAGTCCATTCGCGCCGGACTTTCCCGCCGCGCTTCCACCGTGCCGCGGCTCTCTGAGGGGAAAAGGTTCCGGGTTACTCGTCTCCGTCATTGGTTTTCCTGTAATTACCGCTATTATATGCGCATTCCGCGCGGTTGTCAAGCCAAAACCCCGCGAATTATATATTCCACGGAGAGGTGGACAAAGTTTGATTGCGAGATTACAATGGAAAGTGCGGGTCCAAGATAGAAAAAAGCCTTAATTTGGTTGTGCAGAAAAGGCGGTGACGGTCGTGGATGAGAAACCGTATGATCAGCTATTGGCGCAAGCGTATGACTTATCCCCCAGCCACTTTAAGCAACTGGTACAGACCTGCCGGATCGGTGGGCCTGTTTGGGATAGTAATAGCTCTATTTACACAGGAAGAAGGTGGTCGCTATATGCACACAAAAAGCGCAAGCAAATGGAGGTCTGTTATAGGTGGCAAAAAAGCTGGATGCAGACCGCATTGAAAAAGCACGGCAGAAAGTTGAAACGGTTAACAACAAAGAAAGAGAACGAAAATGGCTGAGGGACACCATTCAGAAAAATCGTAATGGCGAACGCAAGGTTACTGTCATAATGCCTACAAAGCAGGACACAGCCAATCAATCCAAGAAATTGCGCGTAGCGGCATATTGTCGTGTCAGTACAGCGGAAGAAGCTCAGGTCGGCAGCTTTGAAATGCAGATACAGCATTTTAATGAAGTGATAGAAAACAATCCACGGTATGAACTGGTGCGAATTTATAAGGATGAAGGTATTTCCGGTACATCTGTTGCAAAACGCAAAGAGTTTCAGGAGATGCTTGAGGCCGCACAGCACGGCAAAATCGACTTGATACTTACAAAGAGCATTAGCCGATTTGGTCGAAATATCGTAGATATACTAACATCTCTCCGTCTACTGAGTGACCTCAGCCCACCCGTTGTTGTTAGTTTTGAAACAGAGGGCATCGACACCGCGGATGGCAGGAATAATCTGATGATTTCAATGTTGTCGGCATTCGCCGAACTGGAATCACAACAAAAAAGTGAAGCCATCAAGGCGGGAATTCGTTATCGGATGAACGAAGGTATTTACAAATTCGCCGTTCAGAACACCATCGGCTATTATCGTGATTACACGGGAGCGGTCAAAATTGAACCTGCGGAGGCCGAGATTGTACGCTATATTTACGATAGCTTCTTAGAAGGCGCTTCACCGCAGGACATTGCCAATGCCCTGACCCAGCAAGGGATTACATCGCCAAAGGGCATGGAGCATTGGCGGCAAGATACGATAAAGGGGATATTGTCGAACGAAAAGTATTGTGGGGATGTCTTATATCAGAAAACCTATACAAAGGACTTCCTGACGCACAAATCTGTGAAAAATGACAACATCCTGATACAGTACCATTGGGAAAACTGCCATCCCGCAATCATTGAACGAGGTAAATGGGATAAGGCTCAGGAACTGCTCATAGCTAAAACATGGAGCACGCATCGCACCAAGATAAAAGACATCCCTAAAAAGTTTGTGGTGGCAAGGGTGAAATCCGGACGTCTGCGTGGTTTCTATCTAATAGATCCGGCGTGGAATAAGGAAGAGTGCAGTAAATTCATCAACATATTAAAATCGCTAAACGAGTTAGAATACTCGAAATGAAAGGAATCCTATTATGAAAGACTTTAAAAACATCAATTTTGACATCATCGATCTGACCGTAAATGCAACGCCTGATATCTATATCAATAAGAGTACTATTACATTTACCAAAAAGGTGTTGGAAGATTTAGGGTATCCAGCGAATGTGCAATACTGCGTAAGTGCAGAAAATAAGGTGTTTGCCATTCGTGTTTGCAAGAGCAATGAGGCGAAAAGCACCCCGTTTTCAAAGCCAAAAGCCGAACAAACCACAACGCTCAGCACCAGCAACAAGAATTTCATCGAGTCCGTCAGAGCGCTTATGAAGGGTTCTTGCAATCCAAACATGCGATATAAAGTCACAGGATACTTTGATGCGGAAAGCAGGACTGTATTCTTCGATATGGATGAAGCCGTTGAAGACGAGTTCCGCGCGCCCAAGGCAGAATAAGGCTTATGATAAAGAGATCAGTCATGTCAAGCAATAACGCTTAAACATGACTGGTCTCTTTTCGTTTGAAGCCATTTTTCCGTAATCTGTTTTCCAACACCCATGACTACATAGTCCCGGCAAACTCTTTCACCGTATCTACATAGAGGGTATCGCGGCCGCTTTTCTGAGCCAGCTCAATCATTTTGTCAAACGCCGTGTGCTCTCCGGGCTTTTCCAGAAAGTCATAGCCGCCGGCGATGTAAGATGCCGGTTTTGCGCTTCAATGGTTAACGCTTTAAGAATAGCCGGGCTGTGGGCGTACCGGAAGAACATCGGTTTAAACTCTGCCATTGGCGGCCCCTCCTATGTAAGTGTCGGTAAAAAGTGGCGGGTTTCGGCCAAATATTTTCCAAACGCACTGTTTTTTGTGTTTTTTATAGAATATCTTATAATTTTTTGCGGAAAATTGGTCCAAAGGATGCCATCAAGGCCGTAAGTGTCATGTTGACCAGAGAGACCCGGGCCATTTCTGGGCAAAGTGAAGAATCTTGCGAAGGTGCCTTGATTTTCTCTCGCCTATAGGGTAGAATAACCTTGGAAACGCAAAATAGCGGCAGGCCACGGGGTGTAACCAGCACCCCGTGACCCTATGAAGAGTGATCCTACCACTCAACACAACAGTCTTAGACTGCACCACATACTCATTATACCCACGCTCGGGTCATTTTGCAAGAGCTGCATGGGCAAATGGGCTTATTGTGTTACGCTCTGATTCATCAGGCGGTGTTGAGTAAAATGCTCAACACCGCTTTTTTGTGTTTCCGACAGACGCGGGACCCGGCGGGGCAATTACGCCCCGCCGGTGTTCCCCCTGTTGGAAATATGAAAATAGAGAGGAAGAAAAACATGAAGAAACACTCACAAACTATCAAGGGATACTGCGTTGGACTATTAACGGCGGTTCTCATTTCAGGGATGGCGTTTTCAGCGAATGCGGCATCCCTTCTCAAAGAAATTAAGGTTTCCATTGGCGGCATTCAGATTTATGTGGACGGTAATCTCAAAAAGCCGGTAGACGCCAACGGTAATGCAGTGGAGCCGCTGATTTACAATGGTACAACCTACCTCCCTGTCCGGGCGTTGACGAATATGCTGACGGACAAAGAGGTTAACTGGGACGGCAATACGCAGACCGTGTACATCGGCAAGAAACCAGACAACGGCGGGAAAAGCGTGGCGATTGATACGCTGAAACCGTATTCGGGTCCTGGATTCCTTACCGGAGCGAAAGTGCAATTCCAACTGTTGGATAAAACCATCACCCCCTTTAACAGCAGTAACTATTCTACCATCGGCGACTCCTATAAGTATAGTTCCTACAGCTACACTACTTATATACTAGACTCCAAATACAACAAACTCAACGGCCAGTTCGTGATTCCGTATACAAGCATCGGAGACACAGCAACCGGCTCTCTCACCATTTACAACGTGGATCAATACGGAAGTGAAACAGAGCTTGCCAAATATGAGGCTAAGGCGGGGGACAACCCTATTGACATCTCGGTCAACATTTCCGGTTGCAATATTATCAAGATACAGATTTACAATGCGATAAGAGGTTTTTATGATGTCACCCTGACCACGGCGAACTAAGGAATAGAGGGCGAAATGAAAAGATTTGTTTTATCTACCCTGCTGTGCTTTGCGCTGCTGCTAGCCTGCACCGCCCCCGCTTTTGCCTATCAGGTCTATTCCTGGGGCGAAATCGGCCCGGACGACTACACCACAGAATATATGCTGAAAAACCGGGGGACGTTGGAGGACCGAAAACTTTATCAGCACGAACACGCCAGCTTTTCCGAAGGCCTGCTGCGTATTTTTCAGGGAACAGAAGGCACCCCAGACAATTTTATTGACATAAGCGGAAATCTGATTGACTTAAACCGGGGGCGCTTTGACTTTATGTCCACCTTTTCCGGAGGGCTGTCCTCAGTATCTAAGTATATCTATGATGGCAACAACAACCACGTTACCGGTTTTGTGAATAAAAACGGCGCTATGGTGCTGGACACCAGCAAATACGGCAGTTTCCACTATTACCGTGTTATGACCAGCCGCTTTGTGAATGGAAAGGCATTGCTGAGTAATTATGGGCTCATTGACTTGAAAGACATAGAGAACCGGACACTGGATGAAAGGCTTTGGGAAAAGGCCGAATTTGTTGTCATTGACACCAAGGGCAAGGTGCTTGAAACCATCAAAGGCGTTGACAAGCTGGTCGCGCACCCGCTTTTCAAAACCTCTATCACGAATTATGACGGCGTACCGTTGGGCGTTTTGATGGACCCGATGGCCTATGCGGGAACAAGCGGCGGGGGTTCCGCCACGGAGCCTGTTCAGTCTGTACCCGAAACCTCCACGGAGTACCAGCGCCCCGATTTACCCGATTACGCCGATGCAGAGACTTACTTTCAGTCCAAAGGTAAGATCACCAATATTTATTTGGGTGACTTGGACTTCGGAAGCTTTATCCTGACCATCACCAACAGCACCAATTCCCGTGACAGCGGAGTGATTGCCGTAGCTGCTGCCAATGCGGACGGCTCCGCAGGGGGCGCGGGGGTGTTCTTTGTGCCCTATGTTTTGGAGCCGAACAGCTCAAGTGAGTATAGCGTTTTGCACCGGGATATTATTCATCAGTATATGTTTGACGATGCCAGTCGTCAGACAGGCCTGACGGCGGAGGCTTTAAAGGGTCAAGTAGACGCGCGGGTCATTCACTTTGAGGACGATGACGACCTCTGGAATTTTTATGACAGCATCCCCTATGAGCAGAACTGGACTCCGCAAAACTTGGTCAGCGAGTTCCGTCCTGTTTGCAGCGGAGAGGCGGGCAAAGCTTTCCTAAAACAATTACGGATAGACCGCGCTGCGGTGGCGAGCGGCGATCATTCCTTCTGTACGCCAGAGTAAAGGAGACAAAATATCATGAAAAAACTTCAAATGCTTTCACTTGCCCTTATTTTAAGCCTGTGCCTTTCCATTCCCGCGTTTGCGTGGACGGCGGATGATGTGAATTGGGATGAGGTAGAGGTCACCATGGAGGAACCCACAAGCACACCAGACAATACCCCCAGCGATTGGGCCAAGTCGGAGGTAGATAAGGCTATCGCCGCCGGGCTGGTGCCTGTGCTCACCGGCAATCCCGGCTATCAGGATACCATTACCCGTGAACAATTTGCCGAACTGGTTGTTTATATGGCGGAGAAGATACAAGGCGGCGAGCTGGATGCCGCCGGTTCCGCGTTCAATGACAGCTCAAATCCAGCCGTACTCAAAGCATATGCCGCCGGTATTGTTGCCGGTGTAGGAGACAATCGCTTTGACCCTAACGCAAAAACCAACAGGGAGCAAATAGCAACTATGATAGCGCGGGCAATCTCTTATTTAGAGGTTCGAAAAGGAAAGGATATTACACCCCTTGAGTCGGATATTTCCAAGTTTACCGACAAGGCGCAAGTGTCCGATTGGGCCACAGAGGCCATGGGTACACTGGCGGTCAATGGTATTATGGCGGGTACCTCTGCCACAACCTTATCCCCTAAAAGCCCTTGCACCGTGGAGCAGAGCATCCTGCTTCTGTATCGCGCGTTTGAGAAGTTCTAAGCATCCATTTAATGAAGAAATGACAGCCAATAAGCACCAGCGCGGCGGGGAATCCGCCGCGCTGGTGCTTTCTCTTTTATAAAAAACTATATATGTTTTATAAAAGTCCTCACATGTTTTATAAAACCGAAAGCAGTGGTTATAAAAATCTTCACATCGTTTAGAAATACATAGACATGGCGACTAAGAGTCTACTCATCGCTTATAAAATCCTTCGGTTACTTGCGAAAACTCCAGATACTTGTTATAAAACGGTTGACATATAATGGAAAAATAGAGGCCTTTTTTATTAAACCTCTGACAGTTATTATAAAAGCATAACACAGTTGTTACCAGCGCCGGGAACAGTGTGCGGTCCGCAAATTAGCCCATCCTCACCTGCACCTATTGGCAATTTTGCTCTTGCGGTTTGTGTTCTATGCCGACTTTACCGCAAGAACGGCCATCAGCCGCTAAATGGAATATATAACCCGCGAAACACGGAAAATCCCCGGCCCGCGCAGTGCAAACCGGGGATTTTTCATTTATTCGGGCACTACTTTACCCTGCGGCAGGAGAACCGGCGTCTCATCCGAGGGCGTAAGGGTGAATTCCCCGGAAAGCTCCGCCTGATAGCTCTCTGCGCCAATCACAACCGAGACGGCCGTTTTGCCGTTCGCATCCCGTGTCACGGCCTGCTGATAGATGACCTGCGTGTCCTGCACCAGCTGCGCGCTGCTCTCCGCCGAGACGATCGCGTCGCCGTCCGTTAGCAGCCGCAGCGTTGCGGATGTGCCGTCCGCCTCCGAGCCGGAGGACGCGGTCAGCGCCTTGTCCGTCTGCATAAATGCGCTGTCGCCGTACCGCTTCGCCTGTGCTTCCAGCACGTCCCGCACCGCCGCGACATTATCCGCCGCGGATGAGGTCAGGCTGACGCCCTGCGCCTGTGCCAGCGCATAGGCTGCGAAATCATGCTGCGCTGCGGCGCGCAGCATGGCGGCATTCAGGCGGCCGCCTGTCAGCAGGCCGAGCGTCCTGTCGAGCGGCAGGCGCACCCACGCGCCCGCGGGAATGTTTTCGCCCGTCAGCGCATCGCTTTTGAGGTATAGGGCGTCTTCCGTCTGGTTCAAAATACAGTCAAAGCGGACGCCATTCAGGCTGGTCAGCAGCTCTGCCAGTCCGCTGTCCACTTGTGTGCTGTCCGCTTTAAGCGCGGCCGTGAGCAGCGTGGTCTCCGCCTCAAAGCGTACGGTCAGCGTGCCGCTGCCCCCGCTCCACAGACCGTCGAAAGAAACCTGTACTGGCACCTTGACGTTCCCGCCGCCCAGCGTCAGGTTCAGGGAAACGCTGCCGTTCACCGCCTGCACGCCGGAGGGCGAAGCAAAAGCGAGATACCGGTTCATAATGGCATAGGTCTCCGTAACGCCTGTGCGGAGCTTTTCCACATCCACGAGAAGCACGGTGCGGGTCGACGCGTCCCAGCCCACCGCCGCGCCGAGCGCCTGCGCCGCAAAGCGCACGGGCACCAGCGTCTTGCCCGCCGCCGAAAGGAAGGGCGCGGCGTCCGCACGCAGGGTACGGCCGCTCCCGTTCTCCGTCACCGTCACCGTCTGCTGTCCCACGACAAAGCGCACCTGCACGCCGCCCCGCTGCGCGGACACGGTTTTAGTCGCCGCGTCCCAGCCGACCTCCGCGCCCATCGCCTCGAAAATTGCGCGGAATGGCACAAAGGTGCGCCCGTCCTTAATCACCGGTTCCACGCCCGCTTCAAAGGCGAGCGTCTGCCCGTCCAGCACAACCTGAATCGGCTTGTCCGCCGCAAAGGCGCACGGCAGCGCGCAGATGGCCAGCACTGCCGCCAGGCACGCGGCCAGCGCCCGTTTTAAGCTGTGTTTCATGTCTTTCCCTCTTTCCCGTTGTCCCTGTTGCGGACGAAGCGGCAAACCGTGCCGCCTCCCGCTGTCCGCATCAGCGTATCACAGTTTCCATAGAAAAACAACGCCTTTTTTGGTGCAGTTCTCAGGAAAATCTTCGGATTTTTGTTACACTCCTTTCATAGATTATTCACAACTTTTATGCGCACATGCGTTATACTGTATTCATCAGCTGAAAGGCTGATAGAGGCAAAAGGTATGTCGGTATCTTTTCATTTCTCTTTACCCCCCTTTTAGTTTTACAAATTGCAAAAGGACGTCCCTCCCCCGGATGTCCTTTTGCGCT
>JBFWIM010000062.1:0-11146 GCA_050255995.1 Intestinibacillus sp.
CCCTGCGTTTCACCCTGCGCCGCACCGGTATCGCTGCCGCCGCAACCGGCTAAAGCAGCCGCCAGCATCGCGCCAGCCAGCATCATGCTCAGTGTTTTCTTCATATTTGTGTTTCTCCTTTGCAATCTTGTTCTGCTTACAGATTTTATTATACGGATGCTTTGTAAAGTTGTAACCATTGCTTTGTAAGATTCCTGTAAAGTCGAAGTGTAAAAACAAACAAGCGGGAAATGCGCCTATCTTACGCATTTCTCGCTCGTTTTACACAAAATTTGCAATTTAAAGAATGAGCAGCTCCTTCGGCGCTTCGGTGAGATTGCGGCAGCCATCCGCCGTAAGGTAAAGCATATCCTCAATGCGTACGCCGAACTTTCCGGGCAGGTAGACGCCCGGCTCAGCAGTCAGCACCGCGCCCTCCGGCAGCAGGCCTTTCGCACGCGGCGAAGCATTGGGCGCTTCATGAATAAAAAGCCCGACGCCGTGTCCGAATCCGTGCCCGAACGCATCACCGTAGCCCGCTTGCTCTATGATCCGGCGCGCCGCGCCGTCCACCTCGACGCCGGTCGCGCCCGGCCGCGCCGCAGCGATGCCCGCGGCCTGTGCGGCGAGCACGGTCTCGTACACCCGGCGCATTTCATCCGAACAACGCCCGACCGCGACCGTGCGCGTCATATCCGAGCAATAGCCCCCGACGATACAGCCGAAATCCATCGTGACAAAGTCGCCCGTCTCGATCGGCTTTTCCGACGGCACGCCGTGCGGCTTCGACGAGTTGGCACCAGATACGACAATCGGATCGAAGGACATATTTTCCGCACCGTAAAGCAGCATGAGATAGGTCAGCTTCGCAGCAATCTGCTTTTCGGTCGCCCCGGGACGGATGTCGTTCAGCACCTCCGCAAGCGCCTGTTCGGCAATCCGCTGCGCGCGCACGATACGCTGAACCTCCTCCGGCTCCTTGGTCAGACGCAGGCGGTCCATAAAGCCTTCCATCGTCACCGCTTCGGTCTGCAGACCCCTTTCCCAGCTCAAAAACTCCGCGTAGGTCAACGCGCCGTCCTCCAGCGCGACGGTCTCAGCGCGGTCGGCCTCAATGCAGGCGTTCACCGCCTCCGTGTAGCTGACGCCCCCGCCCACTTCGCGGATTTCAAAGCCGCGAATCTGCGCCCGCGCCGCCTCAATATACCGGAAGTCGGTGAAAAAGAACGCACGCCGTTTGGAAATATAACACACACCCGCGGTCGAGTGAAAACCGGTTGCGTACCGGCGGTTACATTCACTTGTCAGCACCAGCGCGTCAAAATCCGCACGTGACAGCGCTTCCTGAATCTTTGCAATCATACCAGCATCGCCCTTACCGCATCCACCGCAAGAAGATAGCTCTCCTTGCCAAAGCCTGCAATCACGCCCACGCACACCGGCGCGATGACCGACTTGTGGCGGAACTCCTCGCGGGCGTGCACGTTGGACATATGTATCTCGACGCAGGGCAGGCACACCGAAGCGATCGCATCGCGGATGGCGTAGCTGTAGTGCGTGTAAGCGCCCGCGTTGATAATGATCGCATCGCAGCCCTCCATCGCCTCATGGATGCGGTCGATCAGCGCGCCCTCGCTGTTCGACTGGAACACAGAGCACTTCATACCGAGCCTCTCGCACTTCTGTACAACCTCGGCGTTGATCGCAGCCAGAGAATTGCGGCCGTAAATGCCCGGCTCCCGCACCCCGGTAAGGTTCAGATTTGGACCGTGGATCAGTAATATATGCTTCATTTTCGTCTCGCTCCCTCATATAGTTGTTTCATGGTGGCGGCATCCTCAGCCTGCGTGCCGGCTGATTCACAGATGAACGTCGGCGTGTAGCCGCGCACGGCGGTGAGTTCCGCAATCGGCGCGAAGTCGGGGCCGTAAACCGTATCCGCAAAGGTGAGGTGCCGTTTCTCGCCCTTGTCGCCGTATTCAATCTTGGAAAAATGGCTGTGGAACACACGCGTCCTGTCCGCGCCGATCGTATTTTCCATCAGGTCAAACAGCCGGGCAAAGTCTCCCGGCTGACGGTACCCACCCCCGGTACGCGCATTCAGGTGACCAAAATCGATACAGGGCAGCAGCCGGTCGTCCTGCGCCACCAGCGCGCAGACTTCCTCCGCGCTGCCGAGCACACTCTGTTTTCCCATGGTCTCCAGGCAGATGGTCTGGCCGCCGAAGCCCTCTTCTTCCATCAGCGCGAGAATGTTTTGCAGATTCTTCGCCGTGTTCGCCATCGCCCGCTCGCGAGATAGCTTGCCCTGCCCGCCGCAATGAACGGTCAGGCGTTTCGCGCCCATCGCCCGCGCCACCCGGCAGCTTGCCAGCACATAGCCCGCGTTTTTCTCGATGCGCTCCAGCTCGTCCGAGGACAAATTGATAAAATACGGCGTGTGGATGGACAGCGCGATGCCGTACTGCGCCGCCTGCGCGCCGATCCGCGCCGCAGTCTCTTCGCCGACATTCACACCGCGCCCGCATTGATATTCATAGGCGGTCAGCCCCTGTGCCGCGAGCCAGCGCGGCGCATCGACCGTAGCCTTGAAGCCCGCGTCGGCAAAGGACTGCGCATTGCCTGCCGGGCCGAATCTTGGTTCCATGTTATTTTGTTCTCTCTTCCATTCTCTTTTTGCCGCGTGCAATAAAGCCGCGCTCAAACCGATAACGCAGCCGGATCCAGAAATCCGTCAGGTCGAGCGACTGCACGTAGCAGGTCATCGCCGCACCCGCGCGGTTTCCGCCGATGGTGTCCGTATAGATCTGATCGCCTACGACCGCACACTCGGAGATCGGCACGCCGAGCACAGCCGCGCCGCGCCGGAAGCCGCGCCGCAGGGGTTTGCCCGCACGGCTGAGCCATGGCACATCCAGCCCCTCGCAGAACACGCGCACACGGCTTTCGCTATTGTTGGACAAAACAAGAACTTCTATTCCCGCTTCCAGAAAACCATGCAGAAAGGGGCGCAGCGTTTCGGGCGGAGTGGCCGCATGGCGTGAAGCCATCGTGCCGTCCAGATCGATCAGCATGCCGCGCGCGCCGTTTTTCTGCAGCAGTTCGGGCGTGATCTCGTAGATGGTATCGAAAACATAGCTTGGGATCAAGTTCGTCATATAGCTCTCCTGTAGTACTTGTTTTGCCGCTCGCGACATATAGTAAGTTTAATAGATTTTGCATGTAATGTCCAGAAAAAAGGAGTGATCTTGTCGTGTCGCTGCCCGCATCTGTTATCCTTGTCTGCGCCGGCGCGGATACTGCCCGCGCGTCCGGGCACGGTCATGCCCTGCTTGACCTTTGCTACCGCATTACGCCGCAGGGTACCCTCGACCGCCTCAAGCTGAGCGCTTTCAGCGCCGGAAACTACATCGGCATCAGCGATTTCCCTGCCTCCTCCGTGACGGTAACTCCCCAGCCCTTTACCGATTCCGTGCTGTATGAGGCCGAAAGACTGCAGGCACGCGGCGTTTTTGCGGACCTGGAATGCAGCTCTCCCTCTGCCCGCGCGCTCTGCGCGGCGCTTGATGAGACACTCTATGCACGCGGCATTCCTTTTTTCGTTCCGCTTGCCCGGGCGGAGGATACCCGCCACGCCATCCTGACGGCGGAGACTGCTGTCAGCGGCGGCAGCCTTCGCGGCATGATTGCCGAGCTTCAGAAGCAATACGGCGTAGACCGCGTGGCCGCCCTGCTGCGGCCGGTCTGCTCCGATTTCAGCATGCCCGCGGAGAATGCGGACGGCGTCTCGATGACGCTGGAAGCATGCGAGGCGCTGCGTGCCAAACAGGGCGCGCAGGTCTTTTTCTCCCATGAGCTGTGCGCCAAATACTTCACCTACATGGAAGATGATATGCACGGGCACTTCGTTCTGTTCGATGATGACAGCACGATCGAGGAAAAAATTATGCAGCTGAAAAAACAGGGCGTACGCGATATCTTCGCGCTTTATCCGGACGTCGCTCCCATGCTGTAACCGCTTCAGGAAATAATATCCGCCGTTCTCGCCGCCACCAGTCCGATCAGGTCGGCAGGCCGGGTTTCAATCTGGTAACCGATTTTGCCCGCGGAAACCACAATGGTCGGGATGCTGTCCGCACTTCTGTGAAAAACCGTGTCGTACGCCTTTTTCATACCGACCGGGGAGCAGCCGCCACGCACGTAGCCGGTCAATCCCAAAAGCTCCCTGACGTGCACCATCTCGACCGACTTCTCCGCCGCCGCCCTTGCCGCCTTTTTCAGATCCAGTTCGGCCGCGACCGGAATGACAAAAACATGGATCGCGCCGCTCCTGCCACGCGCCACCAGCGTTTTAAACACCGTTTCGACGTCCTGCCCGAGCAGTTCAGCGACCGTCACGCCGTCCACCGCCTCTTTGCCGTGCGGATATTCGTGCGGCGTATACGGAATTTTCGCCTGCTCCAAAATCCGCATCACATTGGTCTTGTTCTCCGCGCTCTTCGCCATGGTGCTTCCTTCCTTTGCATACAGATTGTCTATCGCAGCTTATTATAGTACGCTTTGGCGCAAAAAACAACCCGCAGGCTGCAAAACAGACCGCCCACCTTTACATCCGGTACCGCGGCTGGTATACTGGTACCCGAGGTGATATTTATGAAAAAAGGCCTGTCTGTCGCGGTACTCATCGTCGGCATCGGCGTAACGCTGCTCGGCGCCGCGGTTACCGTCCTTGGCGGGGTCGGTCTTGGAAAAAGCAAATAACCTGCATATATGCCCCTTACGCACGCCGCTGTGCAACACATGCGGCGTTTTTTCCATTTTTGTATTTTTATTGTTGAGAAATGGGATACTGCGGGTGTATAATTGTTTTGTAACGAAAATTTATACAGATCACGGAGGAAAAAATATCATGTTGGAGAATCTAATCGCCACACTCAAAGCCGATCCCCGTAAAATTGTCTTTACCGAGGGTCCCGATCCCCGCATCCTGGAGGCGGCGTCCCGCCTGAAGCAGGACGGCATTCTGGAGTCCATCCTCGTCGGCAAGGTGGACGAGGTGCAGGCGGCGGCCAAGGCCGGCGGCTTCGATATTGAAGGTCTTGAAATCCTCGATCCCGCGACCTGCCCGGAGATGGACGCCATGGTCGCCAAAATGGTTGAACTGCGCAAGGGCAAAATGACCGAAGAGGACTGCCGCAAGGCGCTGTCGAAGGGCAACTACTTCGGCACCATGCTGGTCAAGATCGGCAAGGCCGACGCGCTGCTCGGCGGCGCGACCTATTCCACGGCGGACACCGTCCGTCCGGCGCTGCAGCTCATCAAGACCAAGCCCGGCAACAAAATCGTCTCCTCCTGCTTTATTCTGACCCGTACCAATGCGGACGGTAAGGAAGAGAACTACGCGATGGGCGACTGCGCAATCAACATTACCCCGAACGAGGACGAGCTGGTCGAGATCGCTATCGAGACCGCGCACACCGCCAAGGCGTTCGGCATCGACCCCAAGGTCGCGATGTTGTCCTACTCCACCATGGGCTCCGGCAAGGGCGACTCGGTCGATATGATGCGGGGCGCCACCGCCAAGGCCAGAGCCGCCGCTCCCGATCTCGCGATCGACGGCGAGCTGCAGTTTGACGCGGCCTTCTCCCCGGTCGTCGCGAAAACCAAGTGCAAGGACTCCCCGGTCGCAGGCCAGGCGAACACTTTTATCTTCCCGGACATCAACGCCGGCAACATCGGCTACAAAATCGCGCAGCGTCTGGGCGGCTTTGAGGCTTTCGGCCCGATCCTTCAGGGTCTGAACGCGCCGATCAACGACCTGTCCCGCGGCTGCAACGCGGACGAAGTCTACAAAATGGCTATCATCACCGCCGGCCTCAAGTAAAGTTTCTTCCGAATCTGCTCGAATCATACAAGGCCCTGTCCGATCCTTCGGACAGGGCCTTTTCTTCGCTGCTACGGGCGCAACAAAGCGCCGGAACCGTAATTCCGGCGCTTTATTTACAATATGCTTATGCGTCCTTGTTGCCCATCAGCGTGACGAGGACGGCTTTCTGTGCGTGCAGACGGTTTTCCGCTTCTTCAAAGATCTCGTCGGCATGCTCCTCGAAGACCTTGGTCGTAATCTCCTGCTCGCGGTAGGCCGGCAGGCAGTGCTGCACCATGCAGCCGGGTTTGGCCGCCGCCAGCAGCTCGTCATTGATCTGAAAGCCCTGGAATGCCTTCATACGCACTTCCTTTTCACCCTCCATGCCCATGGAAGCCCAGGTGTCCGTGATGACGACGTCCGCGTTTTCCGCGGCCTTCATCGGGTCGTCGAGTAGGGAGAAGTCCGGATTGCCCTCGGCGAATTTCAGCACGTCCTCGTGCGGGCGGTAGCCCTCCGGCGTGGCGACCGAGACCTTCATACCGACCTTCAGTCCGCCGACGATCAGCGAGTTGGCCATATTGTTGCCGTCGCCGATGTAGCACATCTTGAGGCCGTCGAGCACGGCAAATTTTTCACGGATGGTCATCAGGTCGGCGAGCACCTGGCAGGGATGCGCAAAATCGGTCAGGCCGTTGACGATCGGGATGGTGCCGTACCCCGCCAGATCCTCGACCTCCTTCTGCTGGTAGGTGCGGATCATGATGCCGTCGAGGTACCGGGACAACACGCGCGCAGTGTCCTGCACCGGTTCGCCGCGGCCGATCTGCAGGTCGCGGTTAGATAGGAACAGCGCCTGCCCGCCAAGCTGATACATGCCAGTTTCAAACGAGACGCGGGTGCGGGTCGAAGACTTCTGGAAGATCATGCCGAGGCTCTTGCCCTCCAGATGACGGTGCGTGATGTTGTGCTTTTTTTCGTATTTGAGCTGGTCGGCAAGGTCCAGAATGCCGATGATATCCTCCGCAGTGCAGTCCAGCAGCTTGAGTAAATGCTTCATGTAAATAATCCTCCGTTCTCATTAGGGTGCGCAGACAGCGAAACCGTGCGCCTTTAGAAAACCTGCCGCATAATGCCGACCGCCTCATCCATCTCCTCATACGAAATGGTGAGCGGGGGCAGCAGCCGCACCGCATTCTTGCCCGCCGTGATGGCGATAACGCCGCTTTCGAGCAGCCGATTGACAAATTCGGAATGCCTGCCGTCCTCCACGATGACGCCGAGCATCAGGCCGATGCCGCGCACGCCGAGAATATTCGGCGAACCGATCGCCAGAATCTGCTGCCGGAGGTACTCGCCCTTTTCGCGCACCCCCTGTAAAAAATCGTCGTTCGCAACGATGCCGAGCACCGCGTTTGCCGACGCGCACACGAGCGGTGTGCCGCCGAAGGTGGTCGCATGCGTGCCGGGGCCGAGCACGTCGCAGCAGGTCTTCGCCGCCATGACCGCGCCGATCGGCACGCCGCCGCCAAGGCCCTTGGCCATCGTGACGACATCCGGCTGCACGCCGTACTGCTGGAAGCAGAACAGGCTGCCGGTGCGTCCGACGCCGGTCTGCACCTCGTCCACCATGAACAGCAGATCCTTTTCACGGCACAGCGCTTCCACCGCCTTGACGAATTCTTCGTCCAGAGGCAGCACGCCGCCTTCGCCCTGTACCAGCTCAATGAGCACGGCGCAGGTGGCGTCGTCCACCTCCGCTTCGACGCTCCCGATATCGTTCGGACGGGCGTAGCCAAAGCCCTCTGTGAACGGGAAGAAATAATTGTGGAACTTCTCCTGTCCGGTCGCGATCAGCGTCGTGACCGTACGGCCGTGGAAGGAGTTGAGCAGCGTCACGATCTTGTTTCGACCTGCGCCGTAGCGGTCAAAGGAATACTTGCGCGCCAGCTTGATCGCACCCTCGTTTGCCTCCGCGCCGGAGTTTGCAAAAAACACCTTGCCCATACCGGTATTGGTGACGAGCGTCTTTGCGACCTCGATCATCGGAGCGGTGGTGAACAGGTTGGAAGTGTGCATCAGCTTTGCCGCCTGCGCGGAGATCGCGGACACAACCGCAGGGTGATTATACCCAACCGAGCACACGCCGATGCCGCTTGCAAGGTCGATGTACCGCTTGCCTTCCACATCCCACAGCGTCGCGCCCTCGCCATGGTCGAGCGCGATGGGGAACCGGCCGTAGGTATTCATCACATACTGGTTTTCCTCGACCTTGAGTTCTTGATAAGTCATAGTATCCCTTCATTTCTTTTGAAAGTTGTCGCAACGTGCTTGAAACAATGCCGTTAAACGCAGCCCGTCCCCCGGCGGGCTGTATTTAGCGCTTACTGAAACATAGTGCCGACGCCGACCTTGCTGAGTAGCTCAATCAGGACAGAATGCTTTACGCGGCCGTCCTGAATGTTCGCCTGATCCACGCCCTTGCGCACGGCCTCGACGCAGCAGTCCACCTTCGGGATCATGCCGCCCTTGATGATGCCGTCCTTGATAAGGCGCGGCACATCGGACACCTTGAGGTGCTGGATGAGCGTGGACTCGTCCTTCGGATCGCGCAGCAGGCCGCGCACGTCGGTCAGCAGGATGAGCTTCTTGGCGCGCAGCGCGGTGGCGAGCTTTGCCGCGGCGAGATCGGCGTTAATATTGTAATTGGTCTCGTCGTCGATGCCCTGCGCCACCGTGGACACGACCGGGATGTAGCCCTTTTCCAGCACGTCGATGACCGGCGCGGGGTTGACCTCGACGATCTCGCCGACGTAGCCGTAGTCCGTGCCCGCGTGGTCGGTCAGGCGCTTGGCCTGAAACAGCCCGCCGTCCATGCCGCCGAGACCGATGCCCTGTCCGCCCGCCTTGGCGAGCAGCGTGACCAGATCCTTGTTGACCTTGCCGCAAAGCACCATCTGGACGATGTCCATGGTCTCGCGGTCGGTGTATCGCAGCCCGTTGACAAACCGTGATTCTTTGCCGACCTTGTTCAGCATGTCGTTGATCTCCGGACCGCCGCCATGCACGACGACGACCTTAATACCGACCAGATTGAGCAGCACAAGGTCGTGGATGACCGCGTCCTTAAGTTCCTCGTTGATCATGGCGTTGCCGCCGTACTTCACCACAACGGTCTGACCGTAATATTTTTGAATATAGGGCAGCGCTTCCACCAGTATGCGCGCCTTTACCTCTGGATCCAGTTCCATTCGTTTCGTTCCTTTACCCTTATGTTGTACGTCCCTCAGGTACGGTAATCGCCGTTGATCCTGACGTAATCATAGGTCAGGTCGCAGCCCCAGGCCGTCGCGCTGTCCTCTCCCTCGTTGAGCTCGACCGCAATGATCACCTCCGACTCAGACAGGATCTGCTTGGCGAGTGCTTCGTCAAAATCAAGTCCCGCACCCTTATCGCACACGATGATTTCCCCTGCGGCAGAGCGGAAGGCCACGGTTACATACTCGGGACGGAACGGCGCCTTGGAATACCCCATCGCGCACAGCACGCGGCCCCAATTGGCATCCGCGCCGAACATGGCCGCCTTGACCAGGCTGGACGCGCAGACTGCTTTGGCCAGACGCTCGGCCGCCTCCTCGGAGCGCGCGCCGGACACCGTGCAGGTGATCAGCCTGGTCGCGCCCTCGCCGTCCGCCGCGATCATGCGCGCCAGGCGGGTGCAGACCTCGCGCAGGGCCTTGTAAAACGCCTGATAATCCTCGTCCTGCCAGTCAATCAGCGGATTGCCCGCCTTTCCGTTGGCAAGCACCACGCACATGTCGTTCGTCGAGGTGTCCCCGTCGACAGAGACGCGGTTGAAGGTCTTTTTGACCGTCTCCTGCAGCACGCCCTGCAGCATTTCGTGCGTAATGGCGCAGTCGGTCGTAATGAAGCTCAGCATGGTACCCATGTTGGGGTGAATCATGCCCGAACCCTTGGCGATGCCGCCCATACGGCAGGTTTTGCCGCCAACCGTGAATTCGACCGCGACGGACTTTTTCTTTAAATCCGTGGTCATAATGGCGGTCGCCGCCTTGTCGGAGCCGTCCGCCGAAAGCTCGATCTCCGGCAAATGCTCCTCGATGCACTCGACATTCAACCGCTGGCCGATCACGCCCGTGGACGCGACGACAATGCTCTCTTCATCAATGCCCAGCCGCTTCGCCGCGGCTTGCGCCATACGGCGGGCATTCTCCGTGCCGTCCGGCGCGCAGGCGTTGGCGTTGCCCGCATTCGCGATCACGGCGCGCGCCACGCCGTCCTCCAGGTGCTCCATCGTCACATAGAGCGGCGCGGCCTTGACGCGGTTGAGCGTATAGGTCGCGGCCGCGGTACATTCACACTCGCTGTAAATGAGCGCGACGTCGTCCGTCTCACGGCTTTCCTTGATGCCGCAGCGAATGCTGCCCGCGGTAAATCCCTGCGCGGCGCATACGCCGCCGGAAATCATCTTCATGTTTTGTTGCCCCTTCCTGCTTGCGAGAACGGAGAACGGACAATGGGCGGGATGGCAGCCATCCGGTCCATTGCCCCCTATCCTCATTACAATGACAGCCCGGCGGTCTCCTCCCAGCCAAGCATGATATTCATATTCTGCACCGCCGCGCCAGACGCGCCTTTGCCGAGGTTATCAAACAGCGCGGTAATTGTGGTCTGTTCCTCGTGACCGCAGATGACCAGCCGCAGCGCGTCGCTGCCCGCCAGTTCATTGCCTGCGAGCATCGGCGTTTCCCCGCAGAACGGCGCGACGGAAACCACCTTTTGTCCGGCGTAGTATTCGGCAAGCCGCGCATGGATATCCTGTGCGCCTGGCGCGCCGGCAAGCGTGCGGTTTTGCAGCATGATGGTCGTTGCCATGCCCTTATAATAGTCCGCCACGACCGGACAAAATACCGGCGCATGATCCAGCCCGGCGATTTTGGTCATTTCGGGCAGATGTTTATGGTGCAGGCTCAGACCGTAGACACGCGGAGCATCCAGCGTGCGGTCGCGCGCTTCGGCTTCATACTCCGCGATCATTTTTTTGCCGCCGCCCGAATAGCCGGTCAGCGAAAAGCAGGTAACCTGCGCGTACCACGGCAGAATTTCCATTGTGACAAGCGGCGCGGCGGCGGCTAGAAAGCCAGTGGCGTGACAGCCGGGGTTCGCCACGCGCTTCGACTGCGCAATGGCTGCCCGCCGCTTTTCAGACAGCTCCGGAAAACCGTAATCCCAGCCGGGCGCGACGCGGTGCGCGGTGGACGCGTCGATGACGCGGACGGA
>JBFWIM010000063.1:0-10807 GCA_050255995.1 Intestinibacillus sp.
ATTTCCGTGATCTCGACCGCGGGATTGAGCCGCATATCCCTGATCATTATTTCGCCGACAACGATCCCTCCAAGCCGCCCATTGTCTCCTGGCGCTCCCACGGCCAGCTCTTTTATACCAACTGGCTCAACCATTACGTTTATCAGACCACTCCCTACGATATTTCCAAACTTTGATTTTTCTTTCCTTATTTAAAACCGCTCAAAAAAGCGGTTTTTTTCATCTCCTTTGCACACAATATCTGCGAGGTGAGAATTATGGACAGATATGAAGGGCTCGGCGATATGCTAAAGAGCGATACGGCAGCATTCGATTACTATACCAGCCTGCCTCAATATGTTCGCAGCATGATTGCCCGGCGCAGCCAGAACGTCCACTCTATGGAGGAGCTCCGCAACTACGCAGACAACCTCCTGCGCGGCGACGGCTGACCGAAGCGGCGTCAGCCGCTTCCTACATATTGCTTTTATAAACGAACAGGGCGCCCCCAAGGGACGCCCTGTTCGTTTATTCCTTATGCTGCTCCGCCTCATCAACCTGATAGCAAAGCGTCATCAGACTGTCGGAAAAATGTACATTTTCCACCGGAATGCCCAGTCCTCCCAGATGGAGATCTTCACCGGTAAAATTCCACAAGCCCTTGATCCCGCGCGCAACCAATTCCCGCGCCATTTGCGGTGCGAGACCACGCGGCACAGTCAGCACCGCAATATCCGGCTTGTGCTGTGCCACATAGTCATACAGTTCAGAGCTATCACGAACCGTTATTCCTCCTGGTTCAGTACCAATAATGGTTTTATCGGTATCAAATGCGCAGAGTAACCGAAAGCCCGATTCCCCAAACCGAAAATTCTTAATTAACGCGCGGCCGATGTTACCGACACCGACCAGCACAGCAGTACGGCTGAGATTCAATCCCAGAATATCTGCAAGCTCCTCATGCAGCTTCTCGACATTGTACCCATAACCCTGCTGTCCAAATCCGCCAAAGCAGTTAAAATCCTGTCGGATCTGCGATGCCGTCAGCCCCATCTGCTCGGCAAGCCCGCGGGAAGAAATGCGTTGCACGCCTTCTGCCTTAAGCTCGCTGATATACCGATAATAACGCGGTATTCGTTGGACCACGGCTCTTGAAACTTCCTTTTTCTTCTCCAAAACCAAGCCTCCCGTGGCGGGATGCGTCCAGTCAACGCGCCTTACAGTTTTTCGATCGTCTCCAGAACATAGTCTGTGAACTGCTCGGCTGTCGCGCCAGTGTCGCGTCCGGTAATTGTGTATTTTTTATCCTCAAACATACAATGATCGAGTGCCTGTTCCAGCTTCCGCGCCTTTTCAATCTGGCCAATATGCTCAAGCAGCATGACGGCAGCCCGCAGCATGGAGGCGGGATCGGCGTACTGGGCACGGCCTTCCTGCACCATACGGGGCGCGGAGCCATGGATTGCCTCGAACATTGCGTAACGCTTGCCGATATTAGCGGAGCCTGCGGTGCCGACGCCGCCCATCATTTCGGCGGCTTCGTCCGTGATAATGTCGCCGTACAGGTTCGGCAGAACAACCACCTGAAAATCGCGGCGACGCTTCTCATCAATCAGCTTAGCCGTCATGATATCGATATACCAGTCGTCGAAGGAAATTTCCGGATATTCTTCAGCAATTTCCTGACAGGTCTTGAGGAACTTGCCGTCAGTCGTCTTAATGATGTTCGCCTTGGTGACGCAGGTAACACGCTTTCTGCCGGTTTTGTGCGCATAATCGAATGCCAGACGCGCGATGCGCTCACAACCCTGCGCGGTAGCGATTGTAAAGTCAATAAACAGGTCATCATTGTACCGCACGCCCTGGGAACCGACCGCGTAGCCGCCTTCGGTGTTTTCACGGAAGAAGCGCCAGTCAATACCCTCCTCCGGAATCTTTACCGGACGGACGTTGGCAAACAGGTCGAGCGCCTTGCGCATCGCGACGTTCGCGGACTCAACATTGGGCCACGGGTCACCCGCGCGCGGCGTGGTGGTCGGTCCCTTCAGAATGACGTGGCAGGCTTTGAGCTCCTCCAGCGTATCGGGGGGGATAGCGCAGCCAAGCTCCGCACGGCGCTCAATGGTCAGACCGTCGATATGCTTAAACTCCACTTTGCCGGCCGCAAGCTCGTCCTTCAGCAGGACACACAGCGCTTTCTCCGCCATATTGGTAATCATCGGGCCGATACCATCGCCGCCGCAAACACCAATAATCAGCTTGTTCAGCGCTTCATAATCTACGAAATCACCCTGCTCTTTCATGCGCTGCACACGCTCAAGCTGGCTGCGGATGATCTTCTCATACTGCGCGATTGCGCTTTGGGATATTGCTTCCATGCGTGGTTCCTCCATAAGATTTACGATATTTTAACAATATTTTTCCGATCTGTCAAGAAAGCAGCCAGAGACCTTTGCCTTCCCTGACTGTTTCTCTCCGGCTTACCTTGCCTGTGCCTTTGCGTAATTGAGCGTGCCGCCCGCAATCAGCGCCGCGCGCTGGCGTTCAGATACATCACAGTCTGCTTTGAACGTATGGCCGCCCACAACGATCGTGATCTGCGCGCCGGATTTGATCTCATCCAGCACATGAGGCAGCGAAATGGTGTCGTTCAGGCCGACCTTATCGTAATCTGCAGGGTCGGCGAAAGTCAGCGGCAGGATACCCGCATTGACCAGATTGGCCTTATGAATGCGGGCAAACGATTTCGCCAATACGGCTTTGACGCCGAGGTACAACGGCACGAGCGCCGCGTGCTCACGGGAAGAGCCCTGTCCATAGTTTGCGCCGCCGATCACAACACCGCCGCCATTCTCCTTACAGCGCTCCGGAAACTTCGGATCCACGTTAATGAAGCAGTAATTGGAATAGTGCGGAATGTTGGAGCGGTACGGCAGCAGCTTTGCGCCAGCCGGCAGAATATGGTCGGTCGTGATGTTGTCTTCCGTCTTGAGCACAATTTTTCCGGTATAGGACTCCTCAAGCGCCTTGCCCAGCGGGAAGGGCTTGATATTCGGGCCGCGCACAACCTCGACTTCCTCCGGACACTCGGCGGGCTTGATGATCAGATCGTCGTTGATGTCGAAGCGCTCCGGCAGCTCGATCTCGGGCATGCCGCCCAGCGTGCGGGGGTCTGTCATGACGCCGGCAATCGCAGACGCCGCCGCGGTCTCGGGAGAAACCAAATAAATCTTCGCATCCTGCGTGCCGCTGCGGCCCTCAAAATTGCGGTTAAAGGTGCGCAGGGACACGCCGGCGGACTCCGGAGATTGCCCCATGCCGATGCAGGGGCCGCAGGCGCACTCCAGAATGCGCGCGCCCGCCGCGATGATATCGGAAAGCGCGCCGTTCTTCGCAAGCATATTCAGCACCTGCATAGAACCGGGGCTGATTGTCAGGGAGACGTCCGGGTGGACGCGCTTGCCCTTGAGGATCGCCGCAACCTTCATCATATCGTAGTAAGAAGAGTTGGTGCACGAACCGATGCACACCTGATTGACCTGAATCGGGCCGATCGCGTCAATCGCCTCAACGTTGTCAGGCATGTGCGGCTTCGCGGCAAGCGGCTTCAGGTTGTCCAGATCCACCGTCAGCTCCTCATCATAGACCGCGTCCGGATCGCTTGCGAGGGGTGCCCAAACATCGCCGCGCCCCTGCGCTTCCAGAAAGGCCTTGGTCACTTCATCGGACGGGAAGACAGAGGTCGTCGCACCGAGCTCCGCGCCCATGTTGGTAATCGTCGCGCGCTCCGGGACGGAAAGGGTTTTGACACCCTCACCGACGTATTCGATAATTTTGCCAACGCCGCCCTTAACGGTCATCTGACGCAGCACGTCGAGGATGATATCCTTCGCGGAAACCCACGGAGCCAGCTTGCCCTTCAAATTGACACGCACCATCTTCGGCATTGGGATGTAATACGCGCCGCCGCCCATCGCAACCGCCACGTCCAAGCCGCCCGCGCCAAAGGCCAGCATGCCGATGCCGCCGCCTGTCGGAGTGTGGCTGTCCGAGCCGATCAGCGTCTTGCCCGGCGCGCCGAAGCGCTCCAGATGTACCTGATGACAGATGCCATTACCGGCCTTGGAATAGTAGATGCCGTGCTTTCTTGCAACCGTTCCGATGTACTTATGGTCATCCGCATTTTCAAAGCCGGACTGCAGGGTGTTGTGATCAATATAAGCGACCGAGCGCTCAGTCTTGACCTGATCGATCCCCATCGCCTCAAACTGCAAGTACGCCATCGTACCGGTGGCGTCCTGCGTCAGGGTCTGATCGATTCGCAGGCCGATCTCCTGTCCCTTAACCATCTCGCCGTCTACAAGATGCGCCTCGAGAATTTTTTCCGCAATCGTTTTGCCCATTTTTCTCCTATCTCTCCTTGTGTTCTACCGTCATGCAGCTCTGAAATGCTGCATGCTGCATTCATCGGAAATGCAGGTTCTATGGCGGCTTCCACAGCCTTCTCCACGCCGGATAACCCGCCGTGCCCATCAAATATAACAAAAGAGGTCACAAAACCTTCTTTATTTTACTCCATTTATGCTTTTTTGACCAGAGGTTTTTGGTCACTTTTTGAACAAATATTTTCTCCAATGTCCGCAGTCGCGAAAGCATTCTGCAATGTTGTGCCAATATTCCCTGCAAGATATTCATAATACGCCTGACTGCCGATCATTGCAGCATTGTCACCGCAAAGCGACAGCGGCGGCAGGTACAACTGCGCGCCCGTACGCGCCGCCATATCGGCCAATGCCAACCGCAGGACAGAGTTTGCCGCAACGCCGCCCGCGCAGGACACCTGCCGCAGGCCGCTTTCGCGCACGGCCATTTCCAGCCGGGGAACGAGCGTTTCGGTCACAGCGCGACAGAAGGAAGCCGCAAGCCCCGCGCGGTCCAGCATCCCGCCCTTCTGCTCGGCATTGTGCGCCAGATTAATGACCGCGGTTTTGAGTCCGGAAAATGAAAAATCGAGCGGCGCGTCTTTAATATGGGAATTTGGCAGTGGATACGCGTTCGCATTGCCGCCCTGCGCCAGCCGATCGATTTTCGGGCCGCCCGGATAACCCACGCCCAGCACGCGCGCGACCTTGTCAAAGGCCTCGCCCGCCGCGTCGTCCCGGGTACCGCCGAGAATGGTAAACGCCGTGTAGTCCTCCACGCGGACAATCATGGTGTGCCCGCCGGAAGCGATAAGCGTCAGAAACGGCGGCGCAAGCTCTGGGAATGCCAGATAATTTGCAGCGATATGCCCGCGGATATGGTGCACCGGCACAAACGCTTTGCCAAGTCCAAACGCAAACGCTTTGCCAAAGTTTGCCCCAACCAGAAGCGCCCCTATCAGCCCCGGAGCACAGGTCGCTGCGACCGCGTCCAGCTCTTCCTTTTGCAGTCCGGCTTCCAAGAGCGCGAGCGCAGTCACCCGGCAGACGGCTTCCATGTGTCCCCGCGACGCAATCTCGGGCACTACACCGCCGTAAAGCGCATGGGTCTCCACCTGTGAATCCACAATATTGGACAAAACCCTCCGCCCGTCTTCAATGACCGCCGCCGCGGTCTCATCGCAGGAGGATTCGATTGCTAAAATTCTCATACTTGCCTCTTGCTGTCTTTATCCGCGCAGCATAATCTGCGCACGCGATAAATCTTTTTTATCCACATAAATTCGAAATTCGTACAAAGCATGCATTTTCAGAAGCAGCTCGTACGCTTCTCTTCTTCCCCAGAACCTGCAGCGCGTCACATTTTTCACCCGTATGTCGTAATCCACATCAATCGTCTCAAGCCTGCTGCATATCAAATCCCGCTTTACTGTAGAATGCGTTCTGCAAACCTCCCGGCGCCTCAAAAAAGGAATCATCGCATCACCTCATGGTTCCGTCCGAAATCTCCTTTGCCATACATACGCAAAGGGCATCGTCCACAAATGCGCCGTAGTTTGGGATAATCCGATAGCCCGCCTTTTCAAAGCACCGCAATGCGTCAGCCATCTCTGCGCCAGTCTCCAGAACTGCCCTGTGGCATCCACTCGCTGCCGCATGCTCTTCGAGGGCATGCATTATTTTTAAAGCCACGCCTTCGCGGCGATAGTCCGGCACAACGAACATGCGCTTGAGCTCGGCGGTAACCGCATCATACGGTCTCCAGCAGCAGCAACCGACCGCGTGAACTCCTGCATACGCCACCACGGCGCCAGACATTGCGGACAGGTCATGGTCGCACCGATACCGTTCGGCCGCCTCACCAAACTGCGCGACAAGGTACCGATCCAGCTTTCCGACAAGCGCTTTTAAGTCGGGATGGCGGATGTTGACAAATTGAATTGAAATGTCCATAATTTATGCCCCATCTATGTAGTATGTCATGAGCAGCGCGTCCTCGCGAGGTTCCGAATAATAGTCCTTTCGTGTGCCGACCGGGCAAAAGCCGGCCTGCCGGTATAGGTGAATGGCGGGAACATTTGAAACACGCACTTCCAGCGTCAGAAAAGCCAGTTCCCGCTCTTTGGCGTGCGCAAGCAGCGCGCTAAGCAACCGACGGCCTGCGCCCTGACGGCGGCAAGCCGGTGACACCGCCACATTCGCGATATATCCCTCGTCCAGCACGGCCTGACAGCCGATATAACCCCGTACTGTGCCGTCCGCATCCTCGGCGACCAGAAACAGCGCACATGGATTATGCAGCTCTTCCCGCAGCGCAGCCTCACTCCACGGCGCGGTAAAACAGCTTTTCTCGAGCGCAGCCAAGGCCGAAATATGTCGCTCTTCCATCGGCACAATGCTCATGCCCGCTTCTCCAAACCATCTATCAGACGGGCGACCGCTTCGTCGATCTGCCACGCCGCGTGGCGGTAGACGGTGAGATCACCGCCGAACGGATCACTAATATCTGTGGACGCAAGGGTAAAGATCTTGTCCGCATACTGCGGGTACTGTTCAACCAGCCGGTCATAATGCGCACCGGTCATGCACACCAGATATTTCACTTTATCCAGCATCGCGGCCGTGAGCTGGCGCGAGCGGTGCGCGGAAATATCCGCCCCCAGCTCACCTGCGGCGATGACGGCGTTTTTTGATGCAGGCAGACCATCCGTAGTAAACAAACCGGCGGACGATGCCTGCACCCCCAGTCTTTTCTCCCCGCCCCTTGCACGGAAGAATCCGGCGCACATCGGGCTGCGGCAGGTATTTCCCGTACATACAAAGATGATTTGCTCCATTTTCTTCACCCTTCTGTCCAGTTCCTTATGTCTGGCGGTCAATGCGCGGTATACCAATCGTGGCCTGCTTTGGCTTCGGCAATCAGCGGCGCATCCATTGCCAGCGCCCCTTCCATTTCCTCACGAAGCAGCGTGGTAACGGCCTCCTGCTCCTCAACCGGCGCTTCGATAATCAGTTCATCGTGCACCTGCAAAATCAGACGCGCGCGCCGCTTTTCCACCCGCAAGCGATTCCAGATGCGCACCATGGCGATCTTGATGATGTCTGCCGCGGTGCCCTGAATCGGCATGTTCATTGCCACACGCTCTCCAAACGAACGGATATTGAAGTTCTTGCTCTGCAGCTCCGGCAGGTAACGCCTGCGGCCGAACAACGTTTCCGCGTAGCCCTTCTCACGGGCCCTTTCTTTGGCCTCGTGCATATATTTTTTAACACCGTTGTATGTTTCCAGATATTTTGCGATATATTCTCCCGCTTCCTTACGGCTGACGCCGATATCCTGCGCGAGTGAAAAATCCGAAATGCCATATACAATTCCGAAATTGACCGCCTTGCACGACGAGCGCATCTGCTGCGTCACGTCCTCAAGCGGCACATGAAATACCTGCGACGCGGTAGCCGCATGGATATCCTGCCCCGCGCGGAAAGCCTCAATCATTGCCGGATCATGCGCGATATGCGCAAGCACACGCAGCTCAATCTGAGAGTAATCCGCGTCGATGAGCACCGCGTTTTCGTCCTGCGCCACAAACATGCGGCGCAGCTCCCGGCCGAGCTCGGTGCGTACCGGGATGTTCTGCAGATTCGGATCAACCGAGGAAAGCCGTCCTGTCGCTGTCACCGTCTGCTGGAAATGAGAATGGATGCGCCCATCACGCGGGTGAATCACTTTCAGCAGGCCGTCCACATACGTGCTTTTCAGCTTTGTCATCTGACGGTACTCCAGAATATTCCCAATAATCGGATGATAGCCGCGCAGCGTTTCAAGCACATCGGCGTTGGTGGAGTAGCCGGTTTTGGTCTTTTTCAGCGGGGGCAGCCCAAGTTTCTCGAACAAAATGCCGCCGAGTGCCTTGGTCGAGTTAATGTTAAACTCCTCTCCGGCGTCCTCATAGATCTGCGTCGTCAGCTCGGCAACACGCTCGTCCAACGCGCTCCCGAACTCCCGCAGCAACCGGGGATCGACCTTGCAGCCAATACGCTGCATGTCGGCCAAGATTGTCATAAGCGGCAGCTCAATATCGTAATACAGGCTTTGCATCCCCTGCTGCTCAATCTTTGGCGCAATGTCATGATACAGTGCGTCTACCGCCGCAACATGGCGCTGCAAAGCCTCAGTGGCTTCGTCGCGCGTACCGAGCGGGGAAAATGCCGCTTCATCCGCAAAGACGGCTGGCGGCAGCTGAATATTGAGATAGGACAGCGCCACCCGCTCCAGATCGTAGTTGCCTTCTGTCGGATTCAGCAGATATGCGCCGAGACAGGTATCAAATCGAACGCCCTGCGGCTCGATCCCCTCGTCCATCAGTGTAACGAGCAGCTCTTTCGCATCGTGCAGCACGAGCGGTATCACGCCGGAAAACAGACGGCGCAGTATTTCACGCCAGGTTTCCGCAGCAAAATCGGGAGCCGCCAGAATAGCAGCCTTGCCACTATGGAGCAGGCAAACCGACGCGCGCGATACCGGAATCACAGCTGGCACCGGTTCGCTGCCCTGCAGGCTTTCAAACAGCCGAAACACGGCGTCGACATCGGTAATTCCGCAGACCTCACACTCTCGATGTTCATTCTGTGATTTGGCGTAGTCCTCCAACCTCATTTTTTTGAGAAAACTCTTAAACTCCAACCGGGTCAGCAAAACCGTAAGCGCATCCGTGTCAACGAATGCTTCCGGCAGTGCGGATACATCAATCGGCAGGGGAGCATCCCGGTCAATCGTCGCCAAAGTGTAGCTGATACGCGCAGAGTCTTGCCCCGCCTCAAGTTTGGCGCGAACTCCCTTCTTAATAGAAGGATCATCCAAATGCGCATAAACGCCTTCCAGCGTCTCAAAAGCATGCAGCAGAGCCATTGCGGTTTTCTCGCCCACTCCGGGCACCCCGGGAATGTTGTCTGACGCATCGCCCATCAGACTTTTCAGGTCGATAAGGCGTATGGGCGCAAACCCGTATTCCTCTTCAAACAGGGCGGTGTCATATGTCTTGTAAGTGGTCTGCCCCATCTTGGTGGATACCAACCGCACGGTGGTACCTCCACCAATGAGCTGCAAGCTGTCCCGGTCGCCGGTAACGACGACGCACGTATCGCCCTGCTCGTCCGCCTTGCGGCTGATCGTGCCGATGAGGTCATCCGCCTCGTATCCAGGAAGCTCACAGCGGGTCACTCCCATTGCGTCAAGCACTTCCTTTAACACAGGAAGCTGTACCGCCAACTCATCGGGCATCCCTTTGCGCTGCGCTTTATATCCTTCAAATTGTTCGTGGCGAAAGGTTTTTTCCTTTACATCGAAACACACGACGGTTCGCTCCGGCTTCTCATCCTCCTGCAGTTTGAAATACGTCGCGAGGAAACCGTAAATGGCGTTGGTAAACAGGCCTTCATGGTTTGTCAGCAGGCGCACTCCGTAAAAAGCGCGGTTTAGAATGCTGTTGCCGTCGATCACCATAATTTTCATCGGTTAACTCCTCATAGCTTTAAAAATTTTATTTCAATATGTAGTATACACTAATCGCACGTAAATTTCCATAACAATGTGGGATTCCGCACAAAGCTGCAAAAAGAAATGCGGGTTTTCACTCCGCAAACACTTTTGAACTGATTTTAGTTTATGAATGCAGACAATCCGTAGTCGCTGAAACAAAGTCGCCGTTTAATCGTGATATATGTATGAAGCATTTATTCTCTGCGTCGATCTCCGCATGTAAGTCTAAAGCTGAATGATATGGTAGAATATATCACGTATTCGCTATTTAAAAATTTTTTAAAACTACTTGACTCCAACCTCAGGTCAGACCTTATAGTTGCATTCGGGAGGTGAAATTGCATGGCATACACCGTGCACGAAGTCGCAAAACTCTCCGGCGTGACAATCAAAACTTTATATCATTATCAGAAAATCGGATTGCTTATGCCGGAAAGTATTGCGGAAAATGGATATCGGTACTATGGAGACAGGGAGCTTGAACAGCTCCAGCAAATCCTATTTTACCGTGAACTTGATTTTCCTCTGGAAAAAATCAAAGCTGCCATGCAGAATGAGCCTTCCCGCCTGCGGTGCTTATATGAGCAGAAAGCTTTGTTGATGGCGCGCCAACAGAGGATTAGCAGCATTTTGCATACGCTTGAAGAAGCTATTATCCATGCATCGTACCGGTACAAGATAGTGGCTAATTGCTCTCGGGTAACCGCTCCATCGGGGTTTGTGCCGTCTGAAAAACCGTTTTCCTTTGCCCATTTCATGGCAGCGGAGTACCAGTTTTCTCCGCCGCTTGTCTCTTGCCCATCATATCGCGCCAACACGGTGAAAAGCATCGCGCGGGTCATGCTGCTGTCCGGTGTGAATGCATCGT
>JBFWIM010000064.1:0-10510 GCA_050255995.1 Intestinibacillus sp.
CGGCTGTCCACTTTGACGATGCGGGTTCCCCGGATCACCTGCCCGTGTACCACGGCGGCGACGCCCCGGTAATCCTCGCAGGCGACGCGGAATGCGCTCAGCAGGTTGCCCTCGGCGTCGGAATCCTCCGCGCCTACCGGGCGCTGCGCCCCGGTCAGGATGACGGGCTTCGGGAAATTGCGCAACACGTGGCTGAACAGCGTGGCCGTGTGCGCGAGGGTATCCGTGCCGTGGGTGATGACAAAGCCGTCGTAGCAATCACGGTTGTCCCAGATGATGCGCGCGATGCACATGCGGTGCTCGACCGTCATGTCGGTCGAATCGACGCTCATGGGATTGTTGATGGTGACCTTGCAGATGTGCTGGAGCTGCGGCACGAATTCCAGCAGCTCCTCGCCTGTCAGGGCGGGCGCGAGGCCGTGTCCCGTCTGCCGGCACGCGATGGTGCCGCCGGTAGCCAGCATCAGAATATGTTTCAAACCAGTTTTTCCCCTCTTATCAACGTTTAACGGAAACTCTTTTGGAAAATTGCGATCACCTCGTCACGGGTAAGCGGCCTGCGGTCGGCCTTGAACAGGCCGCCCATGGTGTTCATCGCATTGTCGGCGTATTTACCGAAATCCTCGCCTGTGATGCCGTATTCGCTCATCCTGAGGCCGTCGACGTGGCAGGCCTTTTGCAGGCCGGACAGCAGGCGGACAAAATCCATCGGGTCCGCGGCGTCCTTTTTGCCCAGCGCGCGCGCCATGTCGACCAGACGGCCGGCGCATTCCGGGATCGCTGCCTGGAACGTGAAATACTCGACGGAAAGCATGATGAGGCCCGCGCCGTGCGGCAGCTTATGGTGCAGCGCGCTCATGGCGTGCTCCATGCCATGCTCGGACGCCATGGAGGACAGGCTTTCGACAAAGCCGGCCAGCGTGTTCGCCAGCGCCACGTCGGTACGCGCGTCAAGGTTTTCGCCGTTGTTCACCGCTTCGGCAAGGCTCTTGCCGATCAGCTCGATGGCTTTCAGCGCATACATGTCCGAAATGGGGTTGGCCTGTCTGGCAATATAGCCCTCCGCCGCGTGGAACAGCGCGTCAAAGCCCTGAAAAGCAGTCATAAGGGGCGGCACGCTGACCATGAACTCCGGATCGACAATCGACAGGGCGGGGAAGGTGCCCTCGTAGCCGCCGCCGATCTTTTCCTCGCCGTTCGTCACAACGGTCCAGGGATCGGCTTCGGTGCCGGTGCCCGCCGTCGTGGTGATGGCGACGATGGGCAGCGGATGGTTCGGCGGACGCTTGCCCTTGCCGGAGCCGCCGTATACATAATCCCAGTATTCGCCGTCGTTGACCGCGAGGATCGCCGTGGCCTTGGCCGTGTCGATGGAAGAGCCGCCGCCAAGGCCGACCACAAAGTCGCAGCCATGCGCGCGGCACAGCGCGGCGCACTCGTTAACATTTTGCAGCGAGGGGTTGGGCTGTACTTTATCGTACAGAACAACCTCCGCGCCGCTCTGCGCAAGCAGCGCGCGAACCTTGTCCACATAGCCGAGGCGCGTGGTGGAGCTGCCGCCCGTCACCAGCAGGGCTTTTTTACCCGGAAGACGGCCGCGTCCGAGCTTCTGAACGCTGCCGGGACCAAAGAAAATGCGGGTTGGCATATAATAACTGAAATTCATAGGAATCCCTCCGTGTCACGATATCAAAAAATCGCCGTTACTTTTATTATAGCAAACGCAAATCACTTTTAAAAGCCTTATTTTACAAATTTTCATCGGTCTTTTTGTACCCTTTTTTTAGTTTTCCGCTTGACATAGGATGCACAAAATGCTATTATGATTACACAAAGAAACTGTAGGAGTTCACAAAAGAACTCCCGTCAGATTCGCAGGAAAGGGGTGGGTCCAGTGATCTCAGAGCAGCAGCACTTCCAGGAGGCAGGGCTCGCCGGAACGCTGTAACGTAACGTCCCTTCTTCATTCGCGGAGCGGATGTAGACCCGCCCGCATTCCCATACTGTATTTTATATAGAGTACCAGGAAAGTGAGTGAGCAAGTGACCTTACAAAAAACAGCAGACCCGAGCGAGGTTCACCCATTCGTTTCAAGGCATGTTTCCACAGAATGAAGCAACACGGCAACTCCAGGGGTGATTCCCCCTTCGATCAAGAATCGTAAGTGATATTCCGTGATTGCGGCTGCGATACAAGTCGGGAACGAAAAGCGAACGCACCGACAGACCTTTCCGGAAACCGCGACCAAAAGCGGAACGGTTCAGCAAAGCGGCAAAACTCTTCCGAAACCAAGTTCAAGGCGAAACAGAAGCGCACTGAAAGCACTCAAAAAGGGTCAAAAGCTTTTGAAGCATAGCAGCGATAATAACCGCCGCAGTTTCTGAAAAAAGCACAATAACCTCTATGAGCAGGCAGACAGGCAACGACTTTAACCAGTTCGCCGAGGAACCGTTTCCGAACACTTCCACGCATCGGCCAAAGCAGTTTGGCGAAACTCTTCCGAAACCAAGTTCAAGGCGAAGCAAAAGCGCACTGGAAGCATTCAAAAAGAGTCAAAAGCTTTTGAAGCATAGCAGCGATAACAACCGCCGCAGTTTCTGAAAAAAGCGCAATAAACTCTATGAGCAGGCAGACAGGCAACGACTTTAACCAGTTCGCCGAGGAACCGTTTCCGAACGTTTTCACACATCAGCCGCAACAGACCGAAATGCTCAGAAAACCCAAGCAGCGACCGGAAAAATCCGCAAACCGACCGTATCCCGAGATCCGAGGAAGGATTTCCTATCCGGGAGTGCATCCAAAACGGAGCAGGGAAAAGGTTCCTGATCAGAGGGCATTGTAAAGAGAGTAAGGGCGCAGAAGCATAAAACCCCAAACGCCCGAACAAGAGATTTGGCGATTCGCCGATGGGCGTGCCGATGGGCAACAGATCGACCAAAGCAATGCAGGCCGAACGGATCAAGCGCATTCGCAGCAAAAATCCAAACACGGCGACGGTACGGAAAAAGCGAACCGGCGACCCTGCCAAATGGAAGTCATTCCAAAAAATCTGAGAAAAGGAATTACTAAATGGAACAATTTCATATGGAAGTTGGTTAAGCGCCCTGTCCGTTGGAGGCAGGGCGCTTGATGCATTTCAGATTTCTTTTTCTCACCGCAGGGCATATCTGGATTCACGAGAACCCCATCCCGTCAGGATGGGGTTCTTTGCGGTGATACGCAGGAAAGTCCGGATGTTTTCGTCATTTGCCGTTCTTGTAACGCGGCACGTAGTCCAGCTCCTGCAACAGGCTGCCAAGCACGCGCAGCCGCTCAGACAAAAACTCGTCGTTTTCCGCCAGCGCATTGTAGAAGAGCTGGATATCCTCGTCGATCATCGGGTTATCCGTGCACACCGCGACGGTCATTGCGTCACCCTGCAGGCCGACCCGGTCAATCTGCGGATTTTCCGGATCATACAGCTTGGGATAACGGTACGCATCCCGGAAATACATCTTGGCGCGGCACAGCAGAATGGCGAGATCGACCACGCGGTGCATGGGCAGCTCCTCCGACTGCCGCGACCATTTTTCACCGGTGTGCCGCCAGACCTTGGCGGAAATATCGACCTTGCCGCGGTCGTTCCACTGCGCAAGGCCGAGCGACAGCCCCTTTGCGTCGGTATTGTAGGCGTTGCGGCCATCTATGTTCTCATAATTTTCCGAAACGATAACCGGCTTGTGTTTGAGTGTGGTGGGGATATTCATGATCCCACTCCTTTCGCTTTGTATTTACTTATTTACTAAATTACTAACTTAGTATAGCACGCCGCCACAGGTTCGTCAAGCCCCCGCGGTGAACTGTCTTTTTCCTGCGCACGCTCCACCGTTTTGTCAACCGGAGGACACAAAACTGACAAAATCCTGGGGTATGATTGTCATAAACAAAGAAATTGTGGTACACTGTATCCAAAGAGACAGGTACCTGCAGGGAGGATATAGAACCATGGGAACAATTCTTCTGGCCGACGACGAGGCGCGCATCCGCCGTCTGGTGATTGACTTTTTAAAGCGGGACGGCCACACGATCATAGAGGCTGCGGACGGCACTCAGGCTATCGACCTGCTGGACCGTCAGCGCGTGCGCTTTGATCTGGTGATTTTGGACGTAATGATGCCCGGAGCGGACGGGTTTGCCGTGCTGCGCCATATCCGCGAAACCGAAGAGGGACGGCACATGCCCGTCATGATGCTGACCGCCCGCGCCGAAGATATGGACGAGGTGTACGGCCTGGAGCAGGGTGCGGACGATTATGTAACCAAGCCGTTTTCCCCGCTTGTTCTGGCGGCGCGCGTTAAAACCCTGCTGGCGCGCCACGGCAAGGAGGAACGGACGATCGAAACCTTCGGCCCGCTGACCATCGACGAAATGCGGCGCGAGGTCATGGTGGGCGGTGCGCCTGCCGAACTGACGCCCAAGGAATATGAACTGCTCATTTACTTTAAAAATAACAAAAACATCGCCCTTTCGCGCGAAAGCATCTTAAATGCGGTGTGGGGCTACGACTATTTCGGCGACCTGCGCACCGTGGACACGCATGTCAAAAAGCTGCGCGCCAAGCTCGGCGCCAGCGGCGCGATGATCGAGACCGTCCGCGGCTATGGCTACCGGTTTGAGGCGACTGCATGAAGCACTCGATAAAGTTTAAATTCTTTGTCATTATCGTAGCCATTGCCTTCGCTTTTATCAGCATTCTTACCTTTCTGAATGTATTCTTTTACGACGATTACTATCTTTATGAGCGCCGCGGGGCGCTTGCCGACATTTATCACAGCGTCAACGCCCAGTACGACGGCACTGTAGACGACATTTCGGATCGGCTTGAGCTGCTGGAAAACACAACCGGTGTGCGCCTGTCCATTCTCGCGGCGGGCGGCGAAATCAAATACGATTCCATTTTCCGTGAGCAATCGGGCCGTCTGATCCGCCCAAACGGCAACCTGCAGACCATCCGCCTGTATGACTTTCCGCTGGATGGCGCCGAGGTGACCCAGCAAAATCTGACGGAAATGAAAGCGCAGGGTTACACCTATGTGCAGGTGCCCGATCAGCGTCCGACAGTCGACAATCCGCCGAACGGGGGGTTCCTGTGCCTCGCCGGCCTGCTCGCGGGCGGCAAGGAAATGCTGGTGGCCCGCGTACCGATGTCTTATCTGCGGCAGAACTCGTCCTTCAACCTGACGTTTCTGCTGATCACCGGCCTGCTGACGCTCTCCGTGTGCATTGTTCTGGCATATTTTCTGTCGCGCCAGTTCACCCGTCCGCTTATCAAGATGGAGGAAATCGCGACCGCCATGGCCGATCTTGATTTCTCCCAAAAATACGAGGGCCGGGCAAAGGACGAAATCGGACGGCTCGGCGAGAGCATCAACCGCTTGAGCGAGCATCTGAAGGAATCCATCACCGCGCTGCAAAGCACCAACGAAAGCCTGGCGCGCGAGGTGGACGAAAAGGAGCGCATCGACAGCATGCGCCGCGAATTTATCGTCAATGTCTCGCATGAGCTCAAAACCCCGATCGCGCTCATCCAGGGCTATGCGGAGGGTCTGCGGGTCGGCGTGACGGACAACGAGGCCGACCGCGAATATTACTGTGACACCATTGTCGACGAGGCGCAGCGCATGAATCATCTGGTTATGCAGCTTTTAAATCTTTCCAAGCTGGAGCTCGGGCGCGAGGTTCCGGAGCCTATGGACGTCGACCTGTACGCCCTTTGCCGCGGCGTAGCGGAGAAAACCGCCGTTTTGCGCGGCGAGCGTGGCCAAAGCATTGAATATGCGCATACGCACGAGATCATGTATGCCGATTACGGCATGTTGGAGCAGGTGGTAACCAATTTTGTTTCAAATTCCATCCGCTACACGCCCGAGGGCGGCAAAATCGTGCTGTCCGCCCAGACCGAGCCGGGCGGCGCGGTCACGCTTTCTGTCATGAACGAGGGCGAACATATCGCCGAGCAGGATCTCACCATGATTTTTGAGAAATTCTACCGTACCGACAAGGCGCGCAGCCGCGAATCCGGCGGCACGGGCATCGGCCTGTCCATTGTCCGGGCGATCGCGGATGCGCACGGCGGTGCGTGCGGCGCGGAAAATGTCGAAGGCGGCGTGCGGTTCTGGTTCCGCGTGCCGGGGAAACAGGCCACCGCCTGACGCGGTGCCGCTGCTCCCGTAGTAAGACGGGATTTTCCGCCCTGCGCGGGGACGGACGACAAAGGGGGAGAGGGCCTGTCACGGCCCTCTCCCCCTTTTACTCTCCCTCATCACCCGACGCGCTTCCGGTCGTTCAGCGTGCCGAATATGACGCCTGACGCAATCAGCGCCGCGCCCAGAATCAGCCCCGGCCCGACCGGTTCGTGCAGGAACAGCACGCCGCCGAGCACCGAGGTCAACGGCATGACCGGATAAAACAGGCAGCACGACCCGGCTTCCAGCATGGAAAGCGCACGGTTCCAGCAGATATGCCCCAGCACCGTGCCGACCAGCCCCAGAAACAGCAGCCCGAGCACAATCCCGGTCGACCACCGGATGGGCGGCGCGGTCACCGCCACGCCGGCGACAAACGGCGACGCCATCAGCAGTCCGAGTACGAGGCCGTAAAGCGTCAGGCGCAGCGGGTCGTATTTCTGCGTCATGCGGCGCATCAGGACGCTCATCAGCGCCCAGGTCAGCATGGCGGTCAGCGCGAACACAATACCGAGCGGCCGGAACGCGCCACCCGTGCCGCCCACCACGCAGTACACCCCGGCGAGCGACACCGCGACGCTTGCCGCCTTCGCCAGCGTCAGCCGTTCCTTCAGGATGAACGCGGCGAACACCATGATGAACACCGGATTGATGGAATTGATCAGCGAGGAGACCGAAGCGTTCGTCAGCTTTGTGCCGAGAAACTGCGCGTTCATGGACACGAAATACCCGGTAAACGCGATCAGGAGCAGCCATTTCCGGTCTGTCCGCTCAATGGGACGGTGCGGTTTGCCGCGCAGCAGCAGGCCCAACACCGCAATCGCAACTGCGTACCGGATGCCGGTGACGAGCATCGGCGGCACGGCCGCCATGACGTATTTGCCGGCCACATAGGTCGCGCCCCAGCAGAAAAGCGCCGTAAACGCGCAGAAATATCCGGCTGCGCCGCCTCTTTTCATCTTTTTCCCCCAAATGCAATTCTCTTTCTGTTTGTATGGCGGGTTATTCGGTGTCAGCGGCGGCGGTCGCCGCAGAATCATCTGTGGAAACGGCGGCCGTATCGGTCAGCCGGAAACCGACGTTGCCGTAGTTGCCGCCGAGCAGCAGGAAACGTATCTCGTCGTCTCCGGTCAGCTCCAGCGTATAGGGCTGCGCGACGGACGCTTCGGCGGTAAACCAGCCCTTGTCCTCCGTCCAGAGCAGGTAAAGCGCGGCGCCCTTGGCAACCGCCCAGTCGTTGGGGCGGATGGACAGCGTTTTGCCTGCGGCATTCGCGAATTTGAGGTTGTAGGTCGTGGCGAAGTTACCATTCAGAAAGTAGCTGTACGGCGCGGTGCCCGTATCCTTGACCGCGAGCGAATCGGTATAGCGGTCCTGCGGAAATTCTCCGGCGTTCAGCTTCCAGAGCTTTGCCGTGTTGCCGCAAAGCGTGAAGTTGGTCAGCGCGGACGCGTCCACCGGCACGGTGCGCTCGGAATAGTTGAACAGGCCGGCGGTGCGCCCCGCGCCATCATCAATGCCGCGCGGCAGGCTCGCAAGGTACTGCGATGCAACCTCCTGCTTGAGCGCAACCAGTTTCATGGTCAGCCCGTCGGCGTGTCCGGTCAGCTGATAGCGCGCGTTGATCATCGTGCCGCCCGCGAGGGTGTCTTTGACCACCAGCCTGGTTTCACCCGCCTTGATAGAGACCGGCTCCTCCTGCGGCTCGCTCGCGTAAAAGTCCAGATAGCACTGCTCGGAGACCTTGGTGGGGCTCGTTCCCAGACCCACGCCGCGTTTTTCAACCGTCACCGTGGCGGCCTTGCTGCCGCTGTTCGTCACGGCAACACCCAGAATCATGGGCTGGTAGGAGCCCATATAGCTCCAGTGGTAGTACTCCGCGTCGATCGGCGTGCCGTTCGGCATGGCGGTTTTCGCGGTATAGATGCCATAGGTTTCAAACTTGCGCGGGTCGAGAATCTCCGGATTGTTGGAGTATAGCATCGGCACGCCGGAAGCCGTCATGGTCAGCGCGGTCGGCTGCTGGGCGGCGGCGTACTTCTGCATACGCAGCGCGGTGATGACCGCCTGCTCCACCGTGTACAGGCCGCTTGGGTCGAAACGGTTTTGCCCCACGCCGCCCATAACCCCCGTGCGGTAGCAGAAGGCCACGCCGGCAGTCGCCCAGCTGCCCACGTCGGTCAGGTCGGCAAAGTCATAGGTCTGGCGCTGGTCGGCATAGGAGGCGGGGAACACCGGAGTGTTTGTCATGCGGTAGAGCATGGTCGCGGCCTCCTGACGGGTGATCGGGTCGTTTGGCGCGAAAATCCCTTCGCTTTTACCGCTGACGATGCCCGCGCCGGACAGCCGGAGCACATTTTCATCCTCCGTGTCGGTAAAGGGATTCGTGCCCGGCAGGGCGTAAGAATTGCCCTGCGCCTTGGCAAGCTGCTGCGCGAGCGCGCAGAATTCGGCGCGGGTGATCGGGCGCTGCCACGCGCCCTGCAGGCTGTCCGGCACCAGAGCGGCCGACACAGCGGTTTCCACATCGTTTTTTGCCCAGGTCGACGGCTCGGCCGCAAGGGCGGAGCCGGACAGCAGGCATGCGGCGAGCATTGCCGCGCAAATTTTCTTCATTGGAAAACACCTCCATAAGAATAGGACGTTGCAGACACATAAATAGTAACAGGTTGTGCCATACTTTTTTTGATCTTTTTGGCGGACAGCCATCTTTTTTCACCGGCTCAGGCTTCCGCCAGCTCGCGGGTGATGATGGCGGTGCGGACAAACTCCGTATCCTGCGCGGGTCTGCGGCCCCGGCAGAACAGGTCATACAGCACCAGAACGGCGCGTTCTCCCTGTCCGGCAAAGTCCTGGTCGATGACAAAATCCACCCGGCCGTCCAGCAGATACTCGCGCGACCAGGGCGTAAGGTCGTTGCAGATGACGTGCACCGGGCGCGCCGTATGGGCGCGCTGCAAGGCGTCGACGCAGCCGCGCACGCTTTCGTTCGCCATGTAGATACCGCGCAGACGAGGATTTGCGCGCAGGGCGCGCAGCACGCCGTCATAGGTCAGGTCGTACCGCTCGATGCACTCGATGAGCTGCCAGCGCCCGCGGTCCACGCCCAGCTCGGCCAGCCGCCCGCAAAAGCCGTCCACGCGGCCGCGGTGCGCGGTGAATTCACTGTTCCCGGTCACAATCAGGATGTCTCCCCCGCCAACCTGCCGCGCCATCAGCCCCGCGGCCATGCGCCCGCTGCGGCGCAGATCCTGCCCGATGTGGCACAGCCGCCGGCTGCCGGGCACATCGGAGTTGCAGGTCACCACGGGGATGCCGGCCTCTTCCAGCCGGTCGATCTCCTCGCGCAGGGGCAGCACGTCGCTCGGGTTGAGCACAATGCCCCGCACGCCCGCTTCCCGCAGCTTCTCGATGCAGCGCATGTACTCCTGCACGGAACGGCCGTGCATCTCCTCGACCAGCACCTCGAAATCGCCTGTGCCGATGCGGCGCAGGGCGGACTTGACCCCCTGACGCATACGCGCCGGATAATACTTCATGTCCCAGCTCGGGATGAGGAAGCCTACGCGTACCCGGGCGCTGCCGCTTTGCCGGCGCACCCGTGGCGTGCGGTAACCCGTTTCGTCCAGCATGCGCTGCACGCGCTCGCGCACCTCGGGCGCGACGCTGCCGCGGCCGTTGACCACACGGTCCACCGTGCCGCGTGAAACGCCGCAGGCTTCCGCAATCTGCTGCGCCGTGATTTTCATGGGCGCTCCGCCTCCTCTCCGTCCCATCTATCCTACCAAAAAAAAGCCCTTCCCGCAATGCATGGCCGTGCTTTTTTAAAATGCACATTGCACGGTGATGTTTTACAAAAACCGCGTGGTTTTTTAGTCGGTTTTAACAAAGTAATTTCTGTCATTTTGTTCACCTGGCCAAAAATAATTTTGATGCTTGTATTGCATTTGGCAAAGTTCTATAATGTGGATATATAGGAAAAAGATCGTCCGACGGTCTTAAAGTATGAGAAAAGTATAAAAAGGAGTCGATTCCAATGGCAAACCTCCGTATCGGCGTCGTCGGCTGCGGCCGCATCGGCAAACTTCACATCGACAATCTGATTAATGCGGTTCCCGGCGTGGAAGTCATCGCGGTCGCCGACCCGATGATCGACAAGTCCGGCGCGCGCGAATGGTGCGCGCAGCGTGGTCTGACCAATGTTTCTGCGGACTACATGGACGTTATCAACAATTCCGACGTGGACGTTGTTTTCGTCTGCTCATCCACCGACACCCACTCCCTGG
>JBFWIM010000065.1:0-10446 GCA_050255995.1 Intestinibacillus sp.
CGCAGGCGAGGGGCGGTCTTATGTGCTGCTCGGCGCGGCAATGGGCGCGCTGCTGTATTTCATTGCGCTCAGTCCACCGATCCTTGCCCTGTTGATGCTGCTGGTGCGTTTTATACTGTATGTGGCCGCCTTTCCCGGGCTGGTGTGGAAAAAAGTGAAACCGCATCTGGAATTTTTGAAAAAATATGGGACTGCCTATAAAAAGCAGATGAAAAATTTAAAAAAACTCTTCCATTTTCCGGTGAAAAGGTTTAAAATAAAATAAATATAATTGTCGGGGCGCTACAAAGCGGCGTGATGTTGCATGACGGGAGGCCAGGGCGTGAAAAAGCGGAAAAGGATGCCGGGAGTGGTCAAACTTGCCTTGTTTTGTTTTGCGCTGTATGCTACGGTCTCTCTGGTTCATCTGCAGCTTCAGATCAGCGGAAAGTCCGCGCAGCTTGAACAGCTTAACGCGCAGATACAGAAGCAGACGGCTGTCAACAACCAGCTGAAGGGCAGTCTGGAAAAAGGGGCATCTGACGAGAATATTGCGGCCATTGCGCGGGACAAACTGGGGTATGCGTCTCCTGGGGAGCGTGTGTTTGTAGACGCGTCAAGCAAATAATTTCTTCACAAAAAAACGGAGGACTAACAGAAGGTATGGATTTGGTTGTAGGAGCAATCTTGGAGGGTAAGGTTACGGGTATTACCAAATTTGGTGCTTTCGTATCTTTGCCCGAGGGAAAATCAGGAATGGTGCACATTTCAGAGGTCGCCAATTCCTACGTCAGCGACATTAAGGAATTCCTGAAAGAAGGCCAGCAAGTCTCCGTTAAAGTGATCAACATTGACCGTGAAGGCAGGATTAACCTGTCCATTAAAAAGGCGCAGCAGCCTGAACAGAGCATTGCCCCGCGCCCTGCGTTCGACCGCCGGCCGCCACGTCCGCGCACTGCGCCGCCGCGCGGCCAGCGCCAGTCTGCAGATCCCGCTTCCATGACATTTGAAGACAAGCTGAAGCTTTTTATGCAGGACAGCGAAAGCCGCCTGTCCGACATTAAGCATAACAACGACCGCAAAAGCGGCGCGCGCCGCAAAAAATAAGGGCGCGTCTCACAGGAACAGTCAGACCGAGGCCACGCCTCGGTCTTCTTTATCTGACAAAAAGTGTAAAAGGACAAAAAAAGGCGCCCCTTTATCAGGAGCGCGAAAGATAGGATTGTGGGGATAAAGATATGAACGGTGCATGGTGATAACTTTTATCACCATGGACATCATACCATATATGTAAATAAATGTCAACTAGAATTTTGTTTTTTGAAAGGCAATGTATATGAAGGATATCCTGATTCAGAACGCCGTTATTTTACCGATGGAGGGTATGCGCATCCCGAACGGCTTTGTTTGGGTACGTGAGGGAAAAATCGCTGCGATCGGATCGATGGATGAGATGGGGCCGGCCGCGCAGGGCAGCCCGGTGTTTGACGCCCAGGGTGGGTATCTGCTGCCCGGTTTGGTGGATGCACACTCTCATCTCGGTTTGTACGAAGACTCGCTTGGATTCGAGGGGGCGGACGGCAACGAGGACACCGACCCTGTGACGCCGCAGATGCGCGCGATAGATGGTATCAATCCGCTGGATCGCAGCTTTGCTGAGGCGCGCGCGGCAGGGGTGACCACGGTCGCGGTCAGCCCCGGCAGCGCCAATCCGATCGGCGGGCAGATTGCAGTCATTAAAACGGATGGCCGCCGTATTGACGATATGATTGTACGCGCGCCGCTTGCCATCAAGTTTGCACTGGGAGAAAATCCGAAATCCGTCTACCATGAAAAAGAGGAGATGCCGGCCACGCGTATGGCGACGGCCGCGCTGATTCGGGAGCAGCTTGCCAAGGCGGAGGAATATGCGCGGCACAAGGCCGAAGCCGAGGAAGACGAGGACAAGGATCCGCCTGATTTTGACGCCAAGCTGGAAGCGCTGCTGCCGCTGCTGCGCGGAGAAATCACCGGGCACTTTCACGCCCACCGCGCGGATGATATTTTTACCGCGCTGCGGATTGCCAGGGAGTTTGGCATTCGGCCGGTGATTGTGCATGGCACCGAAGCGCATCTGGTCGCCGATCTGCTGGCGGAGGACGGTGTGCCGGTTATCAGCGGCCCGTTTATGACCGACCGTTCCAAACCGGAGCTGTCCCATCTGACCGAGCAGGCTCCCGGTCTGCTGCACCGCGCGGGAATGCAGGTGGCGATTACCGTGGATCATCCGGAGATTCCGCTAAAATTCCTGATGGATGCCGCACGGATGGCGGCGCGGAACGGCATGGACGAGGACGCCGCACTGCGCGCAATCACGATTGAGAGCGCCCGCATTGCCGAGGTCGACGACCGGGTCGGCTCGCTTCGTGTGGGTAAGGACGGCGACATGGTGCTGTTTACGGGACATCCGTTTGACTACCAGAGCCGCGTGCGCGCGGTATTCTGTGAAGGCAACTGTATATTCGGGAGGGACGAGCAATGAGGACGGTCAACGTTTCGGAAATTACCGCGCTGGTGCGCGAACTTTGCATGAAGGCAAATTATGAACTGCCGGCAGATATCCGGGAGAGTTTTGAGAAGGGTCTGGCAGAGGAAAAATCCCCGCTGGGCAAAGAAATTTTCACGAAAATGCTGGAGAACTGCGAACTGGCCTGCAAAAACGCGATGCCGGTCTGTCAGGACACCGGCATGGCAGTCGTTTTTATAGAGCTTGGACAGGATGTACACCTCGAAGGCGGCCTGCTGGAGGATGCGGTCAACGAGGGGGTGCGCCAGGGGTACATTGACGGCTATTTGCGCTGCTCGGTGGTCGGCGATCCGCTGCGCCGTGCGAACACCGACGATAATACTCCGGCAATTCTTTATACCAGCCTGGCGGCGGGCGAGGGGATTCACATCATGGTTGCGCCCAAGGGGTTTGGCAGCGAAAACATGAGCGCCATGAAGATGTTTACGCCTGCCGCGACCCGCGAGGACATTATTGACTTTGTTGTAGATGCCTGCGCACGCGCGGGTTCCAATCCCTGCCCGCCGATTGTAATCGGCGTCGGCCTGGGCGGCACCTCGGACAAGGCGGCCTGTCTGGCTAAGCGTGCGCTGATGCGCCCTGCGGGACAGCGCTCCGCCGATCCGCTGTATGCCGAAATGGAAGAGGAAATTGTGCGCCGTGTGAACGCGCTGGGCATAGGTCCGCAGGGGCTGGGCGGTACGGTCACCGCGTTGGCTGCCGCGATTGAGCCGTTTGCAACCCACATTGCCGGATTGCCATGTGTTGTGAATATTGGCTGTCATGTGACGCGGCATGCAGAGGGAAAACTGTAAAAAATAGATAAAAACATTAGAAATACAGAGCCATGTCTCGATATCATGAGAATGGGTGTGTATGAATGAGCTAATTTCATGTAATAATGATATTTAGATAGTAAGTGGCGGGCGTAAGCCGGAAAAATGTGCTATACTAAAGCCAGCAAATCCCACAATTGAATATTGGAATACAAGGGGCTTTTTCTTAAGTCCCGCTAGGAGTTGATGTTATGAAGTTCACCATCATCGAAAGAAAACTCAAGATTTCTGATGATCTTCGCGAGTATTCGCTGAGAAAGGTGGAAAAACTGGATCGCTATTTCCAGTCGGACTCCACCGCAATGATCACGTTCAGTGAACTGCGCGGCCGCCAGACCGTTGAAGTGACGGTCAACCACAACGGCATCATTTTCCGCGCGGAGGAGACGACGACCGATATGTTCGCATCGGTGGATGGCGCAATCAGCAGCATCGAACGTCAGATACGGAAGAATAAAACCCGACTGGAAAAACGGCTGCGCGACGGCGCGTTTGCAAAGAACGTTCTGACGCCTGCCGAGTTTGAGGAAGAGGATTACGACGTTGTCCGCCGCAAAAAGTTTGATGTTAAGCCCATGTCCGTCGATGAGGCCATTTTGCAGATGAACCTGCTGGGGCATCAGTTCTTTTTCTTCAAGAACTCCGATGACGAGAACGCTCACGCAGTCATTTACAAGCGCGCGTCGGGTGGATACGGCCTGATTGAGAGCGAATAAATACAGAGAAAGAAAATTGATTGATTGAGTAAGACGGACAGGCTGGCAGTGCATTTGCGGTGCCAGCCTGTTTTTATGAACGGTGCTGTGTGTTTGCATATATTTTCTATACCATCATTGAAACGGAGGAAATAAAATGCTGATGACAGCCGCGCTTCTTTTATCCTTGTCGGGAGCGCCGAACACTACACCGGCACAGGTAGAGGCGATCCCCACGGAAATCGTACAATCTGTCAATGCGGTACAGGAGGAAATACTGGACGTGACGACGCCCGCACCGGAACCAGAGCCGGAACTCCAGCCGGCAACGCAGCCTGCTGTGACCACGCCGGCGGTTCAGCCATATGCCACTGTGCTGGGCACCTACACCACGTCCTACAATCCCCGCCAGACCAACCGTAACACCAACATCCGCCTCGCCGCAGGTATGATCAACGGTACGGTTTTGCAGCCGGGCGAGGTATTTGACTTTAATAAAATTGTCGGGCAGCGGACGGCAGCGAACGGCTACAAAATTGCGTCGGTGTATTCCGGCGGAGAGGTAGTGGACGGGCTGGGAGGCGGTATCTGTCAGGTCTCTTCTACGCTGTTCAACGCGGCGCTGCTGGCCAATATGCAGATTACAACAAGGAGCAGCCACGGCCTGCGTGTACATTATCTGCCCGCCGGAAGGGACGCCACAGTTTCCTGGGGAGGGCCGGAATTCCGCTTTAAAAACTCCAATACATATCCGGTTAAGGTCACAGCGGGTTATGATTCCGCAAAGGGCACGCTGACAATACAGATCCTGGGGCCGTCGAACGCTGCCAAACCAAACACCAAGGTGACTGTGAGCAAAAGCGGCGACTATTATATCACAAACCGGTATATGAACGGCGTGGTCAATTACACCACAAAAAGCTATTATAAAGACTGACACATCTCATAAATGGCGCTTGGCTGAAAATATGCTGTCAGGACCGCGGTATCAAAGATCAAAAATGAGACAGGAGGCCCCGAAAAGGACCTCCTGCCGTTTGTTTGCCGGATTGTAGCAATACTGTGGGCGTCAAGCGTCTTATTGAGCAGAGGGCGCCTGACCGCCCATGAACTGTTCCGCACAGGCACGCAGCTCGGCTTCTGAGCGGAAGGTCAGGCCGCACTGCTTAATACTTTCCTGCACGCTGAGCGGAAGCGTCTGAAAATAGCGCTCCACGGCGCTGTCGTTGGAAAATGAATTCATCTCAGTCACCTCAACCCTATTGTGCGAACGGGTAACGGCTTTTATACGTTCCGGGGGAGAAATGCTGCAACAGAAAGGGGAAAGACATCTCGGTGAAAGCATGGAAAAGGAAAATCGTCTGCGCGTTACTGGCAACCGTCACCGCTACGCTCTATAGCAGTACGGACGCATGGGCGGCGGAAACACAGCTGCCCATTCTGATGTATCACAATCTGACCGTTGATGGCGAGACAAACTCAATGACCATCACACAGGAACGGTTTCGTGAAGATATGCGGTATCTGGCCGCATATGGGTATACGCCGCTGCTCGCCGCGGATCTGGTCGATATTCGCGCGGGTGTGGAAGCAATGCCGGAAAAGCCTGTAATGATCACGTTTGATGACGGCTATGAAAGCAACTACACACTGGCATTTCCCATACTGGAGGAAACGGGAATGAAGGCGACGGTTGCGCTGATCACCTCGCATATTCGCGACGATACCGGAGGCGGTATGCCGAACTCCATGACCTGGCAGCAGGCGAAGGAGATGTACGAAAGCGGCATCGTGGACATTGGCACACATACCAACAGGCTGCATAATGAAGACAATAACGGCTTTGAAATTCCCGGCGGCCCGGATGGTATTCAGCGCCGCAAAGATGAGGGCTGGATGGATTACCAAACCCGGGTGAATCAGGACATCGGGGCAAGCATCCGTATGATCCAGGAGAAGATAGGGGACACCGTGCGTGTGCTGTACTTCTCCTATCCGTTTGGCGCGACGGACCCCTGGTTCGGGCAGATACTGCTGAACAACGGTCTGCTTGTCAGTACGACGACGCAGGCACGTACCGCGGATATCGGTAACGGATTATACGGCCTGCCGCGTTTCCGTGTGACCATGGATCTACCGGTCAGCAAGCTCCTGCAGCGCAGCGTGACTGCAAATCCGACACAGTCCGCACTGGAGCTGGACGGCAAGAGCATGACCCTGCCAACCTATCAGATCGACGGGAGCAATTATGTGAAGCTGCGTGACGTGGCCGATCTCGTGAACGGCACGGCTTCGCAATTTTCGGTCGGTTGGGACAACGGTGCCGTGATCTTGCGAAGGGGAACGGCTTACGAACCGGACGGAAGCGAATTACGACCCCTTGCCGGAGGAGGACGCACCGCAGAATCCATGGCCGGTCCACTTTTGGCGGATGGTACGCCGGTTGTTCTGGAGGCATACCGGATTAACGGGAACTACTATTTTAAGCTGCGAAGCCTCGGAGAGACCGTGGGATTCGCAGTGGATTGGAATGAAAATGATCACATTTTGATCATAAAAACTACATAAAAACGAGTGTTTATACCCGGTTTCTACAAGAAAATTGTGGAAACCGGGTTTGCTTTTTTGTCAAATCGCAGAGCGCAAAACCGGGTTGTGAAAAATGGATATAATATAGCTCTATCCCCCGAGTGATTTGGCAATATTGCTTCATCACATGATTTATCTTCGTTTTGTTCCGCAAAAGGGGTAATAAAATATATATAAATATTTATGGAAGCATTAAAACAAAAATGAGCGAGTTGCATAAAAGTGCAAGATGATAAAAGATTATAAAATATGCATAAAAATTTGATATAAAATTTGTGATCAAGATCAGAATTATTTTATTTGCTTGACAAACCCCTACTTTATGAATATTATAGTTTAAGATTTTTAAAATCGGGGAAACTTAACTGGCAGATATATACAGAAAGGAATCTTTTTTATGCTGCGGGGATAGAATTGAATATCTGCCGAACGCGGCTGCGTGCCGCAGGATAAGGAGGAAACCAAAGTATGCAACGAATGCAAAAACACAAACGCAAGGTACGATCACGTTGGCTGTCTGCCACCCTGCTGGCTGCGGGCGCGACGTCAATGCTGACGGCGATGGCCTCGCAGATCAATATTTACGAGGTGACAGACAGCGTCCACACAACCGAGATCAAAACATTTTCGGACGACGCACAGAAAGCCTGCGAGCTTGCGGGCTATGACAGCGGGGATTACGCACTGGTGGCGGACAGCGGAACGGACAATCTGATCCGCCAGCTCCGCGTCGAGAAAAAGTTCCCGGTTCGGATTACTGCGGACGGGCAAACAACGGAGGCCAGAGTGGTTTCCGGTACGGTCCGCGAGCTCCTGTCGGAGCAGGGGATTGCGCTGGGGGAATATGACGAGGTCACACCGGCGGCCGATACCCGCCTGACGGCGGACAGCGCTGCGCAGACAATTACAGTTGCCCGTATTACCAAGGAGACGGAAACCGCACGCGTTGCCATTCCCTATAACAGCACCAAGCGCACCACTGCGGAGCTCGATTATGGACAGACCCGCGTTTCCCAGAAGGGTATCGACGGCATCGCGGAGCAGACGGTACTGGTAACCAGACGGGACGGCGTGGAAATTTCGCGCGAGGTGCAAAGCGAGAGCGTTGTGACCAATCCGCAGCAGGAGATTCTGGAGGTTGGTACGGGCGGCGCTGTCGTTACGCGCGGCGGTAAGATTCTGCGATACTCCAAGGTGATTCAGGTGAAGGCCACGGCGTACAGCACTGAGGGCTGGAGCCGCGAGAATAAACTGACGGCGATCGGCACCAGATGCCGCGTGGGCGCGATTGCGGTGGATCCCCGGGTGATTCCACTGGGTTCACGAGTGTATGTCACATCGCCCAACGGGGAATCCTGGATTTACGGCACGGCTGTGGCGGAAGATACAGGCAGCGCGATCAAGGGCAACCGAATTGACCTCTATTTTAACACACAGGCGGAATGTCGTTCGTTCGGCGTTCGCAGCGCCAAGGTTTATGTGTTAAGCTGATAAAAAAGGCGGGAAACCTGGGTTTCCCGCCTTTTGCGTTTTGGGGGTATTTGTGATATACTATACCGATATAAAAAAACGGAGGGCACTATGGGGCTTTGTGATTTAAATACGATCCGGGACATATTGGGGCGGCACGGCTTCCGGTTTTCCAAATCGCTGGGACAGAATTTTCTGACCGCGCAATGGGTACCCGAGCGCATCGCCGCGGAATGCGGCGCTGACGCGGAGAGCGGAGTGCTCGAGGTCGGACCGGGCATGGGCTGCCTGACTGTCGAGCTGTCCAGAATCGCCGCGCAGGTGGTGTCCATAGAGATTGACCGCGCACTGTTTCCGGTTCTGGAGGAAACGCTGGCCGGATGCGGTAACACCGAGGTAGTGCAGGGAGACGTGCTCAAAACCGATCTTACGGCGCTATGCCGTGAGAAATTCGGCGATCGCCCGGTCTATGCCTGCGCAAACCTGCCATACTATATTACCTCGCCTGCGATTTCGGCGATGCTCGACTGCGGCGCGTTCCGGGCGATCACGGTGATGGTGCAGCGCGAGGTGGCACAGCGTATCTGTGCACATCCGGGGACTTCGGACTACAGCGCCTTTTCGATTTATGTACAGTATCATGCGGCGGCAGAGATTTTGTTTGATGTGCCGGCGGACTGTTTTGTGCCGCGTCCCAAGGTGGATTCCGCCGTGCTGCGTCTGACCCCGCGCAGCAAACCGGCTGTGGAGGTAAACGACGAAAAGCTGTTTTTTGCCATTGTACGCGCGGCATTCAACCAGCGGCGCAAGGTACTGTCCAATGCAGCGGCGCCGGCTTTTGGGGGCCGGTTGGATAAGGCGCAGATTGCCGGACTGATTACAGACTGCGGGCTGGACGCACAGATACGCGGAGAGCGTCTGCGGCTGGAGGATTTTGCAGAACTATCCAACCGCGCCGGCGTTCTGCTTCGCGGCGGTTCAGAAGCCAAGCACGAGCATAATGCCGATTAGAATGAGCAGCTCGACATCAAAGTCGTCGGAATCTGCGACCAGAAAATAGATCGCCATGATGACAATCAGCGTGTCAAGGTCAAAATGAAGGCTTTGCAGGCGGTTTGACAGCGCCTGCCCCATACCGGTCAGGACGTTGCTGGCCGGTTGCGCTTTTGGGGGGGCATGCGGCGGTTCGTTATGTAGCTCAGGCGGGGGCGGTTCCGGCCCCCTTGTCGGCTCTCTCGCCGATGCCTCCCGTGCGCTGTTGAGATAGCGGTTATACAAGGCTGGAAGACTCCTTCCTTAGATTTCGCGCGTCCCGCTGTCGCCGCCAGCCCCCGGGGATCCAGTGGTAATCTGCCCCATAGCGGTGCGCGCCATACGCGCCATGCTGACCAGTCGCATCGCATGGTCGAGCTGACCTCCGATGCCGCCCGCAACGAACGGCTTGAGTGAATTGAGCAGATTGACCTTTTCGCGGCTTACGGAATTTGCCCCGCTGCGTGCGATAGCGTTCAAGACCGGCATCGCCTTGCTGAGCAGCTCGGCGGAGGGATCGTAGCTGGCGGAAGCGCCCGAAGGCCGCGGCGGTGAGAAATTGCCGGGACCCGCGGTCGGGGCGGCCTGTGGTTCGGAGGCGGGGCCGGAGGGCGGCACAAAGCCACCCCCCGATGCGGACGGGGGCTTAGGTTCTCCTCCCGTATTTCCGGACAGGATAGAGGATGCCATGTTGATTGCGCTCTGCAATTTTTCCGGATCGGAAAGCAGAGAGGAAAGCATGTCGTTGGGCTGTTCCATTCTTATACCTCCTTTGTTTCCTGATCTATTTACCCATCAAAAATTGCAGCTGGCGGGCAAGGTCGGCGCCCTCGGGAGAGTTCATCATCTGGGTGATGGCGTCTTTTGCGGAGTTTAAGTCTCCGCGCTGTGCGGCGGCCGCCGCCTGTTCAATCTGCGAAGCGCAGCTCGCCGAGATGTTCTGCGCGATGCGCTGTCCATCTATGGATCGGGCCTGCTGCATGAGTTGTTCGAGCGCGGCGCGCGTTTGAGGATCTTTGGACATGCTTGCCCGGAGCTGTTGTGCAAGTTCGTTAAAATCAGGCATGGTTTGTACCTCCAGTCGTTGTTTCGTGTACTTTACTATATGTCTGGGACATGCTCCAATGTGCCTCAAAAACAGTCTTTACAACGAGAAATGTTTGGTGTATAGTTTAAAGGCATATGAGGCCGGCAATGGGCCGCGCCGATGAGCCAAATGGACAGGTGTTTTTGTTTTGAAAATATTGGTGTTTGCCGACTCGCACAGGCGAACGCTCGGAATGTATGACGCAATTGAGCG
>JBFWIM010000066.1:0-10090 GCA_050255995.1 Intestinibacillus sp.
TCGCCGTTTACAATGGACTCGAGCGCGACGGAGGTGGCGTCAATGCCCGCAACCGGGCAAATGACCTTTTTCTGGCCCGAGGTCTTCATCGCCTCGATTGCGCCGAGCGCCATTTCGTCGTTGTTGCAGATGACCGCATCAACCGGCTTGCCGGAGCCCAGGAACTGCGTGAATTTGTCCATTGCCTTAGCGCGGTCCCACTCTGCGGTATCCTCAAACACATAGTTGATCTTGAGGCCGGAATCTTCCAGCGCCTTTTTGGCTGAAGCGGTGCGCAGCACCATGGCCTGCATGCCGAGCGTGCCGGTCAGGATCGCGATATTGGCCTCGGTCTTGCCTTCGTCCTTCAGCTTTTTTGAAATGTATTCGCCCTGATAGGTGCCTGCCTCTTCTTCATTGGAGCCTACATACACGATTTGTCCTTCTTTAAACAGGCTTTCATCAACAACACGGTTGACAAAGACAATCTTCATGTCGCCCGCCGCATTCAGGATCTCATTGGCGTTGTCCGTGTTGACGATGTGTACGACCATCGCGTCGTAACCGTCCGCCGCACAGGTCTGCACGTGGCTGATCTGCGTCACCGGGTCGGTGTTCGCGTCGAACGAGTTAAATTCTACGCCCAGCTCCGCCGCCTTGTCGATCGCGGCCTGCTCCATGTTGGATACCCATTGATCGCGCGCGGAGATGGAAAGTCCAATTTTCAGTTTGCCGCTCCCGGAGCCGCCGGACTGCTGGGAAGAATTCGTATCTGTGGTCTGCGCGCCGGAGTTCGCGTTTTGATCCGTGCCGCTGTTTCCAGTCGATGCATTGCCGCAGCCTGTAAATAATCCAAACGCCATTGCCATGGAAAGCGCGAAAGCGATTTTCCTTTTCATAAAAAGGCCTCCAATTTCAGTCATGGTGTTGATTTAAGATCATAGCAGTCCGTAAAAGCCGGGCGCGTTTTCACCGCGCCCCGCAGATACGGCATCAAGAAAAAGAGTAAAGAAGAAAAAGAGAGTGCTTATACGCCCTCGCAAACCGCCTGAATTGCCTTGACCGCGGTCGCGCTGTCCGTCGCCGGGTACAGTTCAAAGCCGACGAAGTCCTTATAGCCAAGCTTGGCGAGGTGTTTCATAAAGTTGGCGTAGTTGATGACGCCTGTACCCGGCTCGTTGCGGCCCGGCGCGTCCGCGATGTGGATGTGCCCGATATAGGGCAGGTATTTTTCTGTGATTTCGCAGATTTTGCCCTCGTCGAGGTACATGTGGTATGCGTCGTACAGTATCTTGAGGTTGGGCGAACCGACAGCCGCGACCAAATCCGCAGAGGTCGGGGTGTCACTCAGGAAGTTTCCGCAGTGGTCTTTGACAATGTTCAGCGCTTCCAGCACAAGCGTGACGCCCGCCGCTTCCGCCAGCGGCGCGATGATTTTCAGCACGTCGAACATGGCGCAGTACTTGGTTACGTCAGAGTAGTCGCCGGACAGCGGCACGGCGTATTGCGGCATCTCAGCGGGGACAGTGTCCGAGTGGATGACGAGGGTCGGGCAGCCGACGATTTTCGCGGCTTCAATGGCACGCTTGATGTAGGCGATGTAGGCTTCCTTATTCACCGGATCGCACATGGAAACCGGGCCGTCGCCGCTCATAACAGCCATTTTCAGACCGTTCGCGTCAAGCAGGCGCTTGACCTCGGGCAGATCCTTGTCTTCCCAGCCCCAGAACTCAACATAGTCAAAGCCGTCCTTCTTTGCCTGCGCAAAGCGGTCTGCGAAGGGCATTTCGGAATAGATCGATTCGATGTGGATGTCTTTTTTCAACATGATTCATTACCTCCAAAGCAAATTTTATATGGTTTTACAGCGCTTGTTTCAATAGTCGACCCAGACGGCGCCCCCGTCAGAGGATGCGACGCACTTTTCCACCCATTTGACGCCGTTCGCCGCCGCATGGATATCGGGATACCAGAAGTCGGCCTTTTGGCCCAGGCCTGCCGCCTCCATGGCCCTGGCAAAGCGAAGGTACAGGTTGCTCCAGGCTTCAAACAGGCCCTCGGGATGACCGCCCCCTATCCGGTCTTCCGCGCGGGCAGCGGGGTAGAGGTACGGCGAGCCGCGTTCCAGCGTACGCGCCGGTTCGCCCTCCACCTCGTACTGGAGCTGATTCGGCCGCTCGTCCCACCACTCGATGGAGGCTTTGGAGCCGATGACGCGGATTTTCTGCCCGTGCATCGAGCCGCAGTTCACCGCGCACGACCAGGAGGTCGCCTGTGCGCCGTTTTTCAGATTCATAATGACGAACGCGTTGTCCTCGAGCTGCCGGCCCGGTACAAAGGCCTTGCGGGTGCACATCAGGTTCTCGATTTCGAAATCTGGCATCATGGCCTCGGCCAAGAACAGCGGGTGTGTGCCGACGTCGCCCAGAACAAAGGACGGTCCTGCAAACGCGGGATCCATACGCCACTTGGCCGCCGGATTGTTCGCCTCGATCGCCGTGTTGTACGCGCCGTGCGCGAACTGCATCGTCACGATGCGGATATCGCCCAGGTCGCCGTGCGCAATCATCTGCCGCCCCTGCTCGATCATCTGGTGGCCGGAGTAGCCGTAGGTAACGCCCACGACCAGCCCGTTGGCGTCTGCCAGCGCGACCAGCTCTTCAGCCTGCTCCGTATGGAAGCAAAGCGGCTTTTCGCAGACCGCGTGTAGACCGGCTTCCAGCGCGGCTTTGCAGATTTCATAGTGCGTGCCGTTCGGCGTCGCAATGGACACCGCTTCAATGCCGTCCGGCCGTTTGGCTTCTTCCTCGAATAATGTGCGGTAATCCGGATAGCAGCGCTCGGGCGCGACCCCCAGGCCGATACCGAAATCCCTGCCGCGTTCCGGGTCAATATCGAACGCGCCCGCGACCAGCTCGAAGCTGTTGTCCCGCAGCGCCGCGGAACGGTGTATGTAGCCGATCTGGCTGCCGCGTCCGCCGCCGACCATTGCCCAGCGGATCGGATGATCCAGTACCTTTTCTCCGCTGATCATAAGCATTCCTCCATAAATAGTGCAGAATTTTCGGGTTTACTGTTCAAATTAGTTTTGCTATGGCTTTATTATACTGGTTTTGATAAAAACCGTATTCACAGATCTTGGCTTTCCCTGCTCCGTAAACCGGGAAACGAGCTGCTTTTTCGCAAACCGGGTACGGTTTCTTGCTTTTGCACTTTCAGGAGGACGCTGCACGGAGGCGACAGGCAATCGGCTTGACGCGCGGCGCGCCGCCGTTTATAATGATGGACAATAAGAGGGAAGGGGGCTCATTATGGCTTTTGCGTGGAGGACGGCGGATATCCATTCCATTTTTGAGCATGGGCGGCTGCCTCACATTCTGTCGGTGGGCATGGAGGATTTTGAAGCGCGCAAAACTGTGCGCGCCATGCACCGGCACGACGACCGGCTGGAGCTGCTGCTGATCCAGCAGGGCAGCGGCATGCACACAATAGACGGCCAGTCCTACCGCGTGGCGAAAGGCGACGTGCTGATCTATAACTGCAATGCGGTGCATGACGAATGCGCCGGCGTGGATCATGGCATGAGCGTGCTGAGCTGCGCGATGAGCGGGCTGTGCATCCAGGGCTTGCGCGCAAATTGCCTTGTGCCGCCGAACCGTGCGCCGGTTGTCCGCAGCAAGAACCGGTATCAGGAGCTGGAGAGCCTGCTCGCAATGATGTATGACTTTACCATGCAGCACACTCCGCGCGCCAACGAAACGGCGGCCTATTTGTGCGCCGCACTGGTTTCCATGGTCTACGACCTGATCATGAGCGAGACGGAAGAGCTGCGTACGGAGGAGCAGATTCTGGGACAGCGTATCCGCGCATATATTGATGCAAATTATCTCGAGGATATTTCATTGGGATCCATTGCGGATGCGCTCCATATGAATCAGTATTATATGGCGCATGTCTTCAAAGCGGTATCCGGCTATTCGCCGATGCAGTATATCATCCGCCGCCGCATCGGCGAAGCACAGTCTTACCTGCTGCAGACGGATAAAAGCATCACGGAAATTGCCATGACTGTGGGATATAATAATGCAAATCACTTCCACGCCGCATTTTTAAAGATTGTGGGGATGCCGCCGCAAAAATATCGGGAATATTTAGAACCCCCAAACAAAGAGAAATAAAGCAAATAAAAAGCGTGCCGTGTAACCGTATCCTCCACGGCGGCCTTTGATCGCCGAACGAAAGAAAAGCTTGACTTTACCGTGCGTTGCGCCTAAATTATGTATTATAGACATTACGAGCACGGGCACGTGGAGGATTTGTGAGATGAAACTGACCATCCGCAGAATTGCAGAGATGACGGGGGTCTCCCGCGGCACCATTGACAAAGTGCTGCATGATCGGCCGGGCGTGAGCGACGAGGTGCGCGCACGCATCAAAAAATTATTGGAAGAGCAGGAATACCGGCCAAACCGTGCCGCCAAAGCGCTTAATATGGCGCAGATCCCCAGACGGATCGCCGTGATTATCCCGCCTTTGAATAATCCCTATTTTGCAAAAATCAAGGCGGGCATGGACGATGCATATGAGCGGCTCCGCGATTATGGCATGCAGATTGAATACTTTTTCTGCGACGTGACGCACGTCCGTGAGGTGCTTTCTCTGATCAACTATGTGGAGGAAAGCGGCTTTGACGGCTTGATTATCCGCGGCACGCGGAGCGAAAGCCTGCGGGATCGCCTGAACAGCTACGCGCAGACCGATCGTCCGGTTCTTCTGATCGATTCGGATGTGCCCGGCGTGAACCGCCTTTGCCTGGTTGGAGAAGATTGCATCCGCAGCGGCCGTCTGGCTGCGTCGCTGCTCGCGAAAAGCATCGGGCACAAGGGACAGGTTGCCATTATCAGCGGTTCCGAAGAGGTTTCGGCGCACAAGCAGCGGATTCAGGGCTTTATGGAAGCAATTCAGGAAAAATATCCGGAGATGACGGTCGTGGAAACGATTCAGTCGCTGGAACAAAGCGTCATTGCTTATGACAAAACCAGCTCTCTGCTCGGCAGGCATCCTGCGCTGGGCGGTATCTTCAGCGTTGCCGGATGTACGGGCGATATCGGACAGGCCATTCTGGACAGCGGCCGTCAGGGGCGGGTTAAACTGGTGTGCTACAACTTTACGCCGGACATTGCCGCGCTGGTTCGCAAGGGTGTTGTGGAATTCACCATCGGACTGGCGCCGTTCCGGCAGGGATCGCTTGCAATCGAAACGCTGTTTCGATATCTGTTTAACAAAGAGAAACCGGACGGTAAGTTTATAAAAATGCCGATTTTTATCGGTGTGGATGAAAATATAGAACTTTACGAACAGGAAAATTGAAAACTCGATTTTAAGGCGCGTTTCGGTATCTACGGAACGTGCCTTTTTCGTGCCAGGATGCTATAAATGGAGAACCAAGAGGCATTTTGACGAAAGAAAAGGCTGAATTTTACGTGCCAAAAAGTAGGCACGTAAGAAAAACACGCGGAGACTGACAAAATGTTGAGAATACATGTGCAGAACCACTAAATATTTAAAATATCTACTGTATGTATCACTAACAATACAGTTTGTTTTGTATGTGAATTGATTTTTAAAGCGCATAAAAAGTATAATAAGCGCAAGAGATTACGGGCACGTAAAACTATTTACGGCAATTCGTGATCGGTTTCATCTGGTTATGAGAAAGGGAGAATGACATGAAAATGAAAAACGTATGCGCAGCACTTTTGGCAGGCATGCTCACGCTGTCTCTCGCCGCTTGCGGAGGTACCGCTTCCGATACCGAAGGAACTGCGCCGGCGGCTTCCGGAGACAGCGGCGCGCAGAACAGCGCAGACGGCGGGCAGCACACGGTAGCCGTGATTCTGAAAACGCTCAACTCAGAATATTGGAGCTGTGTAGCCGCAGGCATCAAGCAGGCCGAAGCGGATTTCGGCTGTAAAGTCCTGCTGCAGGGGCCTCCCTCCGAGAGCTCTTACGATGAGCAGTACAATATGATCGAAACCACGCTCGCGAGCTCCGACGTGGAGGCGCTGGTGCTTGCCCCACTGCAGCCGGACGCGGCGGCCGATGCCGTAAAGAATGCGGCCATCCCGATCCTGGCGGTCGACACGACCTTCACCTCGGATAAGCTGATCTCTTACGTGGGCGTTTCCAACGAGGATGCGGCCAAAGCGGGCGGCAAGTACATGGCGGAAAAGCTCGGCGGGAAAGGCAATGTAGTGATTCTCGCAGGCGTAGAGGGCGACACCACCTCGGAAGACCGTATCAAGGGCTGGACAGAGGGCCTTGAAGAGGGGGGCTGCAAGGTGCTTTCCATGCAGTACACCGACGCGGCCACCGATAAAGCCGTCACGGCTATGGAGGGTCTGATGCAGCAATATCCGGACGGCATCGACGCGGTCGTGTGCCACTCGGATGACGTGGCGATGGGTGCGGCCAACGCCATTGCCCAGGCCGGCAAGAGCGATAAGATCAAGGTTTGCGGCTTTGGCGGTATCTCCGGTGCGCAGCCGGTCAAGGATGGAACCCTGAATGCGACCGTTGATATCGGTCCCTACAAGATGGGATATGACTGTGTGGCGCGCGCGCTCGACGCGATCGAGGGAAAACAGATTGAAAAATTTTATGCGTCCGAGCCTTCAGTGATTGACTCGTCAAATATTGACGATTTTCTGGTCAAGCTGGCCGAATGGACTAAGTAATGGCTGAAATCACCCCTGAGCTGTGTTTTCAGGGGTGATTTTCATCTTTTTCGAGGAACTTGCATGCAAGAAAGGTTGTAACAAAATGAAGAAAATCAGAATCGGTTTGATCGGCGCCGGCTTCATGGGCCGCACACACGCGACGGCGTACCGCAACGTGCCCTTTGTTTTCGGGGATGACGCGGTGCCGGAACTCGCCGTGATATCCGACGTCAACGAGGACGCCGCCAAGGCTATGGCGCAGCGGTACGGGTTCGAACGCTGGACCACGGACTGGCACGAGGTTTGCGCCGATCCGACCATCGACCTGATCGATATCACCACCCCCAATGCCCTGCATTGCCCCATCGCGATTGAGGCTGCAAAGCACGGCAAGCATGTATACTGCGAGAAGCCTCTGGCACTTGACCGGGAGGAAGCCGAAACGGCGACCCGCGCGGTGGAGGAAGCCGGCGTGATCACGGGCATGGGTTTCAACTACATCAAGAACCCCATTCAGGCCTATGTGAAGCAGCTCATTGCTTCCGGGGAACTCGGCGAGGTGACCAACTTCCGCGGCAGTTACGATCAGGATTACTATAATGAGGACGACCAGAAGCACGAATGGCGCATGTTCAAGAGCGCCTCGGCGTCGGGGGCCCTCGGCGATCTCGCTTCCCACACCATCAGCCTGTCTCAATATCTGGTCGGCGACATTACGGATGTCTGCGGCGTGACCAAGATCATTGTGCCGGAGCGTCCGGATCCGAAGGACCCGTCCAAAATGCTGCCGGTAGAAAACGACGATTTGGTGCAGTTCATGTTCAAATATGATACCGGTGCGATTGGCACGATCTTTTCGAACCGTCTGGGCGCGGGCCGCAAAATGAGCCTGACCTATGAAATTCAGCTGACATGCGGCTGCATTGTATTTACGCAGGAGCGCCAGAACGAGGTGCAGATTTACCGTCATGACGATCCGGTGCTCGACCGTGGCTTCAAGACGGTACAGATTGCACCCGGACACGGCGAGTTTTCCCACTTCTTCGGCGGCGCGGCTATCGGCCTCGGATACGCCGACCAGAAGACCATTGAGGCGTACCACATGCTGAAATGCATCGCGGAAAACCAGAAAAATCCGATTGATTTCCGCTTTGGGTACAAAGTTAACAGCGTCATCGACGCGGTGCTGGATTCCGCAGAGAACGGCACATGGGTCAACGTGCAGTAAGGAGGAGTCGCATGAAAATCGGATTGGTATCCGACTGTCTTGCGGGACAGTCGTTTGAAGAGCGGCTTCGAACCTGCCGAGAACTCGGCGTGGAGCAGATCGAACTGGGTGTCGGCAACTGGTCGTCCGCGCCTCATGTCGATCTGGACGGCCTGCTGGAAAGCGAGACAAAACGGGATGAAATGCAGGGCATGCTGCGGGATTACGGCATCTCCATTTCGGCCTTCAACTGCTCCGGCAATCCGCTCGCCCCCGGCGAGTGGGGCGAGCGTGAGGACGAGGTGACCCGTAAGTGCTTCCGGCTGTCCGAGTATTTCGGGCTCCACAAGGTGGTCATGATGTCCGGCTTGCCCGCGGGAGGGCCGCAGGATCAGTATCCAAACTGGGTCGTGACCTCATGGCCGCCGGAGACACAGGAAATTCTGGACTACCAGTGGAATACAGTTGCGATTCCGTACTGGCGGGAGATCACAAAGGTTGCCAACGCGCACGGCGTGAACCGTCTGGCGCTGGAGCCGCACGGCTGTCAGCTTGTGCATGACGTGGAGAACTTCTACCGGCTGCGCGACGCGTGTGGCGGGGACAAGACCATCGGCTTTAACCTCGATCCTTCCCACCTGTTCTGGATGGGCGCGGACCCGATTGCAGTCGCCCGCGCGCTCGGGGACGCGATTTATCACGTGCACGTAAAAGATGTGCGCGTGGAAAAGCCCGCCGAGGTCAATACCCTGCTCGATGGCAAGCATGTCCTGCAGTTTGCAAAGCGCTCGTGGAACTTTGCGATCCCGGGCTTCGGGCATGATGAACGCTGGTGGCGGGAATTCCTCGTGACGCTCAAAATGATGGGGTATGACGACGTGCTGTCCATTGAGCACGAGGATTACACCATGGAGACAGTGTCCGCACTGCGTAAATCCGTCGGTTTGCTGCGCGCGAACCGGATCTAGCGTGACGGCAGCAAGAAAAAGCAAACGCTGCACAGCCTGCTTTTCTTTGCGGGAAAGAGAGGGTTACATGAGTGAATATATCGTTGAATTAAAAAATGCAACCAAGCGGTTTCCGGGTGTTGTGGCGCTCCGGAACATGAGCCTGTCGGTCAAACCGGGGGAGATTCTGGGGCTCATCGGCGAGAATGGCGCGGGCAAATCCACGCTGATCAAAGTGCTGACCGGCGTACATCAGGCCGATGAGGGGCAGATCTTTGTCGGCGGGCAGGAAATGCACTTCCGGGATCCGAACGATTCCGCGGCAGCCGGCATCGCCTGCGTATATCAGGAGCTGAATATCGAAAAGCTCCTGAGCGTTACGGACAATATTTTTATCAACAAATGGATTCGAAAGAGAAAGCTGCTGGATTATCCGGCTATGCACCGCAAAGCCAAAGAAATTATGGCGTCGCTTGGGCAGGATGTGGATCCGACCCAGGCGGCAGGTACGTTCGGCATGGGCGTACAGCAGATGATCGAGATTGCTAAGGCTGTCCTGATCGACGCGAAAATGATTATTATGGACGAGCCCACTTCCTCCCTCGGTGAGAAGGAGGTGGCGCAGCTCATGAAGACCTGCCGCGAGCTCAAATCGCGCGGCATCGGCATTGTTTTTGTTTCCCACAAGCTGGAGGAACTGTTTGAACTGTGCGACCGTGTGACAGTCATACGCGACGGCGAGCACATCTGGACGAAAAATGTCACAGATACCAACAATGATGATTTGATAAACGGTATGGTCGGCCGCAGCCTGGAGAACCAGTTCCCGAAGGAATTTGGCACGAAGGGCGGGTGCGCGCTCCAGGTGGAGCATCTGGAGGAAGGCGGCGTGCTCCATGATGTGAGCTTTGAGGCATACCGCGGCCAGATTCTCGGCTTTGCTGGGCTGGTCGGCGCGGGGCGTACCGAGACGATGCGCGCCATTTTTGGAGCCGATCCGATCGACGGCGGCAAGGTGTATATTGACGGCAAGGAAGTCGCGATCCGCAATCCGCGTGATGCCATCCGCCACGGCATCGCTTTTCTGACGGAAGACCGCAAGGGTCAGGGTCTGGTGCTGGCGCAGACCGTCCGCACCAATTTGATCCTCGCCAGCATGAAAGGCTTCTGCGACGGCGTTTTTCTCAACGACAGGAAGATTGAGGAGCGCGGCCAGCAGCATGTCACGTCGCTCCGTA
>JBFWIM010000067.1:0-10029 GCA_050255995.1 Intestinibacillus sp.
GCAGCTCAGCATGCTCACCGCGCCGGTGGGGATGCCCACGCTCAGCGAAAACGGGATGCGCCTGCTCGCAGAGCAGGCGCAGGAGATGGGCTTCGAATATGTTGTGATCGACGGGCCGGCCGGCCTTGCGCCGGAAATCCGCGCGTTTTGCCACATTGCGACCCAGGGCATCGTCATTTCCACGCCGGACAGCGCCAGTATCCGCGGCGCAGAGCGCGTGGCGCGCCTGCTGGAGGAGGAGCACATCATGCGCGTGCGGCTGGTCATCAACCGCATTCGCCCCCGCCTGATCCAGTACGGCCTGGCCGCAAACGTGGACGACGCGATGGATCAGACCGGCCTGCAGCTGCTCGGCATTGTGCCGGAGGATGAGGACGTCATAGCCTGCGGCAACAGTGGAAAAAGTCTGCTTTCCGTCAAAAAAACAGGCGCCGCATTGGCCTACCGCAATATTGCACGACGGCTGGAAGGCGAGCGCCTTCCTGTTATGAAGGTTTAAAGGCGTGGCGGGTAAGCCGCCACAGAAAGAAAGGGGCCTGTGTTAACATATGAATATTGCACTCATTGCACATGATCGCAAGAAAGAACTGATGGTGCAGTTCTGCATGGCGTATTGCGGCATTTTGGCAAAGCATAGCCTGTGCGCGACCGGCACGACGGGTAAATTTGTGCAGGAGGCGACCGGCCTCAAAATTGAAAAGTATCTGGCGGGCATGCAGGGCGGCGAAGAACAGATCTCCGCGCGCGTGGCCTACAACGAAATTGACATGGTGCTCTTTTTCCGCGACCCCATGTCAAACTCTGAATACGAACCCGACGTACACGCGCTTGCGCGCCTGTGCGATATGCATAACATCCCGATCGCGACCAACGCGGCGACTGCGGAAATGCTCATTCTGGGCCTCGACCGCGGCGACCTCGACTGGCGCATGATCGTCAACCCTAAGGCGCGCTGACGCGTGCCTTGGGCAAACGGCAGCCACAGCGCAATTCCGCCCTCCTTTTTGGGGGGCTTTTTAATGAAAAATCTCACATTAGGAGACTTATGCACATGGAAAGAATCAAACCCCGCACCCTGTCGGGCTTTATGGAGCTGCTACCCGCGCAGCAGATGCAGATGGAGCGCGTGATGCAGGTTTTGCGCGAGACCTACGCGCTTTACGGCTTTTATCCGCTCGATACCCCGCTGATCGAAGCATCCGAGGTGCTGCTCGCCAAGGGCGGCGGCGAGACTGAAAAGCAGATCTACCGCTTCACCAAGGGCGATAGCGACCTGTCGCTCCGGTTTGACCTGACCGTGCCGCTCGCCAGATATGTCGCGCAGAATTACGGCCAGCTCACCTTTCCGTTCCGCCGCTTTCAGATCGGCAAGGTCTACCGCGGCGAACGTGCCCAGCGCGGCCGCTTCCGCGAGTTCTATCAGGCCGATATCGACATCATCGGCGACGGCGCGCTCGACCTCATCAACGAGGCGGAAATTCCGTCGATCATTTATAAGACCTTCACGACGCTGGGTCTCCGCCGCTTCAAAATCCGCCTGAACAACCGCAAGGTGCTGAACGGCTTTTTCGCCATCCTCGGGCTGACCGAACAGTCGGGCGACGTGATGCGCACCATTGACAAGCTCGAGAAAATCGGCGCGGAAAAGGTGAAGGCGCTTCTGACGGGCGATCTCGGCGTCGCGCCGGCCGCCGCGGATGAGCTGCTCGCCTTCATCGCGACCCCCGGCGGCACGGCAGGCATTCTCGCCGCGCTGGAAAGCTACAAGGGCCGGAATGAGGTCTTTGACCAGGGCGCGGACGAGCTGGCGACCGTTGCGCGGTATATGGAAGCCTTCGGCGTGCCGGCCGATCACTTTGAAATCGATCTGACCATCGCCCGCGGGCTGGATTACTACACCGGCACGGTCTACGAGACCGCCATGCTCGACCATCCGGAGATCGGCTCCATCTGCTCCGGTGGGCGGTATGATAATCTGGCGGAGTACTATACCGATAAAAAGCTGCCCGGCGTTGGCATTTCCATCGGCCTGACCCGGCTGTTCTATGTTCTGGGCGAACAGGGCTACCTGAATGACGCACAGCCCGCCGCGCCTGCGGACGTGATGATTCTGCCGATGACTGAAGATCTCGGCCCCGCCATCGCGCTGGCTACCCGCCTGCGCGAAACCGGCATCCGTACGCAGCTGCACTGTGAAAAGAAGAAGTTCAAGGCCAAGATCACTTATGCCGACAAACTCGCGGTTCCCTTCGTTATTTTCATGGGCGAGGACGAAATCGCGCAGAATATTGTCGCGGTCAAGGAGCTGGCCTCTGGCGAGCAGACGAGCGGCAGCTTTGAGGAGGCCGTTTCCCGCATCCGCGCGGGACTGGACGCGCGCGCCAAGGGTACGGTCATTACAGACAGGGACTGACGCCGGCGCGGCGTTTGGGAACGGAGGAATGTACGAATGCGGGAAATCAGACCGTCTTTGCAGGAAAACCCGCAGGAGGAGCAGGACGACGAGCCTGAAATATGAACAAATGGGGGCAGTCACCGGGCGGATATCCAAGCGGAGGCAACCCCCTGCCAATGGCTTTTCAAAAATACGCGAGTTAAGGAATGAGAAATAGTATGAATGAAACCTCCATTCAGGGCATGAAGCGCACGGATATGTGCGGCACGCTGCGCCTTTCGGACGCGGGAAAAACCGTCACGGTCAACGGCTGGGTCGACCGCGTACGTGACAATGGCGGCGTGCTGTTCGTGCTGCTGCGCGACCGCAGCGGCGTGATCCAGTGCACGTTTGACAAGTCGGTCAACAAGGCGCTGTTCGATATTGCGTTCACCGTGCGCACCGAGTATGTGCTTGCCGTGCAGGGCAAGCTGGTCGCGCGCGATGCGGCCGCCGTCAACAGCAAGATGCCGACCGGTGAGGTCGAGCTCGTCGCGGAGGACATCCGCATCCTGTCCAAAGCGGAGACCACCCCGTTCGAAATTGACGACAGCAAAGAGGTCGGAGATCAAGTGCGCCTGAAATACCGGTATCTCGACCTGCGCCGTCCCTCCATGCAGAAAAACCTGATGCTGCGCCACCGCGTGACCCAGGTTGCCCGCAATTACTTCGACAGCCAGGGTTTCCTGGAGATCGAAACGCCCATGCTGACCAAATCCACGCCGGAGGGCGCGCGCGACTATCTCGTGCCTTCCCGCGTGCACCCGGGCAAGTTCTACGCGCTGCCCCAGTCCCCGCAGCAGTACAAGCAGCTGCTGATGCTTGCGGGCTGCGACCGCTATATGCAGATCACCCGCTGCTTCCGCGACGAGGACCTGCGCGCCGACCGCCAGCCCGAGTTCACCCAGATTGACCTGGAAATGTCCTTTGTCGATCAGGAGGATGTGATTGCGGTCAACGAGGGCTTTTTGCAGCAGGTGTTCAAGGAGGTGCTGGACGTCGATATCCAGCTGCCGCTGCCGCGCATGACCTGGCGCGAGGCGATGGACCGTTTCGGCTCCGACAAGCCCGACCTGCGCTTTGGCTTTGAAATCCGCGACATTTCCGACATTGCCGCGCAGTGCGGCTTCGCCGTATTCAAGGGTGCGACCGAAGCGGGCGGCACTGTGCGCCTGATCAATGTCAGCGGCTATGCCGACAAGTTCCCGCGCAAGGAGATTGACAAGCTGGCCGATTTTGTAAAGACCTACCGCGCCAAGGGTCTGGCCTGGATGAAGCTGGCTGCCGACGGCTCAATGACCTCGTCCTTTGCCAAATTCCTGACCGAGGAGGAGATCCGGGCGATCAAGGCGCGCGCGAATGCCCAGCCGAACGATCTGATTTTCGTTGTGGCCGATCCGGACGAGGAGACCGCGCTGGTGTCTCTTGGCGCGCTGCGCTGCGAGCTGGCTAAGCGGCTCGGCCTTGCGAACAAGGATGACTATAAGCTGCTCTGGGTGACTGAATTCCCGCAATTTGAGTACTCCGAGGAGGAGGATCGTCTGGTCGCCAAGCACCATCCCTTCACCGCGCCGATGGACGAGGATATCAGCAGGCTTGAGAGCGATCCGCGGTCTGTTCGTGCGCAGGCGTATGACATCATCCTGAACGGCTGTGAGCTGGGCGGCGGCTCAATCCGTATCCACGATCCGGAGCTGCAGACCCGCATGTTCCGCGCGCTCGGTTTCACTGAAGAAAAGGCGAAGGAACAGTTCGGCCATCTGATCACGGCGTTCTCCTACGGCGCACCCCCTCACGGCGGCCTTGCCTATGGCCTAGACCGTCTGTGCATGCTGCTCGCGGGGCTGGATTCTATCCGGGACGTCATCGCCTTCCCAAAGGTGCAGAACGCGTCCGATCTCATGATGAGCTGCCCCGATGCGGTTGACGCCAAACAGCTCGACGAGCTTTCCATTGCGGTGACCCGCACGGAAAAGGAAAACGCATAAATTTTACGTCAGGCACGGTTTCTTCCGGTTTGGCGCGTGCAAGGCCCCGAACCGGCTGTTCGGGGCCTTTTTGTCCATACACGGCTGACAAAATCCCAGCTCCGTGCTATGATAAGGCTACCATAATGCAAGGAGGCGACGATATGACACCATTCCGGTCATCGAGCACCCGCGAAAGCAGTTTTCTGGACGGACGGATGCCCCGGCTGCTGAATTTCTTTAATATTGAACACGAGAACGGGTGGCTGCCGCGTGCCATGCATGCGCATGACGGACGTGCGGAACTGGTCTATATCGCCGAGGGGCACGGCATCCACAGGATTGGGGACAGCACGTATCACACAGGCCCGGGCGATGTGCTGATCTTTAATGCGGAAACGCCGCACGATGAACGCCCGAAGGGAGAAGAGCCGCTCCGGTTCTATAGCTGCGCCATCACCAATCTGCGCCTGCGGGGACTGCGGGAAAACTGGATTTTGCCCGCCGCGCTGGAACCGGTGCTGCATATGGGCGCGGAAAAGGGACGGGTAGAAGAGCTTTTCGGCATGCTGCACAATACCCTGCGGCGCGGCGGGCCGCGGGCTTACGAGCAGGGGCGTTTTCTGATGATTTCACTGCTGCTTGAGGTGCTGGAGTACGCCCAGGAACATGCTGTGCCGCGCGTCGATGGGGAGATCACCCTTGGGCAGAGAATCAAACAGTATATAGACGAAAACTACCTTAAAAATCTCACATTGACCTCAATTTCGGAATATTTAGGGATTAGTCCGTATTACCTGTCAAGGCTGCTCAAGGAGAGGACGGGCTATTCCCCGATGCAGTATATCATCAACCGGCGCATGGGGGAGGCGCAGAATCTGCTGATTGATACGGACGACTCAATCACCCGGGTCGCGGAGCGCGTCGGCTATGACAATCCAAACTATTTTAATCTGCTTTTCAAGAAAAATATAGGCGTAACGCCAGGGCAGTACAGAAAGATTATCGATACGCACGAAAAATACTAGCAAAATCAACAAAATGGAAGAAAAACAGTTATGCAAAACAAATACGTCAACATGCACAAATTAATATAAATTAATATGTTAAAGTGAGATAGATTCGGCAAGAATATGTAGTGACATTCTAAAAATATACATTTTGAGCCATAAAATACCCAGAAATTTTCAAGAATAGAGCAAGATTGTAGCTTGCCCTGCTGCAGGGAAATCGCTATAATGTAAACGCAAGATAAAACAAATCGAATGCAAGGCCCGTACAGATGCGTACACGCGCACACAACAACAAAACCCGAATCATTGGCCTTTTCATAGCCGGACGGACTGTTGAAACTGTGAGTGCACACCGCGTTATGACGGAATTTGCGGCAGAAAAGTTGTGGGTCGCGGAGCACATCCGTCCGCGGCTCTTATTTTGCGCCCTTTTTTACGGCTTGGGGAGTTGTAAAATGCGGGGAAATGTTTACAAAACGCCTGAATAATGCATGGGTATGGCATTTAGGCGAATGTAAAAGTATAAAAATGAGAAGGGGAAAACTATGAATTTCATGAATTCCTTGGCCTTCACCGGTATCACGTTCGTTGCGTTTACCGTGCTGGTCGCCATCATCTCCTGGTGGAAGACCAGAGATGACAAACTGGATACGCAGGAAGGCTATTATCTGGCCGGCCGCAATCTGACCGGCCCGATCATCGCGGGCTCCCTGCTGATGACCAACCTGTCTGCGGAGCAGCTTGTCGGCACGAACGGCCAGTCCGTCCGCATCGGCATGGCGCCGATCGCGTGGGAGGTCACCTCCGCCATCGCGCTGTGCATCATGGCTTTCTGGCTGATGCCGAAGTACTTAAAAACCGGCCTGACCACCGTACCGGAGTTCTTTGAACAGCGCTACGATGCGGGCACCCGCCGGCTGGTTTCGATTATCGTTCTGCTTTCTTACATTGTCATCATGCTGCCGAACATTCTGTATGCCGGCGCGCAGGTATTTGTCCGCGTGTTTGATCTTCCGGCAATGACCGGCTGGTCTGAATTTGCATGTATCGCCGTTGTCTGTGTCGCAACCGCCATTGTCGGTTCGCTCTACGCAATCTGCGGCGGCCTGAAGGCGATCGCGCTTTCCGACTCGATCAACGGTCTCGGCCTGATCGTGGGCGGCCTGCTTGTCCCGGTTTTTGGCCTTGTTGCGCTGGGTCAGCTGCACGGCGGCGGCTTTATGCAGGGTCTCGATACCATGCTCCACGCGGATCCCGCGATGATGAACGCCATCAACCCGGTGGACGCGCCTGAGCCCTATATGCCCTGGCCGCTGCTGGTGACCGGTCTTCTGATCAATAACCTGTACTTCTGGGGCACCAACCAGTCCATCATCCAGCGTGCTTTCGGCGCCAGGAATCTGGCCGAGGCGCAGAAGGGTGCGGTTTTGGCAGGTTTCTTTAAGGTGCTGACCCCGCTGATCGTCTGTGTTCCGGGTATCATTGCGTTCCACCTGTTTGGCGCTGCCTCTCAGGCCAACAATGGCGACTCCGCTTACCCGATGCTGGTTGCCGCGGTTATGCCCAAGCCGGTGTTAGGTTTCTTCGCCGCGGTTATGTTCGGTGCGATCCTGTCCTCCTTTAACTCGGTTCTGAACTCCGCATCCACTATTTATGCGCTGGATATTCACCGCCCGATGTTCAACCCCACTGCATCCGATGCAAAAATGGTTAAGATCGGTCAGGTTTTCGGCACGGTTGTAGCGATCATCTCGACCATTATGTCTCCCTTTATGCTGTATATGGGCGGCATCACCACCTTCGTAAACTCGATGTTCGCTGCGTTTAATACGCCGATTCTGATCTGCCTGCTCTGCGGTTTCTTCTGGAAAAGGGTTCCCAAAAACGCCCCCAAGATCATTATCCCTGTGCACGTGGTTCTGTATTTCACGCTGCAGTTCGGTCTGCGTAACGTCGTCCCGTTCCTGAAGGACGTCCACTATCTGTATTTCACGACGATTCTGTTTGTTGTCGATATGCTCATCATGGCAATCATCGTGAAGAAGAATCCGCGTCCGACCGATTTTGTGCTGAAGGATGTCAGCGCGGTCGAAATGGTTCCCTGGAAGCGGCGCAAGATTTATTCGGTCATTACGTTGGGCTGCATGATTCTGGCGTACATCCTGTGTTCTCCGCTGGTGTTCGGCGCGTAAAACCGCTGCCGGGCCCCCACCCGCATAAAGAAAAACCTCCAATCGCAGTCGTTGGCTGCGATTGGAGGTTTTTGCTTAGAGGCAGTCCCGGGTGAAAAGCCGGTCCGGGCTGACGACGGTCGCGCACGTGGCGTGCGCCCGCGTCATCTGGGAGGACGGACGTCAAACGCCGGGTTGAATGCGTAGTAGTTTTTAGCGTCCAGATTTTCCTGCACAACGCGCAATGCGTCGCCGAAGCGCTGGAAGTGCACAACTTCGCGCTCTCTCAGGAACTTGATCGGGTCGCGCACGTCGGGGTCGTCAATCAGGCGGAGCAGGTTGTCATACGTCGTGCGCGCTTTTTGCTCTGCTGCAAGGTCTTCGAACAGGTCGGTAATCGGGTCGCCCTTGGACTGGAAGGTCATAGCGGACCAAGGCGTACCGGAAGCGAACTGCGGATAGATTCCGGTTGTGTGGTCGACATAATAGGCGTCATAGCCGCCCGCTTTGATCTCCTCAGGCGTCAGGTTGCGTGTCAGCTGATAGACGATTGCCGCAATCATCTCCAAGTGAGCGAGTTCGTTCGCGCTTTGAGGTTATCCATGAGGGCGCGCGGGTGGAAATTTGGGGTGGATGGTCAGATGGAGGTCGTTTTCGTCGTTCCAGCGGCTGTTTGTGGTCTTGTGATAGTCCACTTTTTCAAGGACGGAGCAAAGCAGCTCGTTCTTTGCCTGAATGGATTCCGCACAGTCGTAGACGTCGAGCACGTGTTCTATTTTAGGGATCAGCAGCCTTTCGGCATCACGCTCCGCTTCAATGGTCGCAATTTTCGTTTCCAGATCGGCGGCGGCGGCCTGCAACCCGGTGCGCTGGGCGGTCAGCTGTTGCCGGCGCTCCAGGAATACGGCGGTGGTATAAACGCCCTGTTCGACCAGTTCAAAGGCGCGCTGCTGCATGGCTTCGTTTTTTTGCTGCTGTTCGAGGAGGTCTGTAAGGGATGCCTGCAGCGTGGACAGATCGGCGGACAGGCGGCGGGCCGGGTCAATGGACAGTTCGGCCTTGTAGCCGTCCAGCCATGTACGCAGGGCTTCCCGGAGGGCGGTTTCTACAAGATGGATATCCGACGCAACATTTGGACAGCCGGCCCGGGGGCAGATCAGCGAGGCGCAGCGGCCGGACTGATATGGGCGGCGCTGCATTTTGCGGCCGCACAGACCGCACACGACAAAGCCGGAAAGCGGATTCTGCAGGATGCGCTTTTTCGGCACCGGCCGGCGCGGGTTCTCGGCGATCATTTGCTGCACACGGTTCCAGGTCGTTTCATCGACCAGTGGCTCATGACGTCCCCTGACCTTTTCATAGTCCTGCGCCCACGGGCGGCGTTTGACAACATCGCCATGCTCCATGCGCTTGACCTCCGCGCGCCGGCCCCAAACGATATACCCGCAATGGGCCGGGTTTTGCAGGATACGCGTAACGGTCGAAATGGTCCATTCACTGCCCTTGCAAGTGGGGACATGCTGTGCGTTCAGGCGGCCGGCAATGCGGCTCACGCTGAGGTGGTTTTCCGGATCAGCATACCATGCGAAGATTTGCCGGACAACCGGCGCCTGCTCCGGATGGGGCGCGAGTACCCAGCCCTTTTCATTGGGCAGCTTTTCACGGACAAAGCCATAGGGGGGACAGTTGCCGGGGAATTTTCCCTCACGGATGGACGCCAGACGGCCGGACTGCAAGCGACGGTTGATGGTCTTATATTCGCGCCGGGACATGAACAGCCCGAATTCAAAATATTCCTGGTCGTATTCATTCGCAGGGTCGTAGGTTTTGAGAGGCGTAACGATCAGGGTATTGGAATAGAAAAAGGTCTTTTGCACGCGTCCCTGGTCACTGGTATCGCCGCGCGCGAGGCGTTCGACCTCCACGACCAGCACGCCGTCCCAAATACCGGATTCCACCTCATGCAGCAGCCGTTGCATAACGGGCCGGGCGGCAATGGTCTCGCCGGAGACCAGTTCCCGATAAATATCCGCCAGGGCGATATGCTGCCGCCCCGCCAGATCGCGCAGGATACGCTCATGCCGGGCGAAGGTGTCGCCCTCGCCATGGGCTTCCGCTTCCAGATCGGCGCGGGACTTGCGGAGATAAGCCACATATGCCATCTTCATCGTTCCTTTCATGATCATTCAGGATTACACAAAAGGACAGCAGACCGTCAGATTTACTGCCCTTTGCAAGCCTGCCCGGCGCTTGGAAAATCGGACAATCCATGCGGCGCATAGGATGGAAGAAAGGGAGGGGTGCCAGATGGCAGTTGTGGCGGAATACCAGACGCCGTATGCGAAAGTCACCATCGTGGACGACGGTTACAGGGATGCGCCGCCCGGGGAGATACAGCGGCGGCAGCAGGTTTTTGAACAGACGGCGCGCCGGATCCTGACCGA
>JBFWIM010000068.1:0-3262 GCA_050255995.1 Intestinibacillus sp.
CTGGTATTCTGCAGATTATTAAGCAATTGTTTATATTTCCTTAAGAATTGGGCAAGAACTGTATGATACGCTAAGTACAGTTCAGGAAGAGAGAAGTGTGATGATATGAAGATTCTGATAACCACCGACACCTACGCCCCCACGGTCAACGGCGTCGTGACTTCCATCCGCAGCCTTTGCACGGCACTGTCGTCTCTCGGACATGAAGTACGCATTCTCACCCTTGCGCCCGAAGCAGAACGCTCCTGCCGGAAAGACAACGTTTATTACCTGCAGTCCTTCCGCTGCGCAGTCTACCCGGACGCACGGCTTACCATAGCTTTCCGTGATCCTTTGCTCCGCGAAATTGAGAATTGGGGACCGGATGTCATCCATTCGCAGACAGAGTTCAGCTCGTTTTTCTGCGCCCGGCACCTCGCCCGCCGGCTTGACATCCCCCAGGTGCATACCTACCACACGCTGTATGAGGATTACACCTGCTACTTCAGCCCGAGCAGGACGCTTGGCATGCAGGCCATCCGGTACTATACCCGCATGGTCTCCCGTTCCGTCTCGCTGCTCTGCGCGCCTTCAGTCAAGGTCCGGCAGACGCTGCTGCGCTATCGCGTGCATGCGCCGGTTTCCGTTCTGCCCACGGGCATCGACCTCTCCCGGTTCGGACAGCCCTTGGAGGAAAAAACGCGCACCCGGCTGCTGCAATCGCTTGACCTGCCACAGGGTGCGCGTATCCTGCTCTCCCTTGGCCGCATCGCGGAGGAAAAGGATTACGACGTGCTGCTGCAAAATGTAGCGCCGGTGCTGCGCGCGCAAAAAGACGTTTACCTGCTGTTTGTCGGCGACGGCCCGTACCGTGAGACGCTCGAAATGCAGGTGGACGCGCTGGATCTCCGTGACCGGGTCCGTTTTTCCGGCATGGTGCCACCCGCGCGCGTTCCGGAATACTATATGCTGGGCGATATCTTCGTCTGCGCCTCCATCAGTGAAACCCAGGGGCTGACCTACATTGAGGCAATGGCAAGCGGCCTGCCGCAGGTTGTGCGCAAAGATGACTGTCTGCAGGGCGTCGTAAACGACGGCAAGAACGGATTCCTGTTCGCCTCGCCGGAGGAATGCGCCAAGCGGCTGTCCATCCTGCTGGGCGACGACAAGCTGCGCCGCGCCATGAGTGAAAATGCCCGTGAACACGCGCGGGGTTTCAGCATGGAGGTGTTCGGCGAGCACGCGGAAGCCTGCTACCGTGCGCTGCTGTCTTCCGCCGTACCGGTGCGTGGCGCCGTCCTTTGTGAATGAGGAATCCATTGTGAATGAGGAATCCATATGGAAAACGTCAACAACATGAAAAAGCCGCTGCTTGTACGCAAAGATCCCTCTGCCGACCTCCTGGTGCGCATCTGTTCCGTCACCGGACTTGCCGTCACCATCGCGCTTGTTCTGATTGGCTGGTATTATGGTATTTTCCGGTCACAGGCAACCTTTGCCGCGTTTATTCAAAGCCTTGGCCGGATGGCGGTCCCCGTATTTATCATCATACAGGCGGTACAGGTCGTCATTCCGATCCTGCCCGCGGCCATTGGCTGCAGCGTCGGTATCATTGTTTTCGGTCCGGCGTGGGGCTTTGTCTACAACTACATCGGCATTTGCGCGGGTTCGGTCATCGCGTTTCTGCTGGCGCGCTCCTACGGCCTGCCGCTGGTGCGCATGATGGTTCCGCAAAAACAGTTTGAAAAGTATCACGACTGGCTTTCGCGCGGCAAAGCCTTCGACCGCCTTTTTACCATCGCTATCTTTTCCCCCATAGCGCCGGACGATCTGCTGTGCTATCTTGCCGGTCTGACGCCGATGACGCTGCGCAAATTCACCGCGATCATTCTGCTCGGCAAACCGCTTGCAATTTATCTGTACAGCGTGGGACTTACCGCGATCATTTCCTTCTTCTGGCACTGAAAAAGAGGTTATTTTTATGAAGGTCTTACTGTATTCCGGGCATCTGAACTGGATTTATAAAAGCGGCGTCGGCAGGGCGATCCGCCATCAGCGCCGTGCGCTGGAGTCCGCCGGCGTTCCCTACACCACCGACCCTAAGGACGATTGCGATATCGTTCACATCAACACCATTTTCCCCTCCTCTTACCTGCTCGCAAAAAAAGCGCGCCGTCAGGGCAAACGGGTCGTTTACCATGCCCACTCCACACAGGAGGATTTCCGCAACTCCTTTCTGTTTTCCAACCAGCTCGCACCGCTTTTTAAAAAGTGGATCTCCGCCTGCTACCGTACCGGCGACCTGATACTGACCCCCACGCCCTACTCCCGGTCCCTGCTGGAGGGTTACGGCCTCGGCCGTCCGGTCGTCAGCGTGTCCAACGGCATTGATCTCGACTATTTTTCCCGGGAACAGGCGGATGGCCAGCGTTTCCGGGAAAAGTACAATATCAAGGCCGGAGAAAAGGCCATCATTTCGGTCGGGCTCTTTTTGGAGCGCAAGGGCATTCTTGAGTTCGTCGATATGGCAAAACGGCTGCCGCAGTACCGCTTTATCTGGTTCGGCGAAACCGACCTGCGCACTGTGCCCGCAGCCGTGCGCCGTGCCGTCCGCACCCGGCTGCCGAACCTGACCTTCGCGGGATATGTGGAAAGTGACGCGCTGCGCGACGCATACGCGGGCTGCGATCTCTACTGGTTCCCGACGCACGAGGAGACCGAGGGGATTGTACTGCTGGAGGCCCTTGCAATGCGCGCGCCGACGCTCATCCGTGCCATCCCAATCTATGAGGGTTGGCTGCGTCACGGTGCTAACGTGTACAAGGGTGTTACGCAGGAAGACTTCGCGCGGCTCATTCGCGGCATCGTGGAAAAAGAGCTCCCCGATCTGACGAACGCAGCTTATGAGATTGCGTGCGAACGCTCCATCGCCGAAATCGGCAGGCAGCTTCGCCGCCAGTATGAGGCTGTCCTTTCACAGCCGCAGCAGGCCTATACCGCCCTGAGGGCTGAAAACTTCTGAACTACATACCAAAACACCGGCTGAAAACGGGGAGTTCCCGTTTCCAGCCGGTGTTAATTTGTCCGGATACCCCGCTACCGCGCGGTATCCAGCTGCTCGCCGCGGCGCAAAACTTCGCGAAAACGCATCAGCCGCGCGTTCAGGGTTTGCAGCTCCTCATGAAGCGCACGTTCCTCCGCTGTTGTCTCAAGCACTCTGGCAATGCCGCCGTTTCAGATGACGATGCGGCGGGACGCGCTGAGCGCGAGCACCGGATCGTGC
>JBFWIM010000068.1:3362-9982 GCA_050255995.1 Intestinibacillus sp.
CTCCGAAACGTCCGCCGCTGTACCCTGCAGCGGGAAAAACCCGGCCTGCGCAAATATCCGCCCCATCTTTGATCCGGTCAGAACATCCGCAAACGCGTGTACAGCGGGAGAAACCTGCTTTTTCACCAGCAGCCTCTTCGGGTCTGCAAGCCCCAGCGCTTCAAAGTCGGGCGACATTGCTCCGTGTGCCGCAACTGTATGTGCATTTCGAAACCGCAGTGTAAATATTTCATAAAAGAAATGCCCGATTCCGGGCACAATCATAATATCCGGCAGTTCACCGGCCGTTTCGATTCGTGAGAGTTTCTCAAAGACATTTTCCTGCAGGATCGCGTTTGATACCAGACGCCACCGCAGCGCCTCTCCTGTCTCGGCTGAAATGGCGCGCGGCCGGCGAGCAGCCGTTCCATCGGCACCTTGAGCTGACAGGGTGCCAGAATCAGCGCGTTCAAGTCAGAACAATCGATTTCCCACATGTCATTTCTCCTTGTGCTTTGACGATTAAACCTGTTTTTACAGAAAAACGGCGTTGCCCCGATGCTGTCGGAGCGGCGCCGTTATCGTCTGTTTGCTATTAGTTTATCACAGAGTTCCGCCATTTCCCAGCGTCAAAACGCATGCAGTGAAAAATTTGTTCTGCCTATTCCGGAATTTTTTCCGCCGCGCGCTGATACACCGCCTGTGTGACACGGTCATAGCAGACCATCATAATTTCCCTGGGAAGCGCGTTCTCCCGTAAAAATTTCCGGATCTCACGCACCGCGATTTCCGCAGCCTGCTCCAGCGGAAATCGGTACGCTCCGGTGCTGATTGATGGGAACGCAACCGTTTCGCAGCCGTGATCGCGCGCCAGAAGCAGCACATTGTAATAACAGGATGAAAGCAGTCTGGCCTCGCCGCGGGTTCCGCCATACCAGACCGGCCCCGGCGTATGGATTACGTACTTTGCCGGCAACTGGTACCCCCCGGTGATTTTCGCTTCACCGGTTTTGCATCCGCCGAGCTGCCGGCATTCATCGAGAAGCCCCGGTCCGGCCGCGCGATGAATGGCGCCATCCACGCCTCCGCCGCCCAGCAGGCTTTCATTGGCCGCGTTGACAATTGCATCCGCCTTCACAGCTGTGATATCGCCCAACAAAATCGTGAATCCCATACTGTCTGCCTCCCTCCAATGTCCCTCTGTTTTTCCTGCTACGTCTTCGTTTTTATTGTAGTCTCTTACCCCATGCAAGTCAATGCATCAAACAAAAAGACCGTTCTACAGAACGGTCTTTTTGTTTATTATGGAAAAACTGTTTGCTTACTGTTCCACAGCCTTGAACGCAGTTTCCAGATCAAAGAGAATGTCGTCGATATGCTCGGTGCCAATAGACAGGCGAATGGTGTTCGGACGGATTCCGGAAGCCGCCAGCTCCTCCGCGTTCATCTGCGAATGGGTCGTGGACGCCGGATGGATAACCAGCGACTTGACGTCCGCCACGTTCGCGAGCAGCGAGAAGACCTCCAGATGGTCAATAAACTTCTTGGCTTCCGCTTCGCCGCCCTTGATTTCGAAAGTAAAGATGGACGCACCGCCGTTCGGGAAGTACTTCTGGTACAGCGCGTGATAAGGGCTGCCCGGAATGGCGGGGTGGTTCACACGCTCTACCAGCGGATGTTTGCTCAGGTAATCCACAACCTTTTTCGTGTTCTCCACGTGGCGTTCCACGCGCAGCGACAGGGTTTCCAGACCCTGTAGGAACAGGAAGGCATGCAGTGGGGCAACCGCCGCGCCGGTATCGCGCAGCAAAGTGGCACGGATCTTTGTGACAAATGCCGCCGGGCCGACCGCCTTGCTGAAGCTGATGCCGTGATAGCTCGCATTCGGCTCGGTCAGGCCGGGGAATTTGCCGGAGGCCTCCCAGTCGAACTTGCCGCTTTCGATAATCACGCCGCCGATGGCCGTGCCGTGGCCGCCGATGAACTTGGTTGCGGAGTGCACCACGATATCCGCGCCGTGCTCAAACGGACGAACCAGGTAAGGCGTAGCGAAGGTGCTGTCTACGACCAGCGGAATGCTGTGACGGTGCGCAATCTCCGCCACCTTCTCAATATCAATCAGGCTGGCGTTAGGGTTGCCGATGGTCTCAATGAAAATCGCACGGGTATTCTCCTGGATGGCGTTCTCAAAAGAACCCTCCACGTCGGGATCTACAAAGGTGGTCGCAATGCCGTACTCCGGCAGCGTGTGCTCGAAAAGGTTGTATGTGCCGCCGTAGATAGTCTGTGCAGAGACGATATGCTCGCCGGCACGCGCCAGATTCAGGATGGCGTAGGTAATCGCCGCAGCGCCGGACGCTACCGCCAGCGCTGCCGAGCCGCCCTCAAGCGCCGTAATACGCTGCTCAAACGCATCCTGCGTCGGGTTGGTCAGACGGCCATAAATATTGCCTGCATCTCTCAGGCCAAAGCGTGCCGCGGCATGCTCACTGTCGTTGAAAACGTAGGAAGTCGTCTGGTAGATCGGCACAGCGCGCGCGCCGGTCGCCGGATCGGGCTTTTCCTGTCCTACATGCAGCTGGAGGGTCTCAAAATGATAATTTCTATTCGTGCTCATTCTATTTATCCTTCTTTCTGTGTTGTTGTTTATTTATAAGCAATTGGTTCGGCAACAACACATTCGGCTGCCTTCCCGCTTTCCGCGTATCCGTCTTTCCATGCTGCAGCCTCCCTTCATTCCTCGTTTTCATATTCATTTAGTATGTTTTTATTATAGCGGCAGATCACCTGCCTGTCAATCCGTCAAACTCCCCAAATTATCCCCGTATATTTATCGGATTTATATGCTTTAAGCGAAGGTATCAGCTTCCGGAATCCGGCGGCTTTTTTTCCCGCCTGCGCACACGCGGCGGATCGCCCCACTTTTCCGGCGGTACGCCACGTGCGCACAGACGCCTGCCAACTGCCGACCGCAACAGCGTATACATTACGGAAAAGAGCGGGATGCAGATGATCATGCCCGCAATACCCATCGTGCTGCCGCCAATCGTGACGGCGACCAGTACCCAGATAGACGGCAGCCCTACAGAGTTTCCGACCACATGGGGATAAATCAGGTTGCCTTCGATCTGTTGAAGCACCAGAAACAGAATGATGAACCAGAGCGCCTGCATCGGGTTTTCGATGAGGATGAGGAATGCGCCGATCAGACAGCCGATAAACGCACCGAAAATAGGGATCAGCGCGGTCGTAGCAATCAGCGCGCCGACCAGAAGTGCATAAGGAAAGCGAAGCAGAGACATGCTGATGAAAAACATCAGCCCGAGGATCACAGCTTCTGTGCACTGCCCGGAGATAAAATTGGAAAAAGTCTGCTGCGACAGCGTGCATACCGACAAAAAGCCGTCGGCCTTTTCCTCTGGCAGCAGTGCATACAGCAGCTTTTTCACCTGCCGCCCCAGCTTCTCTTTTTGCAGCAGGATATACAGCGCAAAGAAAAGGCCCAGGAAGAAATTGACGATTGCACCGATGATGGAGGAAGCCACGTCGAAGGTAGAGCCAATCATTGCGCCCGCGCCGTTGTTCATAAAATCCATCGCCGTCTGCCAGACCCTGGCCCAGTCAACTGTATTCCAGTCAAACTCCAGGTTCCCGAGCTGATTGGCGAGCACGGGGAACTGAACCTGCAGCGCGGTAATCCAGCCCTGCGCTTTCACAAGGAAGCCCGGCATACGGTCGCTGAGCAGGCCAAACGACCGCGCGATCTGCGGCACGACGAGCAGCACCACAATGCTCACGATGCCGATCACGAGAGCCAAAGCCAGCACCAGACTGAGCGGACGCCTCCAGTTCCCGGCCTTTGCCGCACGCCGGCTGCCAAACAGGTTGCGCTCAATGTACGCCATCGGCACGTTGAGGATGAACGCAATACAGCCGCCCAGCAAAAACGGGGCGATCAGTGAAACAAAGCCGCGCAGCACGCCCGTCACCTTTTGGAAATTTTCCAGCCCCACAAACAGCAAGATGGCGAAGGCGATGAGTGCCGCGATTTTTTTCATATTATGTCGGTTGAGATCCATAAGCTTCTCGTGCTCCGTTCTGTTTTCCTTTGTGGTACATTATACCATAAATATTATATGCATAGCCATAACCATCCTGCTTTTTTCTGCTTTCCCGTTGAGTTTTCCCACTCTCTGGATTATACTGAAACTATGAAACCTGAAAACGGAGGATTTTGACTATGAAGATCGGTATGCTCACCAGCGGCGGCGATTGCCAGGGGCTGAATGCCGCGCTCCGCGGCGTTGCAAAGTCCCTGTACAACGAATTCGATACGAACGTCGCGATCTACGGCTTTTCCGATGGATACCGCGGCCTGATCGAAGGCAACTGCACGGAAATGCATCCCAGCGACTTCTCCGACATTCTGACGCTCGGCGGCACGATCCTCGGCACGTCCCGCGAGCCGTTTAAAACCATGCAGCTTCCGCGTGAGGATGGCAGCACCAAGCTCCAGCGCATGCTTGAAACCTACAAAACCATGGAGCTTGACGCCCTGGTAATTCTGGGTGGCAACGGCACGCATAAAACGGCGAACTTACTGGCTGAAAACGGCGTCAACGTCGTGACGCTTCCCAAAACCATTGACAACGATCTTTGGGGCACCGATATGTCTTTCGGGTTTCAAAGTGCGGTTGACATCGCCACGAACGTCATTGATTCCATCCACTCCACCGCATTTTCCCACAGCCGTGTGTTCATCGTGGAGGTCATGGGGCATAAGGTCGGCTGGCTTACGCTGCACGCGGGCATTTCCAGCGGCGCGGATATCATTGTCATCCCGGAAATCCCGTACCATGTAGACCGCATTGTGGATGCCATCGAGCAGCGGCATAAGGCGGGCAAGCGTTTCTCCATCCTCGCGGTGGCGGAGGGTGCGATTTCGCACGAGGAGTCCAAGCTGTCCAAGAAGGAGTTTCGCGCAGCGCGCAGCGGCATGAAACAGCCTTCCATCTCCTACCGTCTGGCGGACGAGATCCACGCGCTGAGCGGACACGAGATCCGCGTTACCATCCCCGGCCACTTCCAGCGCGGCGGCAGCCCCTGCGCGTACGACCGTCTGCTGTCCAGCCGGTTCGGCACGGCGGCGGCACGGCTGATCCGCGAGGGCAAGTTCGGCAATATGGTTGCCCTTCAAAACGGCAAGATCGTCCCGGTTCCGCTTAAAGACGTCGCAGGCAAGCTCAAAACCGTCCCGCCGGATTGCGAAATCATTCGGTCCGCGCGTGATCTCGGTCTTTCCATGGGCGACTGAATTCTCTGTATTACAGCCGCTCCCCTTTGTGGGAGCGGCTTTTCTATTCCTTTGGTTCAATATTCTCGTGATAAAAGCTCTCAAACAGCGACATCATGAGTTCCTTTCGCCCGCTCTTCAAATAACGATAACAGAAAACCGCCGTAAGGACCCCGCCAACCGCGCATACGATCATATCCTGCATCGTATCATGGATTCCGGTAGTCGCGACAAGCTGTGGATCAGGGCCGAACAGGCTCAGGATATATTCATAAATCTCCCAGATCACCGCGCTCGACAGGGCAAACATGGCCGCGAACATCGACACAACCGGCGCGTCCGAAGGCTCCTTGCGGTGTCCGGGCTTGCAGTAGTAAAATACCAGCATGCCCGCAACGGCAAACAGGAATCCGGACGCGCAGTGTAGCGCCTTGTCCAGATAGGGCACCATATCGTATCCGCCGAGCACGCTGGCGAAAGTGACCGCGACAAACGCAAATACGAGAAAAATAACATTGAACAGATAAACCGCACGCAGATGAAAGCTCCTGTAAATCAGTCCCGGCACTGCAGGCAGCGCCAGACCCGCAGCCGCCATGAGCACCAGATAAATCTGCGCGCCATGGGTGAGCACAAAAGCAAGCGCGCCGGCCGTACCCAGATAATACAGTACGAGCGTCACATGATATGCCCGGCGCATCTGCCGCTGTCCGGCATCCGCAAATTGCATGGTCTAACTCGTCCCCTTTCCGTTTCATTTACTTATCAGTGTAGCGCAGCGTTCCTTCCGCGTCAACTGTCCTTTTGCAAATCTTAAGAAAGAAAAAGGAGCCGAAACCGGCTCCTTTTTTGTCAAATTTCGCGCAACAGGTTGGTCATTTCGATGGCGGTGCACGCCGCGTCATAGCCCTTGTTACCCGCCTTGGTTCCCGCGCGTTCAATCGCCTGCTCGATCGTATCGGTGGTTACCACGCCGAAGATTGTCGGTACGCCGGTCTCCAGCCCCACAGCGGCAACCCCCTTGGAAACCTCGCTGCACACATAATCGTAATGCGAGGTTGAGCCGCGGATGACCGCACCCAGGCAAAGCACCGCGTCGTACTTGCCCGAGGCTGCCAGCTTCTTTGCAACCAGAGGAATTTCAAACGCGCCAGGCACCCAGACCAGCGTCATGTCGTCGTCTTCCACCCCGTGACGGTGCAGCGCATCCTGCGCGCCGCCGATCAGCTTCCTTTTCTTTCATTGCTCCCTGAACGCTCAATTCTTTATCCATTTCAGGGGAAAGATATATTGAAACTTGCTTTTTCACCTCTCCGGCCTTTCTCCCAACCTTTGAATTTTGTACCGG
>JBFWIM010000069.1:0-9737 GCA_050255995.1 Intestinibacillus sp.
ACCTGCTGGATATAGGTGGACAGGTTGACGTTCATACGGCTTTTGAACAACCGTCCCAGGTATCCCGCGCTGAGGGAAAAAACGTCGGCGATATCTTCCAGAGACAGTGCGGAGGCGTAATTCGAGTGAATATACCTGACAATGCGTCCGACCAGATCGGTCGGCTTCTGTTTGTTGCAGACAGTGCTGCTGATCAGATGAATTGTGCTTTGCAACAGGGTATAGAGACTGTCGATGGTTTTGCAGCCGCTCAGCTTTTGGCTGAAAGAATACTGTTCATTGAGGGAGAACCCCGGGATATCATAGCTCAGGAACTGCTGGAAACAGACGTTAAGCAAATATAGGCAGATATTATAATTTTCAAGATAGGGTATCTTGCGGGAGACACAATATTCCTTGAGGGACAGCAGCAAGGTATCCGAGGCGGAAAGGTCGAGCCGGCGGATGGCATCGGTCAGGCTGTCCATCAGCGTCCTGATTTTGCCCATGACTTCGTCCGATATGATTGGCAGCGCGGCGTAATCGATCACGGGGTCTTCGGCGGTATAAACCGGGAAGCGCGAGGCGTTGTCCGCTTCGAGCGCAGCGGCAGCCAGTTCTTGAGCTTGATCATGCGGATTGGAAATGCCGACTGTAATATAAAAGTCCGTCAGCGTGTCAATCATGGAGGAGAGCTCGCGGCAGCGGTTGTGCAGGTCAAAACGCGCATTTTTGAGCTGCGCGTCTGCATCGATCACAACACGGATAAACTGGTCGGAGCGATAGGCAATATAGTATTGCAGCGGACGGAGCGCGCTTGCGATATATTTGGATACGATCTTTTCCGTTTGCGTATAAAAGCCGGGCGCGTCCTCTTCCCGCGCCAGACAGTCCACAAAGATTGTGATGACGAAATAGCGGGTCAGGTTGATGTTGGCTTCCTCAAGCAGGTGGATGAGCTCCTGGCCGTAATCGACGCCGCTGAAAATATTCTGCAGCAGCATGGACTGCTTGAGCGCCAGATTGGCGATCGCCTGATGTTGAATCTCGGAGCACAGGATATCGGCGATGTTGTTCTCCTTGATCTTGCCGATGGCGCGTTTAACCGCCGCGCTGATTTTTGCGGAGGAGGTGGGCTTGAGCAGCAGTTCAATCACGCCGTACCGAATGGCCTGACACGCATTGTCAAAGTCGTAAAAGCCGGTCAGCAGGATGCATTTGATCTGGGGGTACTCTTCGCTGATGACGGCGCACAGCTCAAGCCCGCTCATACGCTGCATACTGATGTCACTCAATACAATATCAGGCACGGTTCTTCGTATGCTTTCAAGCGCCTGCACTCCGTCTGAAACGCTGTCAACAACTTCGCAGTTGAGCGCTTCCCAGTCCACACCCACCAGAAGTCCGGTCCGGATGGATTCCTCGTCGTCAACTATCAGGATTTTGTACAATGTCGGCACCTCCATTTGCGGGAATAGGATCAAACGGTATATAAATGGTCGCTACGGTTCCGGCGCCGGGCGTTGAAGATATGGTCAGGCCGTACGGCTCCCCATACATCATGTTCAGACGCTTGCGGACATTGTTGAGCGCAATGCGGTTATGCCGGCCGGGTTGCGCTTCCGGCACGCCAAACACGGCCGAGCTGTCGAACCCGACGCCGTTATCCTTCACACGGCACATGATGCCGTCCCGATCCTCCCAGATGTCGATTTGGATATCTCCCGGCCGGTCGGACTGCAGAATGCCGTGGACAATTGCATTTTCCACCAGCGGCTGCAGCACGAGCTTGGGGATGTAGTATTGGTCAAGCAGGTCGTTGTCCGCATTGACCGTATAGGTAAACTCATGCGAACCGCCGAGCTGCTGCAGGCTCAGATACTGATGGATATAGGAAATTTCCTGCTGCAGCGATATTTTAGACTGATCCTGTTTGATTTCATACCGCAGGATTTCACTGAGATGATCAATCATGGAACGGATGTCCTTGGAGCTGCTGCGCTCCGCCTTCCACCCGATGACGTCCAGCATGTTGAACAGGAAATGGGGGTCCATCTGGGCCTGCAGCGCGCGGATCTGGGTTTCCCGGTGCTCCCGCTCCGCGCGTTGTCCCTGTTCCTCAAGCGTTTCCGTATATTTTGCATTTCGCATCAGGAGTTCGGAAATTTCACCGATTTCCCGATACGAGGGCTCGAAAGAAGGCGGGATCGGCCTATCATACTGCGCCGCAGCGCGGCAGTATGCGGAAACCTGCTTGAGCGGGTTATAGAAGTTCCGCAGCGCAAGCACCAGAATCAGTATATAAAGTGCAAACACCAACAAAATGAACGGAATGCTGACAGCGTTATTTGCGATGGTAAAATCCTTCCGGTCGGTCACAGCATAGAGCGTAAGGCCGGTTTTCGCAAGCGGCGCATGGTAGATCACTGTGTGACCGTCGCCGAACTGCGGCAAATCCGTAAAGCCGAGGGACTCGCCGGCGGGCATCACCCCTGAGACACTCTGTCCGACGCTGGCTGTGTCGCTGGAAAAAATAATGGACTGATCGGCATTGTACAGGTAATACCGCGTGGAGGGATGCGCGCCCAGATCAAGCGAATACGCCGACGCAGGAAGATAGCTGCCGCCCGCCTGCGCCAGATTCGAGGGGATGGGGGCGACTTCAATGACAATTTTGCCATAATAGCGCCCGTTATAGATGTTTTTAAAATCCTGAATATAATATGCGTATGCGGCTTGCTCCGCGGAAGCCGTGACAAAATGCCCGTCATAATAGGTGGCGTCCCGGTTTTGCCCGTAAATGGACTTTGTCCGTTCGAGCGCGAGATCCACGCCGTTGTTCGGAATCGTGTAATATACCAGATCGTCCCGGAAATAAACCGCGACCGCGTTGATTGCGAAGTTGTTAAAGCAGTTCTGATAGGTGAACGGTACGGATATGATGTCGGAAATCGCCTGACTCTCAACCGCTTGTCCGGCAGGCGACAGGTTGAGGGCGTTGAGCCGGTCGCGGATCGCGTTGCTGTCCTGCAGTATGGTAATCAGGTTGCCTATATAGCTTATATGATGTTCACACACCGCAGCCATTTCGTTATAATACGAACTGCTTTCCTCCAGCAGCGCATTTTTCTGGTTTTGCACATTCCATAAAAGCCCGGCACACACCAGCGCTGTCCCGGGAATCAGCACATACAGGATGATGAACCACACAAAGGAATGCAAAAGGCTGCGGTTTTCATTGTGTTTCGGACGATGCATAGTTCGGCTCCTCTGAAGATAAGTAAAAATGCATTGAAAATGCAGAAAAAACCCAGGTGGATTTGTGATATTATTATAACACAACAGGAGTCAGGATGTCTTTATGAAAAAAACGCGAACGACCAGTAAAATTCGTACATTTTCAGAAAGACAGTGCGCGGCCGGTACGTACATATCATATGCAGCACGCGGTTTTCGGTGAAAAAAGCCGGATCAAAACGGCATGCATAAAAGATAGATGATAAGGCGGCGGCAAATTCGGCGGCGGGAATGGGCATTTTACTTAAAACCCGTTTGCTGCGGCCATTCCGGGGGTATGGGAAGTGTGTTATACTCAGATCACTTCAAGAGGGGGCCATAAAATCAACAACCAGTGAAATTTAAGGGAGGACAAACATGACAAAGAGATTGCTTAGTATGGTATTGGCCGGAGCGCTATGCGTTTCCCTCACGGCGTGCGGCGGGAGTGCAGGCAGCAGCGGCAATACAAGCACGGACAGCACGGCGGGAACCGATACGGCGCCGACGGCAAAGCCGCTCAAGATCGGCGTGATCGCAAAATATCAGCACGAGTTTTACATGACCATGTTCGAAGGCGCCAAAAAGGCCGCGGGCGAGCTGGGCGCGGAAATCGAATGCAACAACCCCTCCTCGCCGAGCGATGCGATGGTACAGGTGCAGCAGGTGGAGGATATGATCGCAAAGGGCATCAACGTGCTCGTCATTGTCCCGAACCAGCCGGACACGCTGTCCGCCGCGCTTGCCAAGGCGCATGAAAAGGGCGTGACGATCGTCGCCGCGGACACCGATTTTGACTATGAGTATAAGGTCGCTTACGCAGGCACGGGCAACGAGGCCGCGGGTTCGACCGTTGCGGAAAAGCTGTGCGAGAAGCTGCCCGAAAACGCGAGCGTAGTCGTCATGCGTGGCCCGCTCGGCGGCGTCAGCTTTGACCAGCGCGTCGCGGGCGTTACCAAGACGCTGGAGGAAAAAGGCGTGAAAGTCCTCGAAGTCGTGGACGCCGAGTCCGTAGCCGACAAAGCCGCGGCCAAGACCGAGGACCTGATCCAGAAGTACGGCGACAAGATGAACGCCATCATTTGTCTGGACGACAACATGACGCCGGGCGCGGTCACCGCAATCCGCCAGGCTGGCATGACGGACAAAATCCTGGTCACCGGTTTTGACGCCGGGCAGTCCGTCCTCGAAATGATCAAGTCCGGCGAGGTGCTGCTTGATGTCGCGCAGAATCCGTATGACATGGGTTATGAGGCTGTCAAGGCCGGCGTGGCGTCACACAACGGCGAGCAGGTCGAGCCTGTGATCGATACGGGCGTTACCGTCATCGATGCGAGCAACGTGGATCAACATCTCAAAAAATAGCCACCTCCTCTTCTTCTCCCCATATAGTTGCGAAAACCTGCCTGTATTGCGCAGGCAGGTTTTTTGCATCCAATTTTACAAACCAATACGTCATTTCAGTGGCAAACGAGGTGTATTTAGTGGATCATTTTGCAATAGAGCTTCGAAATATTACGAAAAGCTTTCCGGGCGTGACGGCGCTGAACGACATGTCCCTGGAGCTGCGCCAAGGCGAAATTCACGGTCTGATCGGCGAGAACGGAGCGGGAAAATCCACGCTGATCAAGGTGCTCACCGGCATGCATCAGCCCGACAAGGGCGAGATTTTTGTAAACGGTGAAAAGGTGGCTTTTCATAATCCGGAACAGGCGCGGGCGAAAGGCATCGCGTGCGTGTATCAGGAGCTCAACATTGTCCCGGACGCCAATATCGTAGACAACATTTTTCTTGGCAGTTACAAAACCAAGAACAGGCTGATCCTGGATCAGTCGTATATGCAAAAGCGGGCGAAGGAGATCATGCAGGCGCTCGGGCAGGAAGTTGACCTGACCGTACCCTGCGGCACGCTCGGCATGGGCATGCAGCAAATGATTGAAATTGCCAAAGCGATTCAGCTGGAAGCCAATGTGATCATTCTGGACGAGCCGACGGCAAGCCTTGGCGAGCAGGAGGTTGAACAGCTCTTTAAAAGCGTCCGGCTGCTTCGCGATAAGGGCATTACGTTCCTGTTCGTTTCGCACAAGCTGGAGGAGATCTTTGAGCTTTGTGATCGCGTCACCGTGATGCGCGACGCAAAGCATATCATTACAACGGAATCGGAAAACCTGACCAAGGATTCGCTGATCTCACACATGGTCGGCCGCACGCTGGAAAACCTGTTCCCAAAAACCGAAACGCACCGGGGCGGGGAAGCGTTGCGTGTCGAGGGGCTCACCCGCATGGGTGAATTTTACGATATGTCGTTTACCGCTTATAAAGGAGAGGTGTTGGGCTTTTCCGGTCTGGTCGGCGCGGGGCGGACCGAGCTGTTTCAGGGCATTTTCGGCATGACGGAGATTGACCGTGGCACGGTATATATCAACGGAAAGCAGACCGGAATACATAATCCAAGGCACGCAATCGAAAATCAGATCGCGTTTTTGACCGAGGACCGCAAGCATCAGGGATTGATCCTGGAGTCTTCGGTGCGTGAGAACCTGAATCTGGTGCTGCTTGATCAGAACCGGAAGGGCTTGTTTCTGGATGAGCAGCGGCGCAGCGATCTGTCTGCGGACGCGATTGACCGGCTGCGGATCAAGGTCTCGACGGACGCGCAGCTCGCCGGACAACTTTCGGGAGGCAACCAGCAAAAGGTCGTCATCGGAAAGTGGGTCGCGACAAACGCAGAGATTTTTATTTTTGACGAGCCGACCAAAGGTATAGACGTCGGCGCCAAAATCGAGGTTTACAATGTTATGAACGCGCTGGTGGCGGAAGGCAAGTGCGTAATCATGATCTCGTCCGAACTGCCGGAAATTCTGGGCATGTCCGACCGCGTCATTGTGATGCGGGAAGGCAGAAAGATGGCCGAGATCGACCGTGACAGCCGCTATTTTAATCAGGAAGCCATCATGAAAGCCGCCTGGGGAGGAAAACTTGATGAAGAATAATATCGCAATACGTAAACTTGGCAGCGTATTTTCAAACGCCGGCCCGATCGTCGCAGTCATCATTCTGTCCGTGGTGCTGTCTTTTGCAAGCAGCACGTTCCTGACAGTGGATAACTGGATGAATATCCTGCGGCAGACGGCCGTAAACAGTATGATCGCCATCGGCATGCTGCTCATTCTGCTGACTGCCGGCATCGACCTTTCCGTCGGCTCCGCGTGCGCGCTTTGCAGCTGCATCATGGGCGCGGTGATGCGCGATCTGGGTATCCAAAACGCTTTCCTGCTGATTCTGATCTGCCTCGGCAGCGGCCTGGTCTGCGGCTATATCAACGGCGCGCTTTATACCAAGCTGCGTCTGCCGCATCCGTTCGTCGCAACCCTGGGCACCATGCAGATCTTCCGCGGTTTGGCACAGATCATATCCAAGGCGACCCCGATCACCGGCTTCCCGGAAGGGGTAACGGCGCTTGGTTTCCGTTCCATCGGTGCGGTCGGCTTCCCGGTCTGCTTTCTCGCGGTAATCGTGGTATTTGTGCTGTTCTCCATCCTGCTGAACAAAACGCCGCTTGGCAAAAAGATTTATGCGGTGGGCGGCAACGAGGAGGCGGCAAGGGTCTCGGGCATCAACGTGCAGCGGGTCAAGATGTTCGTCTACGTCATCACCGGCCTGCTTGCGGGCTTCGCTGCGCTGATTCTGACTGGACGCGTTTCGACCGCGCTGCCGACTACGGGCGAAGAGTACGCGATGGACGCGATCGCATCCTGCGTCATCGGCGGCGCTTCGTTTAACGGCGGTAAGGGAACGGTCGGCGGCACCTTTGTCGGCGCGCTCTTTATCCAGATCATCCGCAACGGCCTTAACCTGCTGGGCGCGCAGTCCGACCTGCAGAAGGTCGTCATCGGCGCGGTCGTGATCATTGCGGTCGTCATCGATGTGCGCCGCAGCGTCGCAACGGAAAAGGCCAAGCGCATTGCGCAGGCCAAGGCGCAGATGGCGGCCTGAAAGGAAACGGTATGAAACTTCGTTTTGGAATGGTCGGCGGCGGGGGCGGTTTCATCGGCAACGTGCACCGGCACGGCGCGCAGGAGGACGATCTGGCGGTGCTGGCCGCCGGATGCTTCACCCGGGATCCGGACAAAAACGCGCAGACCGCCGAGCGCTGGGGCGTCACGCCCCAGCGGGCCTATGCGGCGTATGAACAGATGGCGGAGGCCGAAAGCAGCCGCCCGGACGGCATTGATTTTGTGACCATTGCGACCCCGAACAATACGCATTACGACATTGCAAAGGCCTTTTTATCGCGCGGCATCCACGTGCTCAGCGATAAGCCGGTGGCCATGAACGTACGGCAGGCCGAAGAACTGGAACGGCTGGCGGACGAAAAGGGGTTGCTGTTCGGCGTGAGTTATACCTACGCCAATTATCCGCTGATCCGGCAGGCGCGCGAAATGATCGAGCACGGGGAAATCGGCAATATCATCAACATTATGTGTGAATACCCGCAGGACTGGGTCATGAATACGGTCGCCTCCGGCGCATCGGTGCACGGCTCCTGGCGGTTCGATCCGTCCGTCATTGGGGAATCCCTTTGCGTCGCGGACATCGGGACGCATCTGGAATATCTGGTCTCCGCGATGACCGGCCTGCGCCTGCAAAAGGTTCTGTGTGTAACGCACCGTATTCCGCCCGATCTGCCGCTGGAGAGCAATGCGCAGGTGCTTTTGCAGTATGAACGCGGTATCCCGGGCATGATGTGGGCGTCGCAGGTGGCAATCGGCCACGAATGCAGCGTTTCCGCCCGCATCTTCGGCGACAGGGGCGCGATCGAGTGGAACCATGATACGCCGGCGCAGTTGCGCGTGACGCGGATCGGCCAGCCGACGCAGATATACACCCCCGAGCGGGATTTCCTGTACCCGGCCGTGCGAAAGCTTTCCCGGCTGCCGTACGGGCACCCCGAAGGGTTTTACGAGGCGTTCGGCAATATCTACCGCGGGTTCGCCCGGCATTTGCTGCAGGTGAAATATCATAAAGCACCTGCCGAAGACTTCTGTTATCCCACCATACATGACGGCGTGTCGGGGCTGCGCTTTGTAGAAGCCTGCCTGCAGAGCGACCGGGCGGGCAATGTGTGGATCAACATATAAACAATTTACGGAAATGATAAAAGGAGAATATCATTATGAGTACTACTGTTCGTATTGGTTTGATCGGTGCGGGTTTTATCGGCCGCAGCCACGCGACTGCATATGTCAATCAATGCACCTTTGGCTCTGACATCAAGGTCGAGCTGGTGGTAATCGCCGACCCGGTGGAGGCCGCGGCAAAGGAGCTGGCGGCGAGCCACGGTTTCCAGCGCTACACGACCGACTGGAAGGAAGTCGTAACGGCGGAGGACGTCGACCTGGTCTGCATCTGCACGCCGAACAGCCTGCACTGCGAGATCGCGATGGAAGCCGCCCGGCACGGCAAGGCCATCAACTGCGAAAAGCCGCTGGGCATGGACGGCGACGAGGCGGAAAAAGCGGCAAAGGTCATTCGGGATTGCGGTGTGACGGCGACCTGCGGGTTCAACACCATGAAGATTCCGGTCGTTGCCTACGCCAAGCAGGTGATCGACTCCGGCGAGCTGGGCGAACTGGTCTGCTTCCGCGGCAGCTACGACACCGATGGCCTCGCCGACCCCGACGCGCCGCATGCATGGCGCATGCTGGCGAAAAATTCGCTGCTCGGCTCCATGGGCGATCTGGCCGCGCACGTGCTGTCGATTTCGCAGTATCTGCTGGGCGACATTGTTTCGGTATCCGGCATGACTAAAATTATATACAGCGAGCGCAAGGACGCCAAAGGCAACATCCAGCCGGTTGAGAACGACGACGTGGCGCAGTTCCTGTGCCGCTATGCAAACGGCGGCATCGGCTATATCTCCTCCAGCCGCGTGGCGCCCGGCCGCAAGCAGGGCGAGGTGTTTGAGGCGCAGTTCACTAAGGGCATCATTACCTTCTCGCTCGAGCGGATGAATGAGATCAATATTTACCGCCATACCGATCAGCCGACCGATCAGGGCTTTAAAAACATCATTGTAGCGCCCGGTCACGGCGAATACGGAAAATTCTGGGGCGGCCCCGGCATTGGCATCGGCTATGAGGATCTCAAGACGATCGAAGAGCACCACGTGCTGGAAAATCTGGTCAACGGCACCGAGCCGGTAGCGGATTTTGTATTCGCCGCCAAGATCAACCGCGTGATGGACGCCGTGCTGGAATCTTCCGAGACCGGCTGCTGGGTGGACGTCAAGCCCGTCAATGTGTAAAGGAGGAATGTGTTTATGAGACTTTGTCTGAATACCGACGGCCTGGGGCATCTTTCGTTTGAGGAAATGGTTGCGACCTCTGCTGAAATCGGCATCGAATCCCTTGAAATCGCCTGCGGCAACTGGTCGGGCGCGCCGCATATCGACCTCGACGGCATGCTCGCCAGCGTGTCCG
>JBFWIM010000070.1:0-9724 GCA_050255995.1 Intestinibacillus sp.
CTGACAAAAAATAATATATCATATGAATATCGCAGCGTCAAGAAAAAAGTTGAAATCAGGTATACGATTGTCAGATGATCTGGTTTCCGCTATTGCAGCGAACCGACGGAATCGCCCTGTACCAGAATTGTGGGAACGACAAAGCGCAGAGGCTCGTAAGGTGCGCCTTGCACAAAGGAAATGAGCTTGTTGACGCTGAGTTCTGCCTGAAGGTTGCAGCGAACGTCAATGGAGGTGAGAGAGGGGATAGCCATTTTACCCATCGGATTATTGTCTACGCCGACAATCGCGATATCACCCGGGATGGAAAGCCCCATATCATGCAGAGCCTTGATGGCCACAATGCCCAGGCTGTCATTGGCACAGAAAAAGGCTTCCGGAAGTTTGCGGCAGCTTTTTAAGGCCTGCATGATCCGGCCGGGATCATAGTCATCCGGTGTAAAATGGAGCAGCTGTGGTTCACTTTCCGCTGGCAAACCGAAGATGCGGAGTGCGCTCAGGTAGCTTTGATACCGCTCCAGAAACGCTGTGCTGTATAAGGGGTCGCCAATAAAGCCGATGCGGCGGTAACCCCTTTCGCGCAGATGACGGACAGCCTGATAGGAAGCCTGAAAATTATCTTCAATAAATGTGCAAACCCGCAGGTTGTGGTATCGGGAGCCGATTGCGACGACCGGCAGATCGCACTGTACAATACGGCACGCTGCGTGTTCGTCCATGTCGCCGAGAATCAGGATGCCGCCGATGGAATTGGCGTTCAAATGCCTGCGCAGCCGTTCAGTGTCCGAGTTGAAATACTCGTTGTCAAAGACCATCATATTGTAGCCGCGTTCATAAGCCAGACTCAAAATGAGCTGATGGAAAGACATGTAAAAATAAGAGTCCTTTAAATGTGCGCCGGTGGAAATCAAACAGAGATTCTGTGTGGTTTCAGAACGTCCTTTTTGTTCAAAATAACCCAATTCTTCAGCAACATGCAGAATCTGTTCACGCGTGTTACTGTTTACGCTGGGCATATCGCGCAGCGCGAGAGACACGGTGTTAATCGAAACACCGACACGCTCTGCAATTTGTTTTAAGGTAATCTTCATGTGGCGCTATCACCTCATTATCTTTAAAATAAGAGGAACAAAACTTAATAGGAAATATACGGTGAATCATAATATTAATATTCATATTACGGATGGGCGTGATGAAAGTCAAGCGGTTTAGAAGAAAAAGCAATTTAAAATAAAATTATAGTACAATTTCATAAAAAACATAGCACTAAAACATGCAAATTGCGAGCGATGTAAAAAATATCAGGAATAAATTGACGAGAGACTAAAAGATATAAAATACAATTGACATAATGCATATTAATGCAACAATGAAACTATATACAATTCCGAAATAGTTCAAGTCAGAAAAAACGGGCAAGGAAACAAAACGGTTAAAATATGAATATAATCTGTAAAATCAGCGAATATCCCACGAATCTTATAGAAAATTATTATGAAAACGGAGGTTGAAATCGGTGGGATTGCAAGGTTGACAAGGATTAAAATAATGATATTATAATATTAAATTGCAACAGATTAATAGTTTGTTGCGGGCAAAAATCACGATTACAAAAGGAGGGGGAGCAACAGGAAATCCACATGGTAAACGAGCGACCAACCAAACCGGCGCAGCAAAATTCGGAAGAGAAGCAAAGAGAGGAAAAGAGAAGATGTTATTCACAGCAGTTACATTCATCGGGTTTACGGCTCTCGTCGCTGTAATCTCCTGGTGGATGACCCGAGGAGATGATCTCAGCACCCAGGACGGCTATTTTCTGGCCGGCCGACAGCTGACAGGTCCGGTCATTGCCGGCTCCCTGATGCTGACCAACCTGTCCACAGAGCAGCTGATCGGACAGTCCGGCCAAAGTTTCGCAACCAACATGGGCCCGATTGCATGGGAAGTTACTTCCTGTGTCGCGCTGATTATTCTGGCGCTGGTTTTCCTGCCGCGATATTTGAAAATGGGTCTGACGACCGTTCCGGAATTCCTGGAAAACCGCTATGACGGTACCACAAAGCGTATTGTATCCCTGATGTTCCTGCTTGGTTATCTGCTTACATATCTGCCCACGGTTTTGTATTCCGGCGCACTGGTATTTAACCAGATTTTTGAGGTTAACGAGCGCCTGGGTGTCCCACAGCTGCAGGGCGTTGTTGTCACGGCTGCCGCAATCGGCATTGTCGGCGCATGCTACGCAATTTTCGGCGGCCTCAAGGCAGTAGCGGTATCGGATACCATCAACGGCATCGGCCTGATTATCGGCGGCTTCATGATCCCGATTTTTGGCCTGTTGATGCTTGGCAACGACAACTTCCTGCACGGGCTGAATGATCTGATCACCAAGGTCCCGGCATTTAAGTTCAACGCGGTGAACCCCGTAAACGCCGTGCCGCCGATGATTCCGTGGCCGGTTCTGTTCACCGGAATGGTCGTCAACAACATGTTCTACTGGTGCACCAACCAGGCGATTATTCAGAGAACCTTCGGCGCAAGGAACCTGAAGGAAGCACAGAAGGGCGCGCTGTATGCGAGTTTCCTCAAGCTCTGCGGCCCGTTCTTTATTACGATCTGCGGCATCATCGCGTTCCGTATGTCGATGGATCCGAATGAAGGTTTCTTCACCGCAGTACAGATTGAAAACCTCAGTAAAACTGCCGACCTGGCATATCCGACACTGATTCTGACCGTTCTGCCGAAGCCGCTGCTTGGCTTCTTTGCGGCCGTTCTGTTCGGCGCGATTCTGTCGTCCTTCAACTCCGCCCTGAACTCCTCGGTGACGCTGTACACCCTGGATATCCACCGCCCGCTTTTCAATCCCAAGGCAACAGACGCGCATCTGGTAAAGGTTGGTAAGCGCTTCGGCACCGCGCTGGCTGCGCTTTCCATCATCGTTGCGCCGTTTGTCAGCCGTGCGCCGTCCGGCTTGTATGATTTCCTGCAGTCCTGCTTCGGCTTCTTCAATGTGCCGATTCTGGCGGCGGTGATCATCGGCCTGTTCAATAAGCGTGTGCCTGCGATTGGCCCCAAGGTTTCCCTGATTCTGCACGTGGTACTGTATTCCATTTCCAAGTTTATTCCCGGGCTGCAGGACATTCACTATCTGTATGTTCTTGCCGTTCTGTTCGCACTCAACATCACTGTCATGCTGCTGATCGGTAAGTTCTATCCGCGTGCGGAGGCATATGTCATTCCGACCACGGACGCCGTCGACTTGACGCCTTGGAAATACGCAAAGCCTGTAGCCTGTATTTCTTTCTGCCTGATGCTGTGCGTATATGCGTTGTTCTCTCCCATTGGTCTGGCAGGCTGACGCGGCATATAGCGGGATGCGGTACGGAATCTGTTTGGAAGACTGTGTTCATGCGCCTGCGATTGACGGACGCATGCCCCTGACATTTCATTATTCATTCATATTAATATAAGGAGTGCTACTCATGAAAAACATCAAAATCGGTTCTATTGGCCTTGGCCGTCTGGGCTATGAGCATGCAAAAAATATCGCGACCCGGGTGCCGGGCGCAGAGCTGGCCGCAATCTGCGACATTGATGAGAAGCGTCTGGCTGAGGTTGCTGAGGAACTGAACGTCCCGAATACCTATACTGACGTTGCCGCAATGTGTGCAAATCCCGATCTTGACGCGATCTGCGTCGTATCCCCCTCGATGTTCCATGCGGAACATATCAGGATTGCGCTGGACGCAGGAAAGCATGTTTTCTGCGACAAGCCGCTCGACACCACTGTGGAAAAGTGCAAGGAGGCCGAAAAGGCGGTTGAGGCGCACCCGGATCTGATTTTCATGCTGGGCTTCATGCGCCGTTATGATAACTCCTATGTCAAGGCCAAGAAAAAGATCGATAACGGCGACATCGGTAAGGTTGTTCTCGTACGTTCCTATACGCAGGATCCCCGCACGACCATTGAGGGCACGCTGAAGTTTGCGCCGCATTCCGGCGGCCAGTTCCTCGACATGTGCGTGCATGACATTGACCTGGTACGCTGGTTCGCCAAATCCGAGCCGAAGAAGGTTTGGGGCATCGGCGGCGTGTTCGAATTTGAGCTTTACCGTAAGCTGAACGACGGCGACAACGTCGCCTGCATGATGCAGTGCGAGAACGAGGCGATGGCGTTTATGTTTGCCGGCCGCGCATCCGCGCACGGCTGCAACGTCGAAACCGAAATCATCGGCACGCACGGCACGCTGCGCATTGCGTCTGTCGGCACCGACAGCATGCTCGAGGTGATGAGCGAACACGGCGTATGCCGCGAGTGCTATCCGGACTTCCTGTCCCGCTGGCATGAGGCGTACACGAACGAGATGATCGAGTTCGTCAGCTGCATCCGCGAGGGCCGCAAGCCCGAAGTCACCGTTTATGACGGCACTGCGGTTTCCCGCGTGGCATACCGCTGCAAGGAATCCTTTGAAACCGGAAAAATGCTGGAAATGGAATAATCGCCATTGCTTGAAAGGATGAATATCATGAAAGAGCTCAAAATCGGCGTCATCGGCTGCGGCGCGATCGGCCGCGAGCATGTCCGCCGCCTGAATACGCTGGTGGCCGGTGCAACGGTCGTCGCGGTTGCCGACTTCTTCCCGGAAGCTGCGGATAAGGTTGCCGCCCAGTATCCCGGCATTAAGGCGTATAAGACCGGCGAAGAGCTGATTGCCGCGCCCGAAGTCGAAGCGATCGTAATCACCTCGTCCGACGATTCCCACGCGGGCTATGTGCTGGAAAGCCTCGCGGCAAACAAGTTCGTTTTCTGTGAAAAACCTCTGGCGCAGACCGCGGCGGATTGCGAGAAGATCATGGAGGCTGAGGCCAGGGCGGGCCGCCGCCTACTGCAGGTCGGCTTTATGCGCCGCTATGACCGCGGCTATGCAGCGATGAAGGAAGTCATTGACTCCGGCGAGCTCGGCGCGCCGCTGATGATCCACGCCTGCCACCGCAACGTGGCGCAGGCGCCCGGCTTTGCGACGGACTATGCGGTCACTCGCGTTGCCATCCATGAGCTGGACATTTCCCGCTGGCTGCTGAATGACGAGTATGATACCGCGCAGGTGCTGGCTGTCCGCCAGAGCAGCGCCACCAAGGGGGATTGGCTCAATCCGCAGATCATGATGCTGACGACCAAATCCGGCCAGCGCATCGACGTGGAGGTCCAGACCGACGGCGCGTATGCCTATGACATCCAGTGCCAGGTTGTCTGCGAGAACGGCACGGTCAACCTGCCCGATCCGGCGGCCATTGTCACCCGTGCGAATGCCACCCGCAGCTTCCCCATCCTGACCGACTGGTCGCAGCGCTTCATCGAGGCGTATGACATCGAGTTCCAGGATTGGGTGCAGGCGGTGCTCGCCGGAAAACCGACCGGCCCGTCCGCCTGGGACGGCTACGTCACCTGCGTTACAGCGGACGCTATCATCAAATCCCGTAAGACCGGCGTGCCGGAAAAGGTGGAACTGGTGGAGAAGCCCGCAATGTACCGCTGACCTTTCTTTCGCTCCCTTACCTTTTATATTCTTTTCTCATCAGGCAGCGCCTGTCCGCATTATAACGGACAGGCGCTGCTATTTGCACGGTTTTCAAATAATTGACAGGGAAACACATAAAAAAGCTGCTGAAGAAGCCCGGTTATATTGACAACAAAGAGGGTTTCGGATAAGATAATCTTATCTATACATTTTGAAAGGTTGTGAGGATAGGGTTGGAGAATAAGCTGAAATTGTACGGCTTTAACAACCTCACAAAAACACTTAGCTTTAACATCTACGATGTGTGCTATGCAAAAAGTGAGCGGGAGCAAAAGGACTATATTGCTTATATCGACGAGCAGTATAATTCTGAACGATTAACCAATATTCTGTGCAACGTCACAGAGATTATCGGCGCGCATATTTTAAACATCAGCAAGCAGGATTATGACCCGCAGGGAGCGTCCGTGACGATCCTGCTCACCGAGCGCGCGCTTCCGGTCGAGCTGATTGATAAATCCTGCAACCACGGTGAAATTGATATTCTGGCGACGCGCGACAGCGTTGTCAGCCATCTGGATAAAAGTCATATCACGGTGCACACTTATCCTGAATACCATCCGGACAACGCGATTGCGACCTTCCGGGTGGATATTGACGTGTCGACCTGCGGACAGGTTTCGCCGCTCGCCGCGCTCAATTACCTGATTGGGTCGTTTGACTCGGACATTATTACGGCGGACTACCGCGTGCGCGGCTTTACGCGCGACGTGACCGGCCGCAAATTGTTTCTGGATCACGACATCACCTCGATCCAGGACTATATTGACGGCAAGACGCTGGAGCGCTATGATGCGATTGATGTAAACGTCTACCAGTCCAATATCTTCCACACCAAACTCCTCATCAAGGAGATCGACCTGCAGAATTACCTGTTTAACACCGATGTCTACGAAATCAGCCCTAAGCGCCGGCTGGAGATTTCCGAAGGCCTACGCCGCGAGATGATTGAAATTTTCAGCGGGGCGAACATCTATAAATGAGCTTGCCGGTTTATGCTGCGCCGGCCTTCGTCGGACAGATATTTTTACACCCAGAAGGATGAATGCAATGAAGCTTCCACAGCAAATCGCGCCGATTTTAGAGGCGTTGCAGCGATATAAAAGGATGCGTGTGGTGCCGTTTGACGTGCCTGGGCACAAGCGCGGACGGGGCAACGCCCAGCTGACCGATTTCCTCGGTGAGCAGTGCATGACCGTGGACGTAAACTCCATGAAGCCGCTCGATAATCTCTGCCACCCGGTATCGGTCATCCGCGAGGCTGAGATTCTTGCGGCCGATGCATTTGGCGCGGCACACGCTTTTTTTATGGTGGGCGGCACAACCTCATCGGTGCAGTCGATGATTATGTCGGTCTGCAAGCGGGGCGATAAGATCATTATGCCCCGCAACGTACACCGCAGCGCAATCAATGCGTTGGTTTTCACAGGCGCGGTGCCGGTATATGTCAACCCCGGCGTCAATAAACGGCTGGGCATTCCGCTTGGCATGTCGGTCGCCGACGTCGAAAGAGCAATCGCCGCCAATCCGGATGCGGTTGCCGTGCTCATCAATAATCCGACCTATTACGGTGTCTGCTCCAACCTGCAGGCAATTTGCGACCTTGCGCACGCCCACGGCATGAAGGTGCTCGTGGACGAGGCGCATGGGACGCATTTTTATTTTGGCGAAAACCTGCCGCCTTCGGCAATGGCGGTCGGCGCGGATATGGCCGCGGTCAGCATGCACAAGTCGGGCGGCAGCCTGACGCAAAGCTCGTTCCTGCTGACCGGACCCGCCATGAACCCCGGCTATGTCCGGCAGATTATCAACCTGACGCAGACGACAAGCGGATCTTATCTGCTGATGTCCTCGCTCGATATTTCTCGCCGCAATCTGGCGCTGAACGGCAGGGAGATCTTCGCCCGCGTCTGCGACATGGCGGAATATGCGCGCGAGGAGATCAACAAGATCGGCGGGTATCACGCTTTCGGGCGTGAGTGCATCGACGGCGATGCGTTTTATGACTTCGACACCACCAAACTCTCCGTACACACCCGTGACATCGGCCTTGCAGGGATCGAAGTTTACGATATCCTGCGTGACGACTATGATATCCAGATCGAGTTCGGCGACATCGGCAACATTCTGGCTTATATTTCGGTTGGCGACCGGAAGAAGGATCTGGAGCGCCTGATCGCCGCGCTGGCCGAGATTCGCCGCCTGCATGCCGGAAGCCCGGTCGGCATGCTCGACCATGAATATATCGATCCGCTTGTCGAGATGCCGCCGCAGGAGGCATTTTATGCCGATACCGTGCCTCTGCCGATTGAGGAGAGCGCCGGCTGGATTTGCAGCGAGTTTGTCATGTGCTACCCGCCGGGCATCCCGATTCTGGCGCCGGGCGAGCGGATCACCAAAGAAATTCTGGACTATATCGCCTACGCCAAGCAGAAGGGCTGCTTCATGACGGGAACCCAGGACGTGGCGATTGCACACATCAACGTGATCAAAGGAGCGCACTGATGGATCTATGGTTTACCGAGGAGCACACCAAGAATGTCCGCTTCTCAATTAAGGTCGACCGGCAGCTGTATACCGCGCACAGCGAGTTTCAGCGCATCGACATTTTTGACAGCGTAGAGTTTGGGCGCTTTCTGGCGCTCGACGGCTACATGATGCTGACTGAGCGGGATGAGTTCATCTATCACGATATGATTGTCCATGTGCCGATGGCGGTGCATCCCCGTGTGCGGAATGTGCTGCTGATCGGCGCGGGTGACGGCGGTGCGGTGCGCGAGCTGACGCGCTATCCGGAGATTGAACGCATCGATATGGTCGAGATTGACGAGATGGTCGTTGAGGCCTGCAAGCGGTATCTGCCGCAGACCGCAAGTTATTTTGACGACCCGCGCGTGCATCTGCACTTTGAGGACGGCCTGCGCTTTGTGCGCCATCCACAGGACGAATACGACCTGATCATCGTCGACTCCACCGATCCGTTCGGGCCGGGCGAAGGGCTGTTCACGCGCGAGTTTTACGGCAATTGCTTCAAGGCGCTGCGCGAAGACGGCATACTGGTTAACCAGCACGAAAGCCCGTATTATGAAAATGACGCGCAGGCCTGCCGCCGCGCACACCGCCGGATTACCGAATCCTTCCCGATTTGCCGGGTGTATCAGGCACATATCCCCACCTATCCGTCCGGGCACTGGCTGTTTGGCTTTGCCTCAAAAAAATATGATCCGGTCGAGGATTTGGATGCCGTCCGCTGGAATGCCCGCGGGCTCGAGACGAAATACTACAACACCGATCTGCATGTCGGTGCCTTTGGACTGCCAAACTATGTAAGGGAGCTTTTAAACAGTGCAGATGACTAAGAATATCCAAACCTTTTTGGGCTGTGATAACGGCTATGAAGAGAGCAGAATTGTACTGTTCGGCGCGCCGTTCGACGGCACAACCTCCTACCGCCCGGGCACGCGTATGGCTTCGCGCACCATGCGCGCAGAATCCTACGGCCTGGAGACTTACAGCCCATATCAGGACAAAGATTTGGAAGATTATGAGGTTTTCGATGCGGGTGATCTGGATTTGTGCTTCGGCAATACGGAACGCGTACTCGGCGACATTGAAGCGTTCGAGGCCGAGGTGTTTTCGGACGGCAAGCTTCCGCTCATGATCGGCGGCGAGCATTTGGTCACGCTTGGCGCACTGCGCGCAGCCGTGAAAAAATATCCGGATCTTCATATTGTGCACTTCGATGCGCATACAGACCTGCGGGACGCGTATCTGGACGAGCCGCTCAGCCATGCTTCGGTCATCCGCCGTGCATGGGATCTGCTGGGCGACGGCCGGATCTATCAGTTCGGCATCCGCTCAGGCGAACGGGCCGAATTCGAGTGGGCGAAAACCCATACCCATCTGACCAGGTTTACGTTTGACGGTCTCGCGGAAGCAGTCCTGGGACTGCGCGGCAAGCCGGTGTATTTTACAATAGATCTGGATGTGCTTGATCCGTCAATTTTCCCCGGTACAGGAACGCCGGAAGCGGGCGGTGTGACGTTTATGGAGCTGCACCGTGCGCTGACTCTGGTGGCGGGCACGCTGAATATCGTGGGTGCGGATGTCAATGAACTTTCACCGGTGTATGACCAGAGCGGCGTATC
>JBFWIM010000071.1:0-9659 GCA_050255995.1 Intestinibacillus sp.
AGAATGCCGATGACCGCCTCGATCCTGTGATCCGCGATGGAATAGGTGATACTCTGGCCGGATTTCTGCGACTTCAGAATACCGTGTGCCTTCATAAGCGCAAGATGCTGCGACATAGCGGATTGGCCGATATACGGGGTCTTTTCCAGCAGTCGACCGACGGTTTGCGGTTTTTCCATCAGGGCACAAAGGATTAATAAACGGTTTTCATTTGCAAGTACCTTGAGTAACTCCGCAAGCATTTTCGCCTGTTCTTCCATGTGTCAGACAGTCTCCTTTCCATTTTAGTTTGCAGATTCCCTGCGTCATGGTGCCCATGGGGCAGTATACACACCAGGAACGCGGCTTGAATAGCGCCATGGTTAAAAGGCCGAGGAGGGTGGAGGTCAGCATGACACTGTAAAATCCAAAGGCAAACTGCGCGATCCATGGGTCCACAAAAGAGGTGTTGACCCAGTTCCACGGCAGTTTAAATATCCATAAAAGCGTAATGGCTTCTCTGAGCGATGCCCCGGCAAACACCAGATATGTCGTGTACAGCATGAGGAAGAACATTGCCATAAAAAACACTAAAAAACCATATCGGAACCACTTGGATTTAAGGAACCGCGGTGGATTTTTCTGCCGGGAGAGGCCGAAACGTCCGCCAAGCATCTGAAATAACTGGCCTCTTCCACAGTATTTGTTGCAGTACGCCTTATTGCCTTTAACGATGGCGATGAACAGCGGAATGACAAAGCAAATCAGTCCCAACCAGGTAAAAATAATATTGAAAAAGCCCAATGCAAGATAAGCCAGAGAAACAATCCATAAATACTCGTGCCACTTCTTTTTCGTATTGGATTTCACAGAGAAGCCTCCCTTTCATGCAGTGTAATGACCGCTGCCGGACAAATAAAGGCACATTTTCCACAGCCTACGCATTTTGCGGGATCAACAATCGCACTAACGCCCCAGGGGACGGAAATTGCGTCCCGAGGACAGACCTTTACACAGGAGCCGCATGCAACACAGTCCTTTGACACCAAAGCCATTTTTTTTGATTTCATACCATCACCTAAAATATCAATATATCAGTAATTAATAATATACTAAATGAAACTCTGGATGTCAAGAGCTTTCAAGTGCTTTGTTCAGATATGGGATACCTTCACCCTTGCTTCTGGAAAGCACGCGGAAAGAAAAAAATTATAATAAAAATGCCCCAACCCTGTTTGAAGGGTTGGGGCGATGTTTAAAATACGGTCACCAATCAGTTCGGGGTTGCCGCTAAGATTTGCGCCTTTCTGGCGAGCAGATCATCGGAAAGGAGCTGATGCTCGACATTTTCAAATCCAAGGCGCGAGATGGTCTGCGCGAAGCGCTCGCCCGGCTGACCCTGCTCGCGGTAAAGCAGGAGCGCTTTTTCAATGACGGAGAGCGCTTCTTCCTTGTCGGTAAAAAACTTTTGAAGCGTGCGGCCCTGCGCGACCTGTTTGCCCCAGCGCCCGCCGATGTAAATTTTATAACCGGGCTGTCCGCCGGGTAGAGCGTCAAAGTAACACTTGCCCTGGCAGCGGCCGCAGGAGATGCAGGCTTGCGGATCAATGAACAGACGCTTGCCCTTTAGATGGGCTGCGCCGACGGGACAGGCCTTCTCCACGCCGCACTTCTTGCAGCCCCTACACTTGCTTTCCTCAAACTGCGGCGCCATTTGGCCAATAATGCCGATATCGTTCAAATCGGGCTTTACGCAGTTGTTTGGACAGCCGCCGACCGCAATCTTGAACTTATGCGGCAGTATTACATTGTTATAACCTTCAAAAAAGCGGTGGTGAATTTCTTCGGACAGTGCAAACGTGTCAATCAGGCCGTATTGGCAGGTAGTGCCTTTGCAGCTGACAACCGGGCGCACCTTGCGGCCGGTGCCGCCGGTCACCAGACCCTCCCGTGCGATATAGGCGCGGAACGCCTCGATTTTGTCAAAGGGAATGCCTTGAACCTCAGCGGTGAGGCGGGTGGTGAAGGTGACCGCGCCGTTGCCGAACTGTTCAGCGGCTTCGGCGATGCATTTGAGCTTTGCGGCGGTGATTTTTCCGTTTACGGTGATGACCCGGGCTGAAAAATTATCGGTTCCCTTGTTGCTGAGGAAGCCGAGCGCCTTGACGCGCTTTTCTTCATCCGGGCTGACAGTCAGTGTTGCCATGTCGTTCCTCCTGCACGGTAAGTACATTCTTTTCTATACCATAGCACTTGCAAGAGCATAAGTAAAGACCTATAATATTTATAATATGCATAGGGAAAAGCTATGGAGGGGTTGAAATGACGATTTGGCATTTGAAGTTGTTTGTCGATGTGGCGGAGCTTGGCGGCATGAGTGCGGCGGCGGCCAAAAATAAAATCCGCCAGCCCTCGGTGAGCCAAAAGATCGCGGAGTTGGAAAAGCATTATGGCGTGCTGCTGTTTGAACGAATGGGCAACCGCCTGATGATTACGGAATCAGGCAAAAAACTGCTTGAAATGGCGCGGGATGTGGTGAGTCGGTACGATTTTCTTGAGGAATTTATGGAGGAAGAGCATCACCGGCGCCGCTTGCGCATCGGCGCGACGCTTACGGTCGGCAGCAGCATTTTTGCGAGGCTCATGCAGCGGTTTTGCGCGGAGAATCCGGAAGTGGAGGTGTACGGCACAATCGGCAACACGGCTGCAATCTGCGAGAAGCTGCTGAAAAATGAGCTTGATATTGCGTTGGTTGAAGGCGAAGTGCGCGAACCGGAGCTGACCAGCGTCCCGAAGCTGCAGGATTTCCTTATGCTGGCCTGCGGCAGGGGACATCCGTTTTATGACAGGACGGAGGTGTACAGCCATGAACTCGACGGTATGGCGTTTGTAATGCGGGAGCAGGGCAGCGGTACGCGGGAGCTGTTTGAACGGTATGCCGCGCGGCACGGACTGAAGATCCGCACAATGCTGGAATACAGCTGCCCGGAGGCGATCCGTCAGGCCGTCTGTATCAATGGCTGTCTGGCGGTTTTGTCTGCGCGCCTACTGGAGAAAGCCGCACAGGACGGCAGCATTCGGCTGTTCCGCAGCGAAGGGCCGGACTGGGACCGCACTTTTGACATTGTCTATCCCAAGAACAAGCACATCAGTGTGCCGATTCGCCGTTTCTGTGAGCTGTTGGAGCGGTATCGTGAGCTTGAAACCGTGGCGGTCTGCGACGCAGGGCTGCTCAAAAACGGATAATGCGCCCGTACCTAGTACTGAAATGTATGGTGTCACAGTTTTGATTTAACAGGATACAAAAAATTTGATAAATCCATGTCTGGAAATATGGGATTCAGCAGAGTATAATAATAAAGTGAAATTTTAGACGGTTTGTAGAAAAACCCTTTCGGGAGGAACTATGGTTAGAAACGATCTTAGAAATATTGCGATCATCGCCCACGTTGACCACGGCAAAACCACGCTGGTTGATCAGATGCTGAAGCAGGCCGGCGCTTTTCGTGAGAATCAGGTGGTTGAGGAGCGCGTGATGGACTCCGGCGATATTGAGCGCGAGCGCGGCATTACCATTCTCGCGAAGAATACATCGATCCATTGCCGGGATGTCAAGATCAACATTGTCGACACGCCGGGGCACGCCGATTTTTCCGGCGAGGTAGAACGTATTCTCAAAATGGTGGACGGCGTCGTTCTGCTGGTAGACGCGGCCGAGGGCCCGATGCCCCAGACCCGTTTTGTGCTGCAGAAGGCGTTGGAGTTCGGGCATAAAATCATTATTGCGATCAACAAGATTGACCGCCCTGACGCGCGTCTGGGCGAGATCGGGGACGAGGTGCTGGAGCTGCTGCTCAACCTTGACGCAACCGACGAGCAGCTGGACAGCCCAATCGTGTACTGCTCCGGTCGCGCGGGTACGGCGTCCATGTCGCCAAACGCCGAGGGTGAAGACCTGACACCGCTGTTTGAACAAATTCTTGAGCACATCCCCGCACCGGAGGTTGATATCGAAGGGCCGACCCAAATGCTGGTATCCTCAATCGACTATAACGAATATGTCGGCCGCATCGGCATCGGCCGCATCGAACGCGGCGGGCTTTGTGTCGGTCAGCAGGTGACGGTGTGTGATTACCACGGCAACATCAAGCCGTATAATTCCAAAATCGTGTCGCTGTACACCATTGAGGATCTCAGCCGCGTGCCGGCTACGGAGGCCAAGGCGGGCGAGATCGTCTGCTTCTCCGGTATTGAAAACGTCACCATCGGCGAGACGCTATGCGCGCCGGAGCAGGTGGAGCCGCTGCCGTTCGTGAAGATTTCGGAACCGACCGTTGAAATGTTTTTCTCCGTCAACGACAGCCCGTTTGCGGGGCGCGAGGGCAAATTCGTCACCTCCCGTCATCTGCGCGAACGCCTGTTCAAAGAGCTGCTCAAGGACGTTTCCCTGCGCGTCAATGAGACCGACTCGACCGATGCGTTCCGCGTTTGCGGCCGCGGCGAGATGCACCTTTCCATCCTGATCGAAAACCTGCGCCGCGAAGGGTACGAGTTCCAGGTCGGCGCGCCCAAGGCGCTGTTTAAGGAGATCGACGGCAAAAAGTGCGAACCGGTTGAGCGTATGATCGCCGACGTGCCGGTGGACGCGGTCGGCGCCGTTATGGAAAAAATGGGTGCGCGGCGCGGCGAGCTGGTGCATATGGCGCCCAAGGGAGCAGACCGTATGCGCGTTGAGTTCCTGATCCCCGCGCGCGGCCTGTTTGGCTACCGCACCGAGTTCCTGACGGACACCAAGGGCGAGGGCGTCCTGTCCTCGATTTTCCACAACTATCAGCCATATAAGGGCGAAATCTCCAAGCGTGCGACCGGCTCGCTGATTGCATTTGAGACCGGCGAGGCGGTGGGTTACGGCCTGTTCAACGCGCAGGAGCGCGGCACGCTGTTTATCGGCGCGGGTACGCCGGTTTACGAGGGCATGGTCGTCGGTGAAAATCCGCGCGGCGAGGATATGGCGGTCAATGTCTGCAAGAAGAAGCAGCTGACCAACATGCGTGCTTCCGGTTCCGACGACGCGCTGCGGCTGATTCCGCCGCATATCATGTCCATCGAAGAAGCTCTGGAGTTCATTTCGGATGACGAGCTGCTGGAGATCACGCCTGTCAATGTGCGCATCCGTAAGAAAATTCTTTCCAACAATTTGAGACTGAAAAAGCTGAAAGGATGATATTGCATGAAAAAGAAGATTGAAACGCTGCTTGCACCTCAGGCGATCGGTCCCTATTCGCAGGCGATTGAGGCGAACGGTATGGTGTTCACTTCAGGCCAGATTCCGATCGACCCGGAGCAAGGCAAGATTGCGGCGGAAACCATCGAGGAGCAGGCCGAGCAGGTTATGAAGAATCTGCAGGCGGTGCTGGCGGCTGCAAGCGTTGGTTTCGATCATGTTGTCAAGACGACCTGTTTCCTGGCAGACCTCGGCGACTTTGCGGCATTCAATGCAGTATACGGAAAATATTTCCCGGGTGATGCGCCGGCGCGCTCCTGTTTTGCGGTAGCTGGACTGCCGATGGGCGCAAAGCTCGAAGTGGAAATGATCGCAGTTAAGTAATCAGTAACGCGTTTTTTTCGTGGGGACAGAGGTGAAAGCGCCTCTGTCCCTGTTTTTCTCCCCCGGGCAAAAAGCCGGTGCGTTTCGTATACTTTGGCGATACGGATGACAAACCCCGGGTCAGTGTGATAAAATGACAGCAGGCGTTAGCGAACTGCTTTAAAATATCGTAAATTTCAGCGATATCTTGGGGAAAATGCCGTTTGCTTTTTCACTGCCGCAAATTTATACTTTTTTAATAGGAATTATAATTATAGGAAGATTAGCATGGAATCTGTATTGACCGCAATCAATCGAAGCGAAGTGCTGAAATATCTGCGGTACCGTGGCGGCACGGTGCCGGAAGAAACCGAGGCGCAAATTCGGGAGGGGATGGATACCGTCCTGCGTACGGCGCGCCCGCGTTATCGCTTTCAGCTTTTCGATATTGACCGTACGGACGGCCTGCGGCTCGCGGGGACGTCCTTTGCGCTGGTGGGCGAGGATATCGCCGGCCTGCTTGCGGCGTGCGACCGCTGCGTCCTGCTCGCCGCAACGCTGGGGAACGAACTGGAGAGCTTGCTGCGCCGTGCGCAGCTGACCGATATGGCGCGCGCCGTCATTCTGGATGCCTGCTCCAGCTCGGCGATTGAGAACGTCTGTGACAACATTGAGGCGGAAATCCTGAAACAGCTTCCCGGCATGCACCAGACAGATCGTTTTTCACCCGGCTACGGCGACATGCCCATCACGGTGCAGCGGGAGTTCTGCGAGGTCATGGATACAGCGCGCAAAATTGGGCTTACGGTTTCCGCGAGCGGCATCATGATTCCGCGCAAGTCGGTGACCGCTATTCTGGGCATTGCCGATAAGCCGCAGCCGAAGCGGTTTCGCGGCTGTGAGCATTGCAGCCTGTTCGAGAACTGCGTTTTCAGAAAGGACGGAAAAACCTGTGGGAAAGCTTAAAAATAAAGTTGTTTTTTTGGATGGAGCAATGGGCACGATGTTGCAAAAAAGCGGCCTGAAGCTTGGCGAACGGCCGGAGCTGCTGTGTCTCCAGCACCCGGAGACCATTGAGAACATTCACCGGATGTATCTGGACGCGGGCAGCGACATCGTCTATGCAAACACCTTCGGCGCAAACGCGCACAAGCTGGACGGCACGGGGCATACAGTCGGGGAAGTCGTCTCTGCCGCGGTCAGCGTGGCGCGGCGCGCGTGCGAGGGACGGGATGCAAAGGTCGCGCTCGATATCGGCCCGATCGGCGAGTTGCTGGAGCCTGCCGGCACGCTCTCGTTTGAAGAAGCGTACGAGATTTTCCGGGAAATGCTGGCGGCGGGCGAACGCGCGGGTGCGGACCTGGTCGTGTTTGAAACCATGACGGATCTTTACGAGGTGAAGGCGGGCGTGCTGGCCGCCAGGGAGAACACCGCGCTGCCGGTCTTCGTCACAATGACTTTCGAGCCGAACCAGCGCACGTTTACAGGCTGCTGCATTGAGTCCATGGTTGCCGTGCTGGAGGGACTCGGCGTCGATGCGCTGGGCATCAACTGCTCGCTCGGGCCGAGCGAGATTTTCCCGATCGCAAAGCGTCTCTCCGCGTGTACCGCGCTGCCGTTGATTGTCAAGGCAAACGCCGGCCTGCCCGATCCGGAGACCGGGCTGTACGATATCGGTTCGGCAGAGTTCGCCGCACAGATGGCGCCGTATGCGGCGCTGAATCTGCAATACGTCGGCGGCTGCTGCGGCACAACGCCGGACTATATCCGGGAGATTCACGCGCTTTTGGCGGACAAGGACGTTCTCCCGCGTGAGGTGGCGCGCAAAACCGTAGTCTGTTCGCCGACGCTTGCGGTTACTGTGGACGGCGTGCGCGTCATCGGCGAGCGCATCAACCCGACGGGCAAAAAACGCTTTCAGCAGGCGCTGCGTGAGGGCGATCTCGACTATATCCTGTCGCAGGGCGTGCAGCAGGCCGAGGCGGGCGCGCACATTCTGGACGTCAACGTCGGCCTGCCCGGTGTGGACGAGCCCGAGATGATGCGCAGGGTAGTAAAGCTCCTGCAGGGCGTGGTTGATCTGCCGCTGCAGATCGACTCCTCAAACCCCGACGCCATTGAGGCGGGTCTGCGTGCTTTCAGCGGCTGCGCCATCGTCAACTCGGTCAACGGCGAACCGGAGGTGCTGGAACGGATTCTGCCGATTGTCAAAAAATACGGCGGGTGCGTCGTTGGCCTGACGCTCGATTCAGGCGGCATTCCGGAAAAGGCTGAGGAGCGCTTCGCCATTGCGGAGCGTATTCTGAACACCGCGCTGTCCTACGGTATCCCGAAGGAAAATGTCTTTATCGACTGCCTGACGCTGACGGTTTCAGCGCAACAGTCCGGTGCGCTCGAAACGTTAAATGCTGTGCGCATGGTGCATGATAAGCTCGGGCTGCACACGGTGCTCGGTGTATCCAATATCTCGTTCGGCCTGCCGAACCGCGAGCTCATCACCCACAGCTTTCTGACGCTTGCAATGGCGAATGGACTGGATTTGCCCATCATTAACCCGAACGTCAGCGCTATGATGGACGCGGTTTCGGCTTTCAACGTGCTGTATAACGTTGACCGCGACAGCGCGGCCTATATCGAGCGGTTTTCGAACGCGCCTGTCACCGCGCAGGCCGCTGCCCCGGCTGTGGGTACGATCAGCATCGACTACGCGATTGCCAAGGGACTGAAAGAGGACGCGCGCCGCCTGACACGCGAGATGCTGCGCGAACACGACGAGCTGACCATTATCAACACCATGCTGATCCCTGCGCTTGACCGTGTGGGCGACCGCTTTGAAAAGGGTGAGATTTTCCTGCCGCAGCTTATCAATTCCGCGGGCGCATCGTGCGAGGCGTTTGATGTCATCAAGGACAGCATTGCCAAAAAGGGCGCGGCGTCTGTCTCCAAGGGCAAGATTATCGTGGCGACGGTCAAGGGCGATATCCATGACATCGGTAAGAACATTGTCAAAGTCATTCTGGAGAATTACGGCTATCAGGTGATCGATCTGGGGCGCGATGTGCCGGTAGAAACAGTTGTGGATGCCGCCAGACGCGAGGACGTACGCCTGATCGGCCTGTCGGCACTGATGACAACCACACTGCCCAGCATGGCCGAGACCATTAAGGCGCTGCGCGCAAGCGGACACGCCTGTACGGTCTTTGTCGGCGGCGCGGTGCTCACGGCGGAATATGCCGCCGAGATCGGCGCGGATTACTATGCGCGCGACGCCAAGCAGTCGGTCGATATTGCGAAAAAGGTATTGGGATAATGGGAGCGAAGCCATGAATATTTTCGAAGACCTGAAAGCCGGGGCGCTGTTGTTTGACGGCGCGATGGGCACCTATTTTGCCTCGCTGCATGACGATCCGCTTGCGCGCTGCGAGCCTGCGAACCTCAGCGACCCCGTGCTCATCCGCCGCATCCACGAAGAATATCTCGCGGCGGGCTGCCGCGCGATCAAGACCAACACCTTCGCGGCCAATACCTTTACGCTCCATCTGCCGTTTGGCCAGGTGCGTGAAATCATCGAGGCGGGCTGGCGGCTGGCTTCCGGGGCGGCCGCGCCGCACGAAGCCTACGTGTTCGCCGACATCGGGCCGGTCGCGGGGGCGCAGGAGCACGGAATCGACGAGGAATACAGGCGGATTGCGGATGTTTTTCTCGCTTTGGGCGCGCGGTATTTCCTGTTTGAAACCTTCGCGACCGATCGCGATCTGCCCGCGGCGGTGCGGTATATCAAAGAGCGCTGTCCGGAGGCGTTTATCCTGACCTCTTTTGCCGTGAGTCCGGACGGGTTCACCGAGGAGGGCGTTTCGGGCGCCGCGCTGCTGCACCGCATGCAGGAAAATCCGAATGTGGACGCGGTCGGCATCAACTGCATGTCCGGTCCCTATCATTTAAAACGCTATTTAGAAACCCTGAAAGGCATACATAAACCGCTTTCGGTCATGCCGAATGCGGGCTATCCGACGGTTATCGGAAGCCGGACCTATTTCGGCAACAACGCGGACTATTTCGGGCGGGAGATGGCGGACATCGTCCGCGGAGGCGC
>JBFWIM010000072.1:0-9552 GCA_050255995.1 Intestinibacillus sp.
CCTTGGCGAAGCCGTCATAGACGCAGCGCGCGGTCAGGATGCCGAGCAGGCCGCCGCCTGCTGCCGCAGGACGTACCGCATCGGTCAGGATGAGAAGCAGCGAAGGAATGATACGGTCGCGGTACAGAAACAGCACGGCGATTCCCCCCGCGAGATAGAGCAGCGTCATCAGCGGCACGAGCACGGAGGAGGTTTTGGCGATCAGCCTGCTGCCGCCCTGCAGTACCGGCCAGACGGCGAATGCAACGATCGCACCGATCAGGGCGGGAGAGAGCGGCACAACTGCCGTCACCGCCTCGGCGATCGCGCCCGCCTGCGTCATTGCGCCCGTGCCGACGGAAGACAACAGACAGCACACGCAGAACAGCTTGGCCAGCTTGGGATGATATGCGCCGCGCTCGAGGTATACCATAGGGCCGCCAAGCGGAGTACCGCCCTGCCGCACACGGAAGCGCACGGCGAGCACGATTTCGGAAAATTTGGTTGCCATACCGAAAAATGCGGCGAGCAACATATAAAACACTGCACCCGGCCCGCCCAGTGTAATGGCAGCGGCGACGCCCGCCAGATTGCCGACGCCGAGTGTGCCGCCGAGCGAGGTGAGAAGCGCCTGCAGCGGCGTGATCGCGCCTTGCCTGTCCTGCTTGTTCCGTCCCGCACGGATTTGGCGGAACAGACTTTTGATGCACCAGAACTGGACAAAGCCCGATTTCCAGGACAGATATACACCGGTCAGCAGAAGAAAGAGCACGGTAAACGGCCCCCAGAGCAGATACCGGATTTTTAAAAGCAGTTCCATAGACAACCTCCTTCCGTACAGCCTATGCCCGGCGGCACGGGAACATGATTGTCCGCACGATTGAAATATGCTATACTGTAGGGGAAAGAGGTGGATGCATGCAGAGCGAGCAGGAAAAATTCATGAGGGCGGCGCTGAAACTTGCCAGAAAAGCGGCGGGGGAGGGAGAGGTGCCGGTCGGCTGCGTGGTGGTCTGCGACGGCAAAATCGTCGGGCGCGGACGCAACCGCCGCGAGACGAAAAAGAATGCGCTGCATCACGCCGAAATTGAGGCAATTGACAAGGCGTGCAAAAAGCTGGGCGGCTGGCGGCTGCACCGCTGCGATCTGTATGTCACGCTGGAACCTTGCCCGATGTGCGCCGGCGCCATCATCAACGCGCGCATCAAGACGCTCTATTACGGCGCGCCGGATGAAAAGGCCGGCTCCTGCGGCACGCTGTCAAACCTGTTTGAGATGGGATACAATCACAAGCCGGAGGTGGTGGCCGGTCTGCTCGGCGAAGAATGTGCGGAGGAACTGCGGCAGTTTTTCCGCAGCCTGCGGGAGCGGAAAAAGCAGGAGCGGGAGGCAGCGCGCACCCCGGTGGAGGAATAGATGAAAAAAGGGAACGGCTTTGGCCGTTCCCTTTTCTATTACCTGCGGTGCTGTGGATTACTCGCCTTTGAAAGCGTCCTTGACCTTATCCCAGAAACCCTTGCGCGCGCTCTGGTTTTCATCTGTCGCGCTGGCTTCAAAGTCACGCAGAAGCTGCTTCTGCTTGTCGTTCAGCTGTTTCGGCACCTCGACGCTCACGCGGACATACTGGTCGCCCCGGCCGCGGCCGTTGAGGTTCTGTATGCCTTTGCCGCGCATACGGAAGACGGTGCCGGTCTGCGTGCCCTCAGGCACCTGATACTCAATTTTGCCGTCGATGGTCGGCACCTGCAGGGTGTCGCCCAGCGCAGCCTGCGTGAAGGAGATCGGAATCTCGCAGATGACATCCGAGCCTTCGCGGGTGAAGATCGGATGGGGGCGGATGCCGACTGTAACGAGCACATCGCCCGCCGGGCCGCCGTTCGCGCCGGCGTTGCCCTGGCCGCGCAGCTGAATGGACTGGCCGTCGTCGATGCCGGCAGGGATATGAACACTCAGCGTGCGGTTGCGGCGCAATTTGCCGTTGCCGCCGCACTTTTTACACGGCGTTTTGATAATTTTGCCGGTGCCGCGGCAGTTCGGGCACGCGGACTGCGTCTGGAACATGCCAAGCGGGGTGCGCTGGGTCTGGGTGACCGTGCCGGAGCCGTGGCAGGTGGGGCAGGTCTCCGCGTTCGTGCCCTTGGCCGCGCCTGTACCGCTGCATTCGTCGCAGTCCTCGACACGGTCGATGGTGATCTCTTTTTCGCAGCCGAATGCCGCTTCCTCAAAGGAGAGCATCACGCTCTTGCGGATGCTCTCCCCGCGGCGCGGTGCGTTCTGGCGGCTCTGGCGGCCGCCGAAGCCGCCGCCGAACATGCCGTTCAGAATGTCGCCAAGGTCGCCGAAGCCGCCCATGTCGAAACCGCCGAAGCCGCCGCCCTGACCTGCGCCGTAATTCGGGTCGACACCGGCAAAGCCGAACTGGTCATACTTCTGGCGCTTGCCGCTGTCGGACAGCACCTCATATGCTTCGGAAGCCTCCTTGAATTTCTCGGCGGCTTCGGGATTTTCTTTGTTGACGTCGGGGTGGTATTTCTTGGCCAGCTTGCGGTAAGCCTTTTTAATCTCGTCGTCCGACGCACCCTTGGAAACGCCAAGCACCTCGTAATAATCTCTTTTGTCTGCCATTGGTATACACCTCAAAAAGGAATGAACAGGGGTGTAGGGCGCGACGACACAGCACGCCGTCACCGGAAAATCCGGCTGCTCAGCGGGCCGGGGTCGTCCCGCCCTACGCTCTATCCTGGATTATTTCTTGTCGTCGTCCTTGACTTCTGTGAAGTCCGCGTCAACAAAGTCGCCCTGCGGGCCTGCGCCTGCGCCGGGGTTTGCGCCCGTGTTCGGGTCGCCCTGCGGCCCCTGCTGCTGATAGATCTTGCCGGCCAACTCGCCGAACTTCTTCGACAGCTCGTCGGATGCAGCCTTGATGAGCTCAGCGTCGGTGCCCTTCAGCGCCTCCCTGACCTTTTCAATGTCGGCCTGGACGGCTGCCTTTTCGTCGGCGGACAGCTTGTCGCCGAGGTCTGTCAGTGCCTTTTCGCTCTGGAATACAAGCTGCTCCGCGCTGTTGCGGATCTCAACTTCTTCCTTGCGCTTCTTGTCCTCGGCTGCGAACTGCTCGGCCTCGCGCATGGCCTTGTCGACCTCGTCCTTGGACAGGTTGGTCGAAGCGGTAATGGTGATCTTCTGCTCCTTGCCGGTGCCAAGATCCTTTGCGGAGACGTTTACGATGCCGTTCGCGTCGATGTCGAAGGTGACCTCGATCTGCGGGACGCCGCGCGGCGCGGGAGCGATACCGTCCAGCGTGAAGCGGCCGAGCGTCTTGTTGCCCGCAGCCATTTCGCGCTCGCCCTGCAGGACATGAATCTCAACGGACGGCTGGTTATCGGCCGCCGTCGAAAAGGTCTGGCTCTTTTTGGTCGGGATCGTGGTGTTGCGCTCAATCAGTCGTGTGCACACGCCGCCCAGCGTCTCAATGCCGAGGGAAAGCGGGGTGACGTCGAGCAGCAGGACATCCTTGACCTCGCCGCCGAGCACGCCGCCCTGGATAGCCGCGCCGATGGCGACGCACTCGTCCGGGTTGATGCCCTTGAAGCCTTCCTTGCCGGTGATGCCCTTCACGGCCTCCTGCACGGCGGGGATACGGGTGGAGCCGCCAACCAGCAGTACCTTCGTCAGGTCGTTCGCGGCCAGGCCGGCGTCGGACATCGCCTGACGAACCGGACCCATCGTGCGCTCGACCAGATCCGCGGTCAGCTCGTTGAACTTCGCACGGGTCAGAGTCAGCTCCAGATGCTTCGGGCCGGTCGCATCCGCCGTGATGTACGGCTGGTTGATCGAGGTGGATGCCATGCCGGACAGCTCGATCTTGGCCTTTTCCGCAGCTTCCTTCAGGCGCTGCATCGCCATCTTGTCGCCGGACAGATCGATGCCTTCGGACTTCTTGAACTCTTCAACAATCCAGTTGATGATGCGCTGGTCAAAGTCGTCGCCGCCCAGGCGGGTGTCGCCCGCGGTCGCCAGAACTTCCAGAACACCGTCGCCGATATCGAGGATCGAAACGTCGAACGTGCCGCCGCCGAGATCATAGACCATGATCTTCTGCTCGGACTCCTTGTCGACGCCGTAGGCCAGCGCGGCCGCAGTCGGCTCGTTGATGATACGCAGGACTTCGAGGCCCGCGATCTTGCCGGCGTCCTTGGTTGCCTGACGCTGGGAGTCGGAGAAGTACGCCGGTACGGTAATGACCGCCTGGGTCACAGTAGCGCCGAGATAGGCTTCCGCATCCGCCTTGAGCTTTTGCAGGATCATTGCGGAAATTTCCTGCGGGGAGTACTTCTTGTCGTCGATGGCGACGCGGTAATCGGTGCCCATGTGGCGCTTGATGGAGATGACGGTGCGGTCGGCGTTGGTAACTGCCTGACGCTTTGCCACCTGACCGACCATGCGCTCGCCGGTCTTGGAGAAAGCCACGACGGAGGGCGTGGTACGCGCGCCTTCCGCGTTGGCGATGACGACGGCTTCGCCGCCTTCCATAACGGAAACGCAGCTGTTCGTCGTACCTAAGTCGATCCCAATGATCTTGCCCATTATAATATGCTCCTTTTATTACTTGATAGATTCTTTTTTCAACAGGGAAGGACAATTGAAAATTGACAGTGGACAAGGGCGCTCCGCGCCGTTTTCGGATTGTCCCGTCTCAATTTTCCACAGCCCTTGCGAAGGGGGTCAGTTTGCTACCTTTACCATCGAGTGGCGGACGACCTTATCGCCGATCAGAAAGCCGTGCTGGAATACTTCCGCAATGACGTTTTCGCCTAAGGCTTCATCTTCAATATGCATCACGGCGTTGTGCAGATGCGGATCAAAGGCGGTGCCAGGCGCATCCTCAATCTGCTTGACATGCAGACTGCCGAGCGCGTCAAGCAACTGTCTGTGCGTCAGCTCGACGCCCTTTTTAAAATCCATATCCTGCGTTTCCACGGCAAGCGCGCGTTCCAAGTTGTCGAAAGTGGGAAGCAGCGCCTTTACCGCGTGGGAAACCGCGTCGGCATGGATGCTTTCGCGCTCGCGGGAAGAACGCTTGCGGAAGTTGTCGTACTCTGCGACGAGACGCATATAGCGGTCGTTCAGCTCGTCAATTTGCTTTTGCAGAGCGGTCAGCACCTCCTCATTCTCCTGCGTGGGCACGGAGTCCGGCTGTGCGGATGCCGCTTCAGGCGCCGCCTGCGCCGTGTCCGCTGCGGTTTCGTCTGCGGGCGCGGTCTGTGCGGTCTGTTCGGTCTCCGGAATCGCCTCTTCCGGCTTCTTTTTTTTGGACATCTCTATATCTACCTTTCTAAGTGGTTTATTTGCGATCCTCTAAAAAGGTTTCCGCAATCAGCCTGTTGAGCCCCTTTGCAAAGCGGCTGAGCTGCGCGGACAGGCGGGCGTAATCCATACGGGTGGGGCCGACGATGCCGATCACGCCCTGACCGATGTCGCCGATTTTATATTTTGCATAAATGGTGGACGCGTCACTCAGCGGGTTTTCGCCGTTTTCCGGCCCGATCATGATCTGTACGCCGTCGGTTTCACGGTATACCGGCACCAGATGCATGCGGTCGCTGCCCAAATAGTCCAGCAGAGCCTGCGCTTTTTGCGTGTCGCGATACTCCGGGTATCGGAGCAGCTTGCTCGCGCCTTCCAGATACACCTCCTGGTGGCCGGTTTCCTCAATCAGCTCCGCGATGTATTCGGCAATGGGCGCGAGCAGGGCGGTCAGCCCAGCGGCACGGCGCACGATTTCAAAGCGATCGGTCGTGATCTGGGAGAGCGGAATGCCCGTGAGCGTCTGGTTGAGCACAAAGGTCAGCAGCTCGGTATCGTCCTTGTCAACGTCCGCCGCGGTATGCATCATTTTGCTCTTGACCGTGCCGGTATCCGTGACAACGACAATCACAAAGGTGCGGGCATCCACCCGGATAATTTCAAACTGCTTGAGCGTGGTGCGCTGCATGACGGGAGTGGCTGCAACGGCGGTGTACTCGGTAAGGTTCGCGATCAGCCTGCCGGCCTCCTGAATCAGCTTATCAAGCTCCCGTACCTTAATCTGCATCATCTGACGAAGGCCTGCGTCGTCGGCAGGCTCCGGTTCCTTGGGCGGCGCCATGAGCTGATCCACATAAAGACGGTAGCCGAGCGGCGAGGGAATGCGTCCGGCAGAGGTGTGCGGCTTTTCCAAATAGCCCAATTCCTCCAGCTCGCTCATCTCGTTGCGGATAGTGGCGGGGGAAAAGCTGAGCTCCGGCCGCTGTGCAATTGCTTTGGAGCCGACCGGTTCGGCAGTGCGAATATAGTCGCCGATGATGGCTTTCAGAATCTGTTTCTTGCGATCGGAAAGTTCCATACGGTAGGGCTCCTTTCTGTGGTTTTAGCACTCATACCTCTCGAGTGCTAAGGATAATTTACCACCTGTGTGCTTAGAAGTCAAGGGGAAGGCTGTGAATATTTTGTGAATGCAGGCAATCCTGAGACAAATGAAAGGGAGGGGGGATTTTTATAAACGTCCGGTCTTTTGCGGGAATTGTCTGCCGGCCGCCCCACCGCCTGTGCTTTTGGAAAAATATCAGGCGGGGCAACGGAGAAGAAACCGATTCCACGATCATCTCAGGGCAGTTTCAACAAAGGAATTCGCTTGTATAAAGGATGGAATTATGATATCATATTTATTACTTGTAAGGATGAAATCCATACCTTTTTATAAGGAGTAATTAGCGTGAAGGATCAGAGTAACATTCGGAATTTTTCCATCATCGCGCATATAGATCACGGCAAATCCACTCTGGCGGACCGGCTGCTGGAGCAGTGCAAGGCGGTTTCCCAGCGCGAAATGGAGGAACAACTGCTTGACAATATGGATCTCGAGCGGGAGCGCGGCATCACAATCAAGGCGCGCGCCGTACGCATGGAGTATGAAGCGGACAACGGCGAGACCTATGAGATGAACCTGATCGACACGCCCGGCCATGTTGACTTTAACTATGAAGTCTCGCGTTCTCTCGCGGCCTGCGAGGGTGCGCTGCTCGTCGTGGACGCGGCGCAGGGGATTGAGGCGCAGACGCTCGGCAACACCTATCTCGCCATCGAGGGCAATCTGGAAATCGTACCTGTCATCAACAAGATCGACCTGCCCGCCGCCGACCCGAAGCGCGTCAAGCAGGAGATTGAGGATATCATCGGCATCCCGGCTGAGGACGCGCCTGAAATCTCCGCCAAAATGGGCATCAATATTCATGACGTGCTGGAGCGCATCGTCAGTGACATCCCCGCGCCTGCGGGCGATCCGGAAGCGCCGCTGCGCGCGCTGATCTTTGACAGCCAGTACGATCCTTACCGCGGCGTCATCGTCTACATGCGTCTGATGGACGGCAGCATCCGTCCGGGTATGAAGGTGCGCATGATGGCGACCGGCGCGCAGTTTCAGGTTATTGAGTGCGGCTATATGCAGCCTTTGGGCCTTGCGCCGGCGGACGGGCTTTCTGCCGGCGAGGTCGGCTATTTTTCCGCTTCCATTAAAAACGTGGCCGATACCCGCGTAGGCGATACCGTGACCGGCGCGGAGCGTCCCACGGATCAGGCGCTGCCCGGCTACCGCAAGGTGCAGCCCATGGTTTATTGCGGCATCTACACCGAGGACGGCTCCAAGTATCCAGATCTGCGCGATGCGCTCGAAAAACTGCAGCTCAACGACGCGTCGCTGTCCTTCGAGCCGGAATCCTCCATCGCGCTGGGCTTCGGCTTCCGCTGCGGCTTCCTCGGCATGCTGCACATGGAGATCATGCAGGAGCGACTGGAGCGCGAGTTCGATCTCGATCTGGTGACGACGCTGCCTTCGGTCGTATACGAAATTGTCAAAACCGACGGTACCATCGTACACTGTGACAACCCGCACGACTATCCCGATCCTGTTCTGATTGAGGAGGCGCGCGAGCCGTTTGTCAAGGCGTCCATCATCACGCCGCAGGAGTATGTGGGCAACATCATGCCCATGTGTCAGGAGCGGCGCAGCGTATTTAAGGATATGAAGTACCTTGACAGCACGCTGGTGGAACTGCACTACGAGATGCCGGTTAACGAGATCATCTACGACTTCTTCGACGCGCTCAAAGCGCGCACCAAGGGCTACGCCTCACTGGACTATGTGATGGCCGACTACCGCAAGAGCGACCTGGTCAAGGTCGATCTGCTGCTCAACGGCGATCAGGTCGACGCGCTCTCTTTCATTGCGCACCGCGAAAAGGCCTATGCCCGCGCGCGCCGTATCTGCGAAAAACTCAAGGAGAACATTCCGCGCCAACTGTTTGAGGTGCCGGTGCAGGCAGCGATCGGCGGCAAGGTGATTGCGCGCGAAACCGTCAAGGCGGTGCGCAAGGACGTGCTTGCCAAATGCTACGGCGGCGACATTACCCGTAAGAAGAAGCTGCTGGAAAAGCAGAAGGAAGGCAAAAAGAAGATGCGCACGCTTGGCACTGTGCAGCTGCCGACAGAGGCGTTCATGGCCGTCCTCAAGCTGGACGAGGAATAAGCGAAAACCTTTGGGGGACTTTGGCTGCGCGCCGCGCGGCAGATATCGGGGGAAACCGGCTTTGAAATACTCTAAGCAACTGGGACTGTATCTGCATGTCCCGTTTTGCGTATCCAAATGCTATTACTGCGACTTTTATTCGATTAGCGGACGTACGGAACGTATGGACGCTTATGTGCATGCCGTCTGCGAGCATATCCGCGAGTATGGCGGGCTTTGCGGTTCACACACAGTAGACACGGTCTACTTTGGCGGCGGCACGCCGTCTTTCCTCGGGGAGAAACGGCTGGTGAAGCTCCTCTCCGAAATTGGGAAACGGTTTACGCTGGCCAAGCATCCGGAGATTACGGTGGAGGCAAACCCGGACAGCATGGACGCCAGGCTGCTGAAAAAGCTGCGTCGTGCGGGGGTGAACCGGCTGTCGGTCGGCGTGCAGTCGGCGGACGACGACGAGCTTGCCATGCTCGGCCGCGCGCATACCTTTGAGCAGGCGCGGGAGGCCGTGCTGCGGGCGCGGGATGCAGGCTTTGAGAACCTGAGCATGGATGTGATGTACGGCTTGCCCGGGCAGACTGCCGAACGGTTTCTGCACTCGGTCGACAGCGTACTCGCCCTGCAGCCGGAGCACCTGTCGTGTTACGGGCTTAAGCTGGAACCGGACACGCCGCTTGCGCGCGACAACCCATCCCTGCCGGATGACGACGCGCAGGCTGACCTCTACTTGGCGTTGTGCGGCCGGCTCAAAGAGGCCGGGTTCGAGCACTACGAGGTTTCCAATTGGGCGCTGCCCGGACGGCGCGCACGGCACAACAGCAAGTACTGGGACCTGTCTGAGTATCTGGGGCTGGGTCCCGGGGCGCATTCCTATCTCGGCGGACGGCGGTTCGCGTTCGTGCGTGATCTGGATGCGTACTGCGCCGGGTTCACGGATGGCGGCGGCACCATTGTCCGGGATGAAGAAGATTTGCCGACAATGCGGCGGCACGGAGAATATCTCATGCTGCGCCTGC
>JBFWIM010000073.1:0-9502 GCA_050255995.1 Intestinibacillus sp.
AGGCCGATGCGGTGCTTGTAATCCTGCCCGTGCTCGTATTCCCGCCAGACGGCGGCGGGCGTAATCCGTTCCTTCATGTGCTTTCCTCCTCCGTTTCCTGCGTGTCAATCTCCGCCTGATAGCCGAGCAGGGCGGCAAGGTCGCGTCCAAACTCGTCCTCCGCGGACATTTCCCGCCCCGCCTCGCGCCTGCTCGGCGCATGCGGCAGACGCAGCCCGCCGGAAATGAACGCGCCCGTCAACGTCAGCAGCGCGGCTCCGGCCGCCGTCAGTAAAAATTCCATTCAAATCCTCCATTTCCCGCGCTCAGTAGCCCAAAAACGCATCCATATCCTCGTCGTATCCCGCAGCGCGCGGCAGCTCCCCGCATTCCCCGGCGGTCGCGCAGTAGCCGCGCAGCGCGTCGGACGCGTGGGTCAGCTCGTGCGGATGGTTTGCCGCGTCGTTGGGATTGCGGCTGTCGCATTGCAGAGCGCCGAGCGTACGGATCAGGTTCGTACAGCCCTCAAAAATGCGCAGCCGCGCCGTTTCGCGTCCGTCCGCGCCGGGAAACACCCGCAGGTACTCCTTGACGGCCAGCCAGCCCGGCACGCGCCGGTTGTCGCTCTTTTCGAAATACAGCCCGTGCTCCGCGAAAATATCGACAGCGGAGCGTCCGGTCTCCTGCCGCCGCCCCCACAAATCAGGCGGTGCAAACCGGCGGGAAATAGGCTCCCCCGCCGCCTCGGCGGCACAGATCCGCGCCGCCGCATCCGAAACAATCAGCCCGGGCTCGTACACTTCCCGGTAGACGACCGTATTCCCCAGGGCATCCCGCGCAATCCAGAGCGCCGCGAGCATGTCCAGCCCGTAGTCGATCGCGAGCACACGCTCCCAGTCCTCCGGAATGGGAAACGGCGCGCACACATGGATTTCCCGTGAGAACTCCGGGAAATACCGGCCGGCGGACAGGTTCCAGTCTCCCTCGAGCAGGGCGCGGCGGCTATTTTCATCAAGCTGTTCCAGACGTTTCAAATAGGACGCGTCCTTTTTCATCAGAAAACAGTTGTCCTGCACCCGCGCGGGCACAAACAGGCGGGTACTGCCCCCGCAGTCGGCGGGCTCGCCCGGTGTCAGCCGGTCGATATAGCGTTTTTTCACCCAATCATGCCCCACCCCGCCGGGATTCGTCGTGCTTTTGACCCGTTTGGGAAAATCGTTTGCTCCCCGGATACGGGAAAGCAGATAAGTAAACTGGTAGCGGGTGAAGTGCGTCAGCTCGTCAAACCGGATGACGTCGTACTCGGCGGATTGGTAGCGCGTCACATCGCTTTCCGCGTCGCAGCAGCCGAACTCGATCTCCGAGCCATTGATAAACCGCCACCGGTGATAGCTCGCCTGATAGTTTCCCACAGCCTGTGGATAAAGTCCCAGGCTGACGCGGATGAGCGAGCGCTCCAGCTCGGGCAGGGTGCGCCGCAGGATGAGCTGGTGGGAGCCGCCGTGCGCCAGCGCGTAAAGCAGCGCGTCAATCAGCTGCGCGTAGCTTTTGCCGCCGCCTGCCGCGCCGCCAAACAGCGTCTCGTCGGCTTCCGAGAAAATAAAATCGTATTGCGGCCGCGTGACGGAAAGTTTCATGCCCCTTCGACGGTCAGCTTCAGGTGAAATTCCTGCGGCGGCAGCTCCCGCAGCGGGTACAGTTCGTCGATCATCTCGCGCAGGCTGCGCGCCTCCTTGCCTACCGCGAGCAGGTCCCGCACCTCGAGCGCGTCGTCCCGCAGCACGCCTTCCAGCCGCTCGAGGCAGGTCTCTAAAATGCGCCGCAGATCGTCCCGCACGGCTTCCGATGGATCCAATAGCATCTCCCCTTCTCTGTTTTTCACTTGATCAGTAACTCGTGTCTGATATAATAGCTCAGAACGTTTGTTCCGTCAAGTGGTTTTCAAACATTTGTTCCTCAAACTATAACAAATTTCCGGCGGAAACTTTGTCCGCCGGCGGCTTCAAAATCGCAAGAAAGCGCAAGTTTTTGCCAAAGCGCTATTCTATAATCAAAACGTATACAATGTTTGGCTCTCCGGGAGGGCACATCCAAGTGGTGACAAGAATCTGAAAATACACGAGGGAGGAACCTTTATGTCTCTGAAAATTGGCGTCATCGGCTGCGGCGCTATCGGCCGCGACCACATCCGCCGCCTGACCAATCTGGTGCCGGGCGCCGAGGTGGTAGCCGTAGCGGATTATTTCACGGAAGCGGCAGACAAAGTCGCGGAACAGTACGGTATCAGGGCTTACGCGACCGGAGAGGAGCTGATTGCCGCGCCGGAGGTCGATGCGGTCGTCATCACCTCGTCCGACCCGTCCCACGCGGGTTATGTGCTGGAGGCTTTGAAAACCCAAAAATACGTATTTTGTGAGAAGCCGCTTGCTCAGACCGCGGCGGACTGCGAAAAGATCATGGCCGAGGAGCAGAAGGTGGGCAAACGCCTGGTACAGGTCGGCTTTATGCGCCGTTTCGATCCCGGCTACGTCGCCATGAAGCAGCTCATCGACAGCGGCAAACTTGGCGCGCCGCTCATGATCCATGCCTGCCACCGCAATGTGAACCAGCCGGACGGCTTCAAGACGGAGATGGGCGTCACCAACGTCGCCATTCACGAACTGGATATCTGCCGCTGGCTGCTCGGCGACGAGTATGAGAGCGGGCAGATGCTCAAGGTACGCCAGAGCGCGAACAGCGTAAAGGGCTATGACAACCCGCAGATCGTCCTGCTGGAAACCAAATCCGGCGCGCGGATTGACGTCGAGGTGCAGGTTGCCGACGCCTACGGCTACGACATCCAGTGCCAGGTCGTGTGTGAAAACGGCACGGTCAATCTGCCCGATCCGGCGGCCGTCGTCACCCGTGCCGGTGCAACCCGTAGCTTCCCGATCCTGACCGATTGGAAGGATCGCTTCATTGAAGCGTACGACATTGAATTCCAGCAGTGGGTCAGAGCGGTCGAAGCGAATCAGCTGACCGGCCCGTCCTCCTGGGACGGCTATGTGGCCTGCGTCACGGCGGATACGCTGAACCGCTCGCGCGGCACCGGTTCTTTCCTCAAGGTCGAAACCATCGAAAAGCCCAGTCTTTATAAATAAAAATGCGCACAAAAAGACCCGGCCGCAAAAGCGGCCGGGTCTTTTTGTGTCGGATGTTGTAATTGCGGCAGGAGTGCGGTCAGTTCCCCGCGTCCTTTGTCCGGTTTTCAATCCGGGCGATTGCATGCGCCGGCTCGTCGCTCGCGTAGAGCACGGACAGGATGCCGGGCGCATAGCGGTCGGTCATGGCAAAGCCGAGGTTGATGAGGCGGCTGAGCACCTCCTCATCCAGATCCTCGTCCGCGGGCGTCATGCCGGTGGTTTTGTACCGGATCTCACCGTCGCGGAAATCCATTTCAAAGTTGCCGTGGTACAGACCGTAGTTGGCGCGGTGCAGATATTCGGCGACCGCGTCGCGGCGCTCCTCCGGAATCTTGATCGGGAACACGGTATAGAACAGCACGGTTGTGTCGTCGATCACATGCAGGATCAGCGCGCAGCTGTCCACGGTCTTCATGTTCATGCGCAGGCTGATATAGCCCTTGTCTTCATGGACGGTGTAGTTCCATTGCCGTCCGCCCAGGTAATTAATCAGGCTTTCCAGCGTAATCGCCATGTGCCGCGTCCTTCTTTCTGTCTTTATTGGTTCTGGTAACAGGCGACTATCTCGCCGATATACATCGTGTGAAAATCGTTGTCCGCATAGCACCGGTCCAGCGTTGCCTGGTACTTGAAATTCTCGCGCTCAATGTTCTGCGCGTACAGCTTTTTGCAGATGAAGACCAGTTCGGCCTCCTCAAAGGTCGGCTGACCCTCGACAAAAGCCGGTGTCAGGCCGCTGCCGTGCATCTTGTCGATGTCCCGGCCGGACTTGCTGCCCAGCAGGTTCAGCGCGTCCTGATGGCCTGCCTGCAGAAAGGTCAGCGTGAAGTAGTCGCTTCCCTCGGTGAACTCATGGGTGTAGCGGCTGTGGCGCACATAGGCGGTTGCGACCGGCTCAAACCAAAGTACGCCCAGCCCGCCCCAGTTCGCGGTCATCGTGTTCCATTTTTCCTCGTTGCCTGCGGAAATCAGCATCCACTGATTCTTAATCTTGGTAAACGGGTTAAACGAAAGGGTCGAAAGCTCAATTTTCTGCAGTGCCATAGTAGTACCTCCTAAAAACATATCAAATCGCAAATGCCCGTCGCGGGCGTATCAAATGCTCCTGCGGAGCTTCATCTCCTGCCACTCTTCCCGGGAAATGAGCAGCTGTCGCGGCTTGGAGCCCTCAAACGGGCCCACGATGCCGCGTTCCTCCATCTGATCGACGATGCGAGCGGCGCGCGAATAGCCGAGCTTCAAGCGGCGCTGCAGCATGGAGACCGACGCCTGCCGGCTCTCTATAACGACGTCGATCGCCTCCATCAGCAGTTCGTCCTCGTCCTCTGCGGGATCGCCGCCCGCACCGGATGCGCCGGATGCGCCGCTCTCCGCCTGCCGCTCAATGTGCTCGAGGATCTCTTCCGAGTATTCGGCGGCCTGCGATTCCTTGACCTTGGCGATAACGTCCTCAATCTCGTCGTTTGAGATGAAGCAGCCCTGCACGCGGCGGGGCTTGCCCTCGCCGAGCGGGGCGTACAGCATATCGCCCTTGCCGATCAGCTTTTCCGCGCCGGTGGTGTCCAGAATAATGCGGCTTTCAATCTGACTCGCGACCGCGAACGCGACGCGCGAGGGGATGTTGGCCTTCATGATGCCCGTGATCACGTCGGCGGACGGGCGCTGCGTCGCCACGACCAGATGCATGCCGGCGGCACGCGCCTTCTGTGCGATACGGCAGATCGAAGTCTCGACCTCCTTGGCGGCAACCATCATGAGGTCTGCCAGCTCGTCGATGACGATGACGATCTGCGGCAGAACGTTGTATTGCTCGGGCGCGCCGCCCTCAAGCTGCTCCGCCTCGGCCCTTTTGCGGCGCATCAGCTCGTTGTAGCCGACCAGGTTGCGCACCTGGTTGTCGGCGAACAGCTTGTAGCGCCGCTCCATCTCGCCCACCGCCCAGTTGAGCGCGCCGGACGCCTTCTTGGGGTCGGTCACGACCGGGATGAGCAGGTGCGGGATGCCGTTATAGTTGCCCAGCTCGACCATTTTGGGATCCACCATAATGAGGCGGACTTCCTCGGGCGTGGATTTATACAGCAGCGAAATCAGCATGGAGTTGATGCAGACCGATTTGCCGGAGCCGGTGGTGCCGGCAATCAGCATATGCGGCATTTTCGCGATGTCGCCGATGACCGCCGCGCCCGTGATATCCTTGCCCACGGCAAAGGACAGGCGGCTTTTGGAGGTCTGGAACGCGCGGGAACCGATGACTTCGCGGATAAAGACGGTTGCAGTCGACTTGTTCGGCACCTCGATGCCGACGGCGACCTTGTCGGGAATCGGCGCGATACGCACCGAAACCGCGCCCAGACTGAGCGCGATGTCATCCGCCAGCGCGGTGATGCGCGAAAACTTGATGCCGCGCTGAATGGTCAGCTCAAATCGCGTGACCGAAGGCCCGCGCACGATGTTGATGATCTGCGCGTCCACGCCGAAAGACTGCAGCGTGTCGAGCAGACGCTGCGAGCTTTCCGCGAGCTCCGCCTTGGCGTCGCCGGGGCGCACAGCCTTGGGCTCGCTCAACAGCGTGATCGGCGGATAGGCATAGGCCGGCGGGGGCGTCTGCTGGCTGGCGGACATCTCGGCCGCGAGCGCGGCGGCCTGCGCAGCCTCTTCCTTCTTATCCGGCTTTTTGGGTTCCTCCCAGGGCGGCGTATCGCTGCCCTGCGTGGCTTTCAGTCCGTCTCCGGACGCCGCGGGCGCGACAGCGGCGGGCTTCTGCACCAGAGAGAGGATGTCGCCGAACGCGTCGTCCGAAGACGGCGCGGTATCGGCCGCCGGTTCCGGCGCAGGCACGCTCACAGGCGCGGCAGGTTCTTCCTGCAAACTCTCCAGATAATCGGCCGGCGAGGGCGGGCGGTGATCCTCCGGGGCGGCCGCGGGCGTCGGCTCCTCCCCGTCGAGCGGGATGTCGATCACCTGACGGCGGGCCCGTTTCTGCGCGCGCGCGGCGGCTACCACGTGGATGTTGGGCAGCTCCCGCGGCGTTTCATATTTTTGCCGCTCTTCTTCATCCTCATACTCGTATTCGGGCGATTTGAGCATGCGCCAGATCGCGCCCGGCGTAAGCCGGAAAATCACGAGCAGCGCCGTGATCATGAGCAAAATCAGGATGAGCAGCGCGCCCACCGCGGAAACCGCCCATTCCAGCCCCACATAGGTCAGGCCGCCGAGCAGGCCTCCCGAAGTCAGCTCCATGCCGGATTTGATGAGCGCCGCAAACACCTGTATGGAGGGCTGGTACTCATGCGGACGCATCACGGCCTGGATGATCGCGCCGAGCAGCACGGGGGTGAGCGCCACACAGGCCGCGCGCAGCCGTACGGGCCCCTTGCGCTGCGTCAGCAGCAGCGCGGCCAGCCCCGCGAAGGTGAAGGGCAGCACAAACAGGCCCACGCCGATCAGCGCGCCGCAGCCCTGCCGCAGCCATTTGAGCACAAAGCCGTCGAAACCGCCGAGACACAGGAAAGTGACCACCGCGAGCAGGGCATACAGCAGCGCCCAGACCTCGCGGCGCACGCCGCTGCGTTTCTGCGGCTGTTTTGCGCGGGATCCGGTTCTGGCGGCGGGGGATTTTCGGGTTGTTGCGGATGGTTTTTTTGTTGCCAAGTCTTTCATACCTACTAAATTCCTTTTTGTTGTCCAAACATGCGGCGTGCATCCCCGGTCAGGCTGCTGTCATCCGTCCCACCGGTGAAAGGCTCAGCCCGAGATGAAGCTCAGGACGATCGTTACAATGCCGATCAGGATGCAGTATACGAAGAACGGGCGGAAATTGCCGCGCTTTGCGACAAATTTGACCATTTTGATCGCGGCAAGGCCGGAGACAAGCGCCATCAGCACGCCGACGACGTATATGTAGAGCGGGGTCGGCACCGCCGGCGCGGCCGCCAGCGCGTCGCTGACCTCAAGGATGTTCGCGCCCAGAATCACGGGCAGCGACATGATAAAGGCGAAGCGCACGGCAAACTCCCGTGAAAAGCCGCGCAGCAGGCCGCCGACCATGGTGGTGCCGGAACGGGACAGGCCGGGCAGCACCGCGAAGCACTGCATGACGCCGACTACGAGCGCATCCAGCCAGGTGGCGTCGCGCTCCGTCTTGCGGCCGTGCGGGAACCGCTCCGAAAGAAGCAGCAGTGCGGCGGTGACGAGCAGCATAATGCCGACAATCAGCGTGGAGCCCATGGCCTCCTCCACATAGCTTTTGACCGGCAGCACCGCGAACATCGGCACAATCGTAATGAGCAGCATCACAATAAAGCGGCGGTACGGCTGATTCCTTATTTTAAAGCCGTCCCCGATCCAGCGGAAAAACTCGATCACCAGCTGTTTGATATCGCTCCAGAACGCGATGATAACCGCGAGCAGGGTGCCGAAATGCAGCAGCACGCTGAACAGGACAAAATCGGTTTCCGGGTTGACGCCGAGCAGCTTCTGCACCAGCACCAGGTGGCCGGAAGAAGAAACCGGCAGGAACTCCGTGAGCCCCTGCACCAGGCCGAGCAAAATGGCCTGCAAGATGTTCATAACTTTATCCTCCGTTAATTTTCATACGTTATTATACTACCATACCTTTGGCAAACTTTCCAGAAAAGATGTCGTAAACCAAAAAATATTCCGCTTGGCGCGCGCCGAAAAAACGCGCTTTCTCCGGCCGCCCCCTTGCTTTTTAGGGCCAAAAACGCTATCCTAGTAAAGTATGAAAGCAGGACAACCGAAGGAGGCCCCCATGAAATATGATTTAATCGCGCTCGACCTGGACGGCACGGCGCTCAGCAGCAACAACGAGGTTCAGCAAAGCACGGTGGATGCGGTGCGCTGGGCGCGGGAACAGAATGTGCGCGTTGTCATTTCCACCGGGCGCATCTGCGGCGAAGCCGCCGAGTTTGCGGCGAAAATGGGCGCGGATGATTATATCGTCGCGGCGGGCGGCGCGGCGCTCGGCCGGGTTTCCGACAAACGCTGCTACACCCGCCTTGCCATGCCGTGGGAGCCTTCGGTGCGCGCCGCCGCCATTCTGGAGCGCGTCGGCCTGACCACAATGGCCTATCTCGACGGGGAAATCTATATGACTCCCTATTCTGATTTCGTCTTCGCCCAGTATAAGAGCAACGAGGGATACCTGAACAGCAAGGTGGTTGTGGACAGCGTGGCGGAAGCCATCGCGATCGGCCACCTGCCGGTGGACAAGCTGTTCTGCCGCTCCGCCAACCGGGCGATGCTGCAAATCGCGCGCCGTCAGCTCGAGGGCATTGCGGGCGTCCGCGTCATGTCCTCCGCCGAGGACAATCTGGAGGTCGTCGCGCCCTATGCGGACAAGGGCACGGCGCTCGGCATGCTGTGCGCCCAGTTCGGCACCACGCTTGACCGTGCGGCCGCGGTCGGCGACAGCGAAAACGATCTGGAAATGCTCGCGGCAGTCGGCATGCCGGTGGCGATGGGCAACGCGGATCCCCGCGTCAAACAGCTCGCCAGGTATGTCACGGCGGACAACAACCACGGCGGCGTGGCGCAGGCGATCTACCATGTCCTCGAACGGGCCGGGGCATAACGCCCCCTTCTCCGCAGCATGCAAAATGCCATCCCGTGCGGGATGGCATTTTTTCATCCGGACGGGCCGTTCAGGCCGCCTGCTTGCGCAGGAGCCGCTCCGGCTCGGGCGGGAACAGCGGCGCATACACATTGCCATAGTCGTAAAGCAGGAAGCCGCTGTCGGGCGCGGCGGTCTCCTGATAAACCAGCAGCGCAAGTATGCCTTCCTGACGGTGCTGCGCAATGGTTTCGGGCGCCGCCCCGGCGCTCTGCGCAAGCTGAATGTCCTCCGCGGACAGGTACAGGCTGTAGCAGTCATATGTCTCGGGCGGAAACCGTTCGTCATACACGCCGTCCTCCTGCGGTTCCTCCCACAGGGTGACCGTGCCGCTTTCCTGCAGCGTCCAGCCCTCCGGGGACGTGATCACGAGCGTATACCGGTCTTCGCCGTCCACATTGAGCTCCAGCGCGCCGCCGCCCGCGCGGTCGGTATGCCACTGTCCCTCGAGCAGGGGCTCGAGCACCATCCCCTCGTAGGCGTCGGCTTCGTCAGCATCGGAGCCGTAATCGCCGCCGTAACCGTCCAGCGCCTCCTCAATGCCGTAACCGACGTCCCGCACGCGGTCGCCGACCCACTCGATTGCCGGGGGCATAATGTTGAGCAGCGCAATCACCAGCGCGACTGCCACGCCCACACCCCTGCCGCCCTTTTTCTTAACCGGCTTGCCGTTCAGCAGCGTGCCCCGGCTGTCCGCCGGGCGCGGCGG
>JBFWIM010000074.1:0-9341 GCA_050255995.1 Intestinibacillus sp.
CCGGCACCCCGCGCGAGGTCTTCACCCACGCGGAGGAGATCACCGCCGCCGGGCTCGACGTGCCCGAGATCACCAAAGTCTTTCTGGAGCTGCGCCGACGCGGCGTGCCCGTCGACCCGTCGATCTACACGGTGGAGCAGGCGCTCGCCGCCATCCGCGCGCTGAAGGAGGGTACGCCATGCTGAAGGATATCACCATCGGGCAGTTCTTCCCAGGGGAAAGCCCGGTGCACAGGCTCGATCCCCGCGTGAAAATCTCGCTCGTCGCCGCGATGATCATCACGCTGTTTCTCGGCGCGGGGCCGGTTTCCTACGGGCTTTTCATCGTGTTCCTGCTTTTCGTCATCGGCATCTCGGGCATCCCGTTCAAAATGGTCGTACGCGGCCTCCGGCCGATCCTGTTCATCATCATTTTCACGGCGGTTCTGAACCTGTTCTATACGCCCGGCGACTATATTTTCGAATGGGGCTTCCTGCACATCTCGCGGGAGGGCGTCCGCATCGCCATCCTCATGGTGCTGCGCGTCATGCTGCTCATCGTCGGCACTTCCATGCTGACCTACACCACCAGCCCCATCCAGCTGACAGACGGGCTGGAAAGCCTGCTCTCCCCGCTCAAAAAGCTCCATGCCCCGGTGCATGAGCTTTCCATGATGATGTCGATCGCGCTGCGCTTCATCCCGACGCTCATCGAGGAGACCGATAAAATCATGGCCGCGCAGAAAGCGCGCGGCGCGGACTTTGAGTCCGGCAGCATCATGCAGCGCGCAAAGGCGCTGGTGCCGATCCTTGTCCCGCTCTTCATCTCGGCGTTCCGCCGGGCGGACGAGCTCGCGACGGCCATGGAGTGCCGTCTGTACCGTGGCGACGTGGGCCGCACCCGTATGCGCCAGCTCCAGGTCACCGGCGTCGATTACGGCGCGATCGCGCTTTGCACGGCCGTGTTCGGCGCGGTCATTGTGCTCGGACGCTTCGGCCTGTGACAAATCTCCCTCGACCCCCCCTCTTTTGGAGTTATTATGAAGAATATTGCACTCATTCTGTCCTATGACGGCACGGCCTATCACGGCTGGCAGGTGCAGAAGAACGGCTCCTCGGTGCAGCAGACGCTGACCGAGGCCATCGGCCGCCTGCTCGGCTGCGAACCCTACGTGTCCGGCGTCGGGCGGACGGACGCGGGCGTGCACGCACGGCGTTACGTCGCAAATTTCAAGGCTCCCTGCACGATCCCGACGGACCGGCTGCCTTTCGCGCTGAACGCGCAGCTGCCGGAGGACATTGCGGTCTCCGGTGCGGCGGAAGTGCCCGAAGCGTTTGACGCGCGCTTTGACTGCACCAAAAAGGAGTACGCCTACTACCTTTATCCATCCAAGCTGCGTGATCCCTTTCTGTCCGGCCGCGCCTACCGCTATACCTATCCGCTGGATCTGCATAAAATGCAGGAAGGGGCAAAATATTTCGTCGGCAAACAGGATTTTGCCGCCGTGCGCTCGGTTGGTACGCCGGTCAAAAGCACGGTGCGCACCATTTTTCACTGCGAGGTGGAAGCTGTGCCGCGCGACCCCTATGCCCTGTGGCGCGGGGACAGTGACATGCCGCTCATCCGCATCCGCGTGTGCGGCGACGGCTTTCTGTACAACATGGTGCGCGCCATCGCGGGCACGCTCACCTATGTCGGCGGCGGCAAGCTCGCGCCATCGGACGTGCGCCGCGTGCTGAAAAGCCGCGACCGTGAGGAGGCCGGACCTACGCTGCCCGCCTGCGGGCTGTTCCTGAACCGCCTGTGGTACGACGATACCCCGGCGCTCGACCGGTTCGGGCTCTCCCTGTAATGCGCCTCTTTGGAGCCGTTTGGGACGGGCAGAGACTGCATCTGTCCCGGCCAATTGGAGATTTTACCTTATATACATCCAAATCTGCTGTGAAATTCACCGTTTATTCACATCTTTTCCGTGTTTTCGCGGTACAATGAGGGAGGTGGAGATCATCATGAACGAAAACCAAAAAGTCGCGCGTTTCCCCGTCACCAAGCGGGAGCGCCGCCGGCTGCTACTCCGCTCGAAGGACGGGCGCCTGCGGGTTGCCGTCCTGCTGCGGGGGCTGACGGGCTGGCTGCTCCTGTTCTCCATCATCCTGTTCCTCGCAGCCAATTACCGGCTGTTCCTGCCGGACAATCTGCGCCGGGTAGGCAGTTATGTCAGTCTTGGTCTGAACGCCGCCCCCGGAGATATGAATACGATTCCCTTTCAGTCGAGCAGCTATGTCGATACCGAGCTGTTCGCAGGCGGTCTGGCCGTGGCGGACAGCGATACCCTCTACGTCGCACACCCCGGCGGCCTGCATCAGCTCACACTGCAGCTCGGCTACGCCCACATTGCGCTTGACGCCTCGGAGGACCATATCCTCGCCTATGACCGCGGCGGCACCGGGCTGACCGTCACCAACGGCCTTGCCCCGCTTGAGCTGGACTGGGGCAGCGACAGGCTGACCTCCCCTATCCTGAACGCCTGCATGGGTCTGGACGGCTCGTTCGCCGTCGTGACGGATGAGGCGGGCTATAAAACCGCCGTGCGTGTTTTCAACAAGGACCAGCAGCTGACGTATAAGTGGCTGACCTCCGAATACTATGTACAGTCCGCCGCTGTTTCTCCCGACGGCCGGCGGATGGCGGCGCTTGCCTTCCGCCAGAACGGCGCCGCGCTGGAAGGCAGGCTCCTGCTGTTCGACCTTGGTCGGCAGGAAGTCGCGGCCGAGTGCAGCCTTGATGCAAGCCTTGGCTTGGAGGTCCGCTTTTTAAGCGATACGGTTGCCGCCGCTGTGTGCGATACGGGCGTCTATCTGGTAGATCTGCGCGGCAAGGCGTTTTGCACCGAAACCTACCCCGCGAGCGACCTGATCGGCTTCGCTTTTGACAACGGCGCAGTCGCTTTGGCGCGGCGCTCGTATACCAAATCGGCCCGCAGCGAGGTCGTCGTACTTTCGGGAAACGGCCGTATGACCGGTCCCCTCGCCACGGAAGAGGAGCTGACCGGGCTGTCCCTCGCGGGCGGCAGGCTCGCCCTGCTGACCACTGCCGGCCTGCACGTCTATAATGATAAACTGGAACCGCTCTGGACGGACGCTTCCGCCGCAGGCGGCCGCCGCGTGCTGCTCGAGCGGGACGGTACGGCGTGCGTGCTGTTTGGCAAGGAGGCCCGCCTGCTGCGGGAAATGCAATCGGAGGAGCCCATTCATGGAAGCGACAACCTTGCAGCTGACACCGGAAACCCTTAAGCTCCTGCTGTCACCAAGCGATCTTATTATTCTGGCCATCCTGCTCGTGAATCTCATCACCGGCTGGCGGCGCGGCTTTTCCCGCACGCTGTTCGGCCTGCTGGGCAATTTCATCTCGTTTGCCGCGGCGGTGGTCGCCGCAAAGCTGACCGCGCCCTTTATGGCGCAGTTCCTGATCACCCCGATTGTGGGCGACGTCTTTCGACAGCAGGCGCAGGCCGCCCTGCAAAGCGGCGGTGCACAGGCGGCCGCTGACGGGCAGTCCCTGTTCCAGTCGCTCTCCGGCACGCTGCAGCGGCTGCTGGATTCCGATCTGCTCACGGACGCGTCTCAGCCGCTGCAGACGGCAGCCGGCCAGGCAGCCGCAAGCATGTCGCAGAGCCTCGCCTATTTTCTGTTGTTCTTTATTTTCCTTGCCGCCTTCTCCTTCCTGTTCCGACTGATCGGGGAAGCGCTTCGACTGGTCGCAAGAGCCACCCCGCTCGGCTTCCTGGATGCGCTCGCGGGCGGCGCCGTCGGCCTCGCGTGCGGACTCGCGCTCTGTCTGCTCATTCTGTGGGCGCTTGCACGTTTTTCTCCCGCACTTTTTTCGGAACTCGGCCCGCTCTCGCCCGCCGCGCTCCAAAAGACTCTGCTCACGAAATCCCTCCTGGGTCTGATTCCCCAGGGTTTGCTCGGGACGGTCTGACGCCGGTCCCGATAATAAGGAGTATTACTATGCAAATGCCTATGTGTTCCCGCTGCGGTAAGAATATTGCCGTGGTCTTCATCACCAAAATGGAAAACAGCGGTGCAACCTCGCACGAGGGGATCTGCCTCAAATGTGCCAAAGAACTCGGCATCAAGCCGGTGGACAGCCTGATGGAGCAGATGGGCATCACCGAAGATGATCTTGAGGCGCTTTCCGGCGAAATGGAAACACTTGCCGGTTCGGAGCGATCCGATGCTGCGGAAGGCGCTGAGGACGACGAAACCGACGCCCCCGAAACGGTGGAGGATCTGCCCGGCGGCGACGAAAAAGACGTCTCCACCACCCGTTCCTTCCCCTTCCTGGAGAAACTGTTCCAGCAGGGGCAGGCGCATGGCTCCGCTGCACCCGAGGAAAGCGCGGCCTCCTCGATCCGCACCGAGAAAAAGGATCCCCGGCGCGACAAAAAGCGCAAATTCCTCACCACATACTGCGAGGATCTGACGGCCAAAGCGGCGGACGGCCTACTGGACCGCATCGTCGGCCGCGAGCGTGAAACCGAGCGCGTCATCCAGATCCTGAACCGCCGCCAGAAGAACAACCCCTGCCTGATCGGCGAGCCCGGCGTGGGCAAAACCGCCGTGGCGGAGGGCCTCGCGCTGCGCATTGCGGAGGGCAAAGTGCCTTACAAGCTGCAAAACAAGGAGATCCACCTGCTCGACCTGACGGCGCTCGTCGCGGGCACGCAGTTCCGCGGGCAGTTTGAAAGCCGTATGAAGGGTCTGATCGACGAAGTCAAGCGGCTCGGCAACATCATTCTGGTCATCGACGAGGTGCATAACATCGTCGGCGCGGGCGATTCCGAGGGCTCGATGAACGCCGCGAATATCCTGAAACCCGCGCTCAGCCGCGGCGAAATCCAAGTGATCGGCGCGACGACGTATAACGAATACCGTAAATATATCGAAAAGGACGCTGCGCTGGAGCGCCGCTTCCAGCCGGTCACCGTGGCGGAGCCGTCCATCGCGGACACCGTCGAAATCCTCAAGGGCATCCGCTCCTACTACGAGACCTTCCACGGCGTGGCCATCCCGGATGAAATCTGCCGGCAGGCGGCGCAGCTTTCCGAGCGCTATATCACAGACCGTTTTCTGCCCGACAAGGCCATTGACCTGATCGATGAAGCCTGCTCGCGCGTCAACCTGCAAAACCCGGCGATCGGCGAGGTGCCGCGCCTGCAGAATGAGCTGGATCGGCTCGACGAGGAGCGCGAAGCGCTGCTGCAGGAAGACCAGAACGAGCGCACCTATGAGCGCATGGCCATGCTGCAAAGCCACGCCCTGCAGGTGCAGAGCCAGCTTGACCTGCTGCGGCACAAGCCCGCGCCCACGCTGACCGCCGAGCATCTTGCGCAGGTCATTGAGCTTTGGACCGGTATCCCCGCCTCCAAGGTGTGCGAGATTGAGTTTTCGCGCCTGCAGACGCTCGAGGATCGCCTGCGCGAACACGTCATCGGCCAGGAGGACGCCATCCGCGCCATCGGCGCGGCCATCCGCCGCTCCCGCGCGGGCATCAGCCCCAAGAAAAAGCCGGTCTCCTTCCTCTTCGTCGGTCCCACCGGCGTGGGCAAGACCGAGCTGGTCAAGCGGCTGGCTTCCGACCTGTTCGACGCGCCGGAATCGCTCATCCGCTTCGACATGTCGGAGTTTATGGAAAAGCATACGGTCTCCCGTCTGGTCGGCTCGCCTCCGGGTTATGTCGGTTACGACGAGGCCGGCCAGCTGACCGAGAAAATCCGCCGCCGCCCGTATTCCGTCATTTTGTTCGACGAAATCGAAAAGGCGCACCCGGATGTGCTCAATATCCTGCTGCAAATTCTGGATGACGGCCGCATCACCGACGCGCACGGGCGTGTGGTCAATTTTGAGAATACGGTCATCGTCATGACCTCAAACGCGGGTTCGCAGAATAAGACGGTTGAGGTCGGCTTCGGCAAGACGGTCTCCGAACAGGCGCGCGACCGCGCCATCAAGGCGCTCGAAAGCCTGATGCGCCCTGAGTTCCTCAACCGCATCGACGAGATTGTTTCGTTTAACCAGCTCACCCGGGACGACTTTGTGCGCATCTCAGGCATCCTGCTCGGCGAACTGCGCGACTCTCTGAAGGAGCGCTCCATCCGCCTGACCTGGGATGACAGCCTGATCGAATATCTGACGCAGAAATCCTTCTCCGTGCAGTATGGCGCGCGTAACCTGCGCCGCCTGATCGAAAAAGAGGTGGAAAATGCGCTGGCCGCCGAGATTGTCAGCGCGTGGGAGCGTCCGCTCACTGGTGCGCACATCACGGTACAGGACGGAAAGCTGTCCGTTTCAACGATCTGACGCCTTTTTAAGGCCGCCCAAACGGCTCCCGCAAGGAACCGTTTGGGCGCGTCTTTGTCCTTTGTGTCTTTAAAAGAATAACAGAAAAATTTTTCTGTAAAATCGTTAAAAAAGATTGACACCCTTGCTGAATCTTGTTATAATATACAAGTCTCAGAAAACCCGCGGGTGTAGTTCAATGGTAGAATGTCAGCCTTCCAAGCTGAACACGTGGGTTCGATTCCCATCACCCGCTCCAAAAATACATACGCTTTTGGGGAAGCCGGGCGTGGGACAGGCAAAGCGGTATCTTCCCAGCGATCGGGATTTTCCTTATGCGCCAGTAGCTCAGTCGGATAGAGCAACTGCCTTCTAAGCAGTAGGCCGGGGGTTCGAATCCCTCCTGGCGTACCAATTTGCGCCATTCCCTGCAGCCCGGGAACACAAACTTTATATGGTGGGTATAGCTCAGTTGGTTAGAGCATCGGATTGTGGTTCCGAGGGTCGAGGGTTCGAGTCCCTTTATCCACCCCATTTTTCCTAGTCGAACGCGCTGCAAGCCGCAGCGCGTTCTGTCTAAGAGCATCATACGGCCGGATCAAGCCGGAACTGAACGAATACAGGGGCGTCGCCAAGCGGTAAGGCATCGGCCTTTGACGCCGACATTCGCTGGTTCGAATCCAGCCGTCCCTGCCATCTATCCGGTTCATTAGCTCAGTTGGCAGAGCACCTGCCTTTTAAGCAGGGTGTCCGGGGTTCGAATCCCCGATGAGCCACCAACAAATACCCCGTGAAATCAAATGATTTCACGGGGTATTTGTATTTTATCGAAACTTTTCATCTAAGAAACTCCCCTATTCCCGGATTTTACTCGTTTCTGTAATCTGCCGTTTAAATCTTTAAAATGTTCTGAATCTTCATGGTTTTGATTTTCGTTTGCACCGTTTTTGCACCAATTGCACCTTATTTGCACCAGCCATTTGGGATTCAAGCGATATTCTTCACGCGCCCATTCGGAATAATACATGAACTATTTTTCAAATTCAGTTGATATTATTCCGGTCGCTGGCTATAATAAAACTATCACAATTACTTATCAGGGGGTGCCGTTATGGAATATATGTCCGTTTCTGAAGCTGCAGGAAAATGGGGAATTTCTGATCGGCGCATCAGGGTCCTCTGTTCGCAAAATAAAATAGACGGTGTCATGAAAAATGGTCGTTCCTATTTGATTCCGATGGATTCGCTCAAGCCTGCCGATGCGCGGCGAAACAAAGGGAAAGACATTTCCGCTGTATACTCCCCTCTGTTTGCTCGTGTAGATGCTCTGAGAGAAGAGTTAAACCACAGACGTCCATTTACCCAAGGTGAGCTGAAACGGCTGCAGGAGCAGTTCCTCGTGGAGTTTACGTATAACTCCAATGCGATTGAAGGCAACACCCTTACCCTACAGGAAACGGCATTGGTGCTGGAGGGGGTAACCATTAACCAGAAGCCTCTAAAAGATCATTTGGAGGCGATCGGACATAAGGATGCGTTTGCGTATGTCTGCCGATTGGTTTCGAATAAGGCGGAATTTTCGGAGTACGAAATCAAAATGATCCATTCGCTGATTTTGATCGACCGTGCGGATGACAAGGGTGTGTATCGCCGCATTCCCGTGCGCATTATGGGCGCGTTCCATGAGCCTCCACAGCCTTTTCTTGTTCCAGAACAGATGGAGCTCCTGATATCTGAATTCAAAAAAACAAAGCTGCACCCGATTGAAAGTGCAGCCTTGTTTCATCTGAAGTTTGAGGGCATTCATCCTTTCATCGACGGAAACGGCAGAACCGGGCGGTTGCTGCTCAATTTTACACTGATGCAAAATGGTTACCCTCCCATTAACGTAAAATTCGCCGACCGTCGCCGGTATTACGAATGCTTCGACGCCTACTATCGTGACGGTACGGCAGAGCCGATGATTCGGATGGTTGCCGGCTATGTGGAGGAACGCTTAACCGAATATCTGCACTTTCTGCAGGATTGATGCGGATATGCACAGGAAGAGCCCTTTCTGCATTGGAATGGCTCATGTCTTTTCAACGCTAATCTTTGGTGTGTACGTTCCTTGTGTCATGCTTTCATGAATGTCGTCCAGCATAGACGCGACTCCTGTTAAAACTTCCGGAACCACATGAGAGTAGATATTCAGGGTAGTCGTTACACTCGCATGTCCGAGAATTTCCTGCGCGATTTTTGGTTGTATGCCGCCCTCCAGAAGCATGGTTGCAAAGGTATGCCGGAGGGCATGAAAATGGAAGCGGCTGCGGTCGAGCTGATGTCGATCCAAGAAGTGATAGTAGCTCGAACGAAAGCCGGTATATGTACGCAGCTTGCCTGTCTTACTGTTGCAGAAAACGTAGGCTTCCGGCTGCAACTCCAAATGTAAGGTTTCCTTGGCATAAGTTTTCCACGCCTGTAATGCGGAAATGACAATTTCAGGCAGCCGTAGCGTCCGGTAGGAGCTTTCAGTTTTTGGGGCATCCACCATGTGTAGCTCTTTCTGGAGCTTGCCCGCCCTGTCGGTTTCATGGCGCCGTACCAGTGCCTGCTCAATCGTAACGGTTTTTGTATCGAGTGCGATATGCTGCCATTGCAGCGCAAGCAACTCTCCCACACGCATGCCTGTAAACAGCAGCATAATGATTGCCGGATATAAGATGCTCTCCCCTTCCAGCGCCTGTAGCAGGTGGCTGCGTTCTTCAATCGAGAGTGCCTTCTGCTGCTTTCGAACACGCTTCGCAGTGTTTTGGGATCGCAGGATCTTCGTGTTGTCTGCCGGGTTGGATTTTAAAATATCATTTTGGCAGGCGAAGCCGAAAATCTGCTTTAGAGTTGTACGGATACCCTCAGCCATACGGATTGACTGCCCCTTGTCCTGCACCGCCTGATTGAGCATTTGTTGTAGCTGGCTGGTTGATATTTTGCCTAGCGGATAGCCGCCAATAACTGGCCGGATATGATTATCGAGTAGGTTTA
>JBFWIM010000075.1:0-9313 GCA_050255995.1 Intestinibacillus sp.
GATCACGGCATTCTTCATGACCACGATGCCAATCGGCAATGTGCCGAATATCTGTCCGCCATTTTCCTTGTCCTCGGCTTCGATCGTCGGGATGTCGACGATCATAAGCACCTGTTCCTCTTCCGACTCCACACGCGAGCTTTCCTCCGGGTCAAGGGCCGCGAGGACAAAATCCTCCTCGACCGACAGCGTGTCCACGATATACTCAATTTCCTCGCGGGAAGGGTGCACCATATTGATCCAGCAGCCCTCGGCAAAGCTCTCCAGCTTTTCGATTTTGCTGCCGATCGTCTTGTAGTATTCGATCATTGCTCCTGCCTTTCCGCGGCAGGTTCACGGGGTTCTACTGCCGCCAGTTCCTTTTATTTTCCATTTTATACTTCGCGGTTCCGGACTCACGGCAGAATCCCCCCTTTTTTATCCAATTTTTTTGACAAGCACTAAAACAGCCCTTTCTATTACAAAAGAGCTGTAAAGCTATGTATTTTAGTTGTTATCTGCCCCGGCCGAAAATTGTAAGAATTTCTTCAAACGCTTTGTCTTCCTGGTCCTCTGTCTGCGGCCGCGCCGCCTGTCCCGCTTCCGCCGCAACCGCGCTCTGCTGCTGCGCCGTCACATTCTGCTGCGCCGCGGTATACAGCGTCGCGGAGCTCTGCGCAGGCTCGGTCTTTGTACCCGCAGCCGCTGCGTTAGGGGTCTTATCAAATCCGGTCGCGATAACGACAACGCGGATTTCATCATCCAGCTCATCATCGATGGAAGCGCCGAAGATGATGTGCGCATCCGGATGCGCGGCCGCCTGTACCATGCCTGCCGCGATCTCGATTTCGTCGAGGCCGATGTCGGACGAGCCCGTGATCGACAGAATGACGCCGTGCGCCGCATCGATCGAGGTTTCCAGCAACGGGCTGGAAATCGCCATTTTGGCGGCCTCGGCCGCCTTGTCCTTGCCAGCAGCCTTGCCGGTGCCGATATGCGCATAGCCTGCGTCCTTCATGACGGAGGTGACGTCGGCAAAGTCCAGATTGATGAAGCCGGGCACCGTAATCAGCTCGGAAATATTGGCGACTGCCTGACGGAGCACGCCGTCAGCAATATCAAACGCATTTTTAAAGGTGATTTTCTGCTCGGAAACAAACTTCAGACGCTCATTTGGAATGATAACCAGCGAATCGACATTCTCCCGCAGGGCGTCAATGCCGCCCAGCGCCTGTTCGATGCGCTTTTTCCCTTCAAAATTAAAGGGGCGTGTAACGACACCGACCGTCAGGATACCCATCTGCCGGGCAATCTGCGCCACGACCGGTGCGCCGCCCGTACCGGTACCGCCGCCCATACCGGCGGTGATGAATACCATATTGGTACCCTCAAGCGCCTTGGCGATCTCCTCACGGCTCTCTTCCGCAGCCTTACGGCCGATCTCAGGGTTGGAACCCGCTCCCTGGCCCTTGGTCAGCTTCTCGCCAACCTGAATTTTCACCGTCGCGGCGGAATAGTTGAGCGCCTGCTTGTCTGTATTGATTGCGATGAATTCGACGCCCTGCACGCCGCCGGTGATCATGCGGTTTACCGCGTTGTTGCCGCCGCCGCCAACGCCGATGACCTTAATGGTTACGACATTGTCCATCCCCGTTTCAAATTCAAAACCCATTCTGCCGTCCTCCATAAAATGGTACTTATTATTCGTTAAAGCGTGTCCTGTTTTGTATTGTCATCGTCCCCGCTGCCGTCCGGGGGGAACGTCCTTTTGAACTTTTTAAGTTGCAGGAGAGGCTTGTCCCCTATCTCTTTAATTTTAACCCCATTGCCGTTTTTTTGCAATATCGAATGCTGTATCTTTGCGAGATTATTAAAAATTCGTGTGCCAAAGTACACAATTGCCGCAAGTGAGAAGTCCACACCAAGCTTGACGCCCGCGAAAGTCAGCACCATTGCAAGAATCGTGTTGATAAAAAAACCGAACACGAAAGCCCGCACGTCAAACTTGCGGTGCACCTGTGCCGCGATGCCGCCGAACAGCGTATTGCACGCCGCGAGCAGACCGATCGCCAGAAACGGCGTGAAGGAAGGCGGCAGGTTTTGCGGAACCAGCACGCCGCAGAGAACGCCAATGAGCACCGCGAAAAAAATCAGCATGGTTTATCCTCCCTCGCTCGCCGTCTGTTCGGATTTGACCGGCTCCGCATATTTAAATTCCAGCCCTCCGGTGTATCCCGCGATCATAAGATCGAGCGATTTGCTCACGCTCACCTGAATGCCCCAGATTTTCAGGGAATCTACCACGCCCTGGCGCATATACATGGCATTGTACAGCTCGTCCGCGTTGCCGATTGCCGTGATGGTATATGGCGCGGAGTAGCGGTTGTTGTTTACGTTTACCATCGCGCCGACACAGCGGATCTCGCTGCGGGCGGTCAGCCGCTCGCCGTTGATCGCAATGGCCTCGGCGCCCGCGTTGCGCAGCTCGTTAATGACCTTGAGCAGGTCTTCATCATGGATGACGTAATAGTTTTCATCCGCTCCGGTCGTGTTGGTCCAATTGGAATCGCTCAGCTTAATCGTAACGCCCGGCCCATGCACCGTAGATTCTCCGGACAGAATCATCGTCTGCTCCAGTCTTTGCGAGAGTACGCGCGACATGCCGCCCGCCTCCTCAGCCTGGTCGGAAAACGCCTGCAATTCGTCCTTATATTCGAGCAACTGCTTGAGCAGCGCCTCGTTTTTTTCCTGTTCCGAATCAAGCTGCGCCTGTAACTGATCGGCGCGCGCCTTGGCGGTATTGTTCGTCACGCCGCCCGAAGCGGTGACGCTGCGCATCTGCCATGTCAGCGCAAAAGCCAGCAGCATGCAGATCAGCGCGATGGCGATCGTACCTTTCGTTTTTGTTTTCATGTGATTCCCTTCCCGTTTAAGCCGCGTCGCCGGATGCTTCCGGCAGTTGTTGGCTTGTTGGTGCCTTGGAGGCAGTATCCTGCTTCGGTTGGACGGCATTCTGCTGTGAATCCTGCGCCATCGTGTCCGCCGTATCCTGGGCCGGCGCGGCAGCCGACCCTGCGGAAGCCGCGACCGATTCCTTGGTCCCGGGTCGGAACCGCGCGCGCGTTTCGTCGGTCAGGTCGATGACGCCGATATCTGAAGGAGAAAGCCGCTCATCCACAACGGCCTTTAGAAAACGGAGTTTGCGTTCCAAATCCAGAACGGAACCGAAATGCACATCGAACCGCCCTTGATAGCCTACCCGAATATCGGCCAGCGAATTCATGTTGATAAAATTGACGTCCTTCATAATCCCGGCTTCCGCCAACGCACCCAGCAGCGTAAACAGCTGGTTGTTTGCGTCGACCCGGCTGTCCAGATTTCGGCCAATTACTGTATCGGTAACCGAGATGCCCGCAACGACGGGCATCTGCCCGATTCCGTCCGAGGCAACCTGCTCCAGCAGCTTGCCGTTTTGATCAACCAGCACATATCCGTCTCCGGCCTGGAGCGCCGCGCGCGCCGTGCATTCCGTTACCGAAAGCACCAGCGTGTCGGGCAGCCTGCGCCGTACGCGCACCTGATCCAGATACGGATAGTTTGCAAACAGCCTGCTGATGCCGGCAGTCTTTCCCCAGAAAAAGAGGTTGTCCCCTTTTTGTACGCCCAGCGTCTGCCGCAGCTCGTCCGCCGAATAGCGGGTATCGCCTTCCACTTCAACCGTATCCACCTTGAAGAAGACCGTCAGCGCGAGCGCGCCCGCGCCAAAGATCAGCAGCAGGCACAGCAGGCGGTACAGCATCCGCGCAAAGCGGCGGCGGCGCGTCTGACGACGCACACGCACCGAGCGGTTATGTCTCTGCCGCGCCGGGCTTCTGCGCCGCGCCATTACCGCACGGCCTCCAGAATGTGCCGGTAAATTTTCTCCGATGCGTCGAGCGCGGCCAGCTTTGCCGCGCTTCGGCTCATTTGGAGGCGTTTTTCATCGTCTGCCAGCAGCGCAAGCGTCATATCATAGAGTTTTTGGGGCGTGCATTCCGGCTCGGTAATCACATGGCACGCGCCCGCCTTTTCCAGAGCACGCGCGTTTTTCTCCTGGTGGTTTTCCGCGACATAGGGAGAGGGTACCATGATGGACGGCCTGCCAAGCGCACACAACTCACCGATGGTCGCCGCCCCCGCGCGGCAAATCACCAGATCGGCCGCCGCCATCATATCCGCCATATTATAAATGTATTCTGTAAGCTGTAAATTAGGATGCGCCGCAAGATCCGCGCCCTTTTGGGCAGCCAGTTCCGGCATCCATTGGTACGCCGCCGTGCCGGTCGCATGCACATGGCGGTAGTTTACATTGTCTGCGGCCTCGAGCGCGAGCATGCCTGCCATGTGGCGGTTCATATAGAGCGCGCCCATGGAGCCCCAAAAGGATACAACGAGCTTTTGCTCGCCAAGCCCCAGCGTCTTTCTCGCCTGTTCCCGGTTCGCGAACACGATTTCGCCGCGCACGGGCGCGCCGGTCAGGTGAATGTTCGGCCGGTCTCCCAGCAGCTTTTTCGCCTCTTCAAAACAGACCAGCACGCGGTCGGCTTTCGGCGCAAGCATCTTGGTAACCTTACCCGGCAGCGCGTTGACCTCAAGCAACACCGTTGGAATGCCGAGCTTCTGCGCGGCGGAAACAACGGGAAAACTCGCATAGCCTCCGCAGCCGATCACGCAGTCCGGCTTTGCCGCGCGCAGCAGTTTCTTGGCTTTGCCGACCGCGGTGGCCGCCTTGCGCACCGCGCCGATGTTGTGCACGATGTCGGCGGGCTTCAGGCTGCGGCGCAGGCCGGCAATATCAATCGTGTCGAGCGGATATCCCTCGCGCGGCACCAGTCTGGATTCAATGCCCGACGCCGTGCCCGCAAATCGGATTTCGGTATCGGGCCGTTTACTCTGGAAGTAACGCGCAATGGCGAGGCCGGGGGTCACGTGGCCGCCCGTGCCGCCGCCGGTAATGTACAATTTCATGATGAGTGAACCTTTCCAGGGGGTATTTAGAACTATCCGGTGTTATCCACCGTCATAAATCTCGAAATATTAAGCAGAATACCGATCTCACCGAGCTGCATGAGCAAGGCGGTACCGCCGTAGCTGAAAAACGGCAGCGACGCGCCGGTGACCGGGAAAATGCCTGTGATGACGCAGAGGTTCATCAGGGTCTGAATCGCGAGCTTTGCGGTGATGCCGGTTGCCAGCAGGCAGCCAAACTTATCCCGTGAGGATCGCGCGATGTAGAAGCCACGGAAAATCAGATAGGCGAACAGCAGCATGACAAGCACCGCGCCAATCAGCCCCAGCTCCTCGCAGAAAGCGGAAAAGACAAAATCATTCTGCGGCTCGGGCAGATACAGGTGCTTCTGGCGTCCATTCCCCAGCCCCAGCCCGAACAGACCTCCCGAGCCGATCGCCACCTGGCTGTTCGCGCCCTGCCAGCCATCGCCGCGCAGGTCGATAAACGGATCCAGCCAGACGCGGATGCGGTCCATCGCATAGGGTTTTATTTTTAGATATGCGATGAATGCGGCAGGGCCGCAGACGATTGGAATCAGGATAACCCAGAGCCGCATGCCGCCGACAAACAGCATCACGCCGCCGATCAGGAAGATAATCATGGTCGCGGACATATGGGGTTCGAGAATCAGCAGCCCTGCAACCGTGACCAGCATGACGCCATAGGGCCAGATCAGCCCCCGAAGCGTGCGGACAGAGTTCGGATTGCGGGCAATGTAATATGCGAAAGAAACAACAATCGCAACTTTCATGACTTCTGATGGCTGGAACCCAAAGGGGCCGAGGTCGATCCAGCGCGTCGCGCCCTTGACCTTCATGCCGATAAACGGCGTAACCGCCAGCAGGCCGTAAGAAAGGATCAGCAGCGGCTTTTGAAAGCGCGCGTAAACGCGGTAATTGACTCCCGAAACAAACCACATGATCCCGAGGCCGGCCGCCGCGAAGATCGCCTGCCGTTTGATATAATAGAGCGGATCATTAAATTGATACATCGCGTTCGAATAGCTTGCGGTGAACAGGGCTATCAGCCCCGTCGCCATGAGCATGAGCACGATTAGCAGCGTCGGGCTGTCCACCGTACGCCGGCGCGGTGTTTCGCGGATCTGACGTTCAATGAGCTGCGTGGATCTTGCCGGCACAGGCGTCCCCCTTTCTCCATGCGTTTACGGTTTTACGCCGCAGCGTGCGGCGTCACGCCAAAGCACCAGGCAATGGCACAGAGCACGGCGGTGATCAGCGCGAAAGTGATAACAATTTTGCGCTCACTCCAGCCGCACATTTCCAAGTGGTGATGAAAGGGCGCCATTTTAAAGACGCGCTTGCCATGCGTGAGCTTGAAATAGGCCACTTGTATGATAACAGAGAGTGTTTCCCAAATATATATAATACCGACTGGAATCAGAATCAGCGGCATATCACAGGCAAAAGCCAACCCGGAGACCGCGCCTCCCAAAAAGAGCGAGCCGGTGTCCCCCATAAAAACCTTCGCGGGGTTGAAGTTAAAAATCAGGAATGCGACAAGCGCGCCGGCAAGCGCCGCGGCGAAAATCACCACACCGGCGTTATTCTGCCGGAAGCCGACTGCGACAAAGAACAGCGCCACCGGCACCGTCACGCCGGCCGCGAGACCATCCAGACCGTCCGTCAGGTTGACGGCGTTATCCGCCCCCACAATGATAAAGGCCGACAGGATGATATAGATCACCCACGGAACGCGAAAACTGACATTCACGAACGGCACCCACACGGCGGTATCCACGCCGCCGGCGATGCGCAAAACCGTAATAAATACAGCAGCTACAACTATCTGTAATATCAATTTCTGAATCGGCGTCAGTCCGGCGTTCTGTTTTTTCTTGATTTTCGCCAGATCGTCGACCATACCGACTGCGCCGTAGGCCAGCGCAAGACCCAGGACCATCACGCCGCTCAAAATAGAGCTGACACGCGTCGACACCAGGATCGAGGTCGGACCGTCCGCACCGCCGATGACGCCGACCGCGGAGATGTTTCTCCAATCGCTGATCAACCCGATGACGCCGGTCAACACGCCGGTCAGGTCGCTCAGGTAGTACAGAAGCAGGCAAAGCAGAACAGCCGCCGTGATGCCGATGATGAACAAAAAGCCGCCCATCGTCGGGATGTTCTGCTTGTTCATATGCCATTTGGGGCCGATCTCCAGTATCTTCTGGCCGAATCTCATGCGGCGCAGCCACCCGATAATCGGCTTCGCGATCACTACCGTGACGACAAACGCCGTCACCAGCGCCACCAGTCCTAAAAACAACATGTTATGCTTCCCCCGTAAACAGCTCGAGCGCGCGCTCCATTCTCATGCCGCGGCTGCCCTTGAATAACAACGCGTCACCCGGCTGCGCATCGGCCCGCAGGGCTTCGGCTAGCGCCTCGTGCGTTTCAAAGCTGTGGATGTTTTCTTTTTTCATGCCGGCTTCAAGCGCACCGGCGCATGTGAATTCACTGCCCGCGCCATAAAGGTACAGCCCGTCGGCATATTTGGCCGCGGCACGGCCCGCCCGGCGGTGCCCCTCCTCCTGATAGCTCCCGAGTTCCAGCATGCCGCCAAGCACGGCAATGCGTCGCCCTTTCGCACGGATTTCGGAGAGCGCCTGAAGCGCGGCTTCCACCGCGTCCGGGCTGGCGTTATAGCAATCGGCAAAAATAGTAAAGCCGTTTTTATCGTATGTATTTTGCCGCATACCGTCCGGACGGTATGCGCTCAGTCCCGCGACGATATTGCAGGGCTCCTCGCCGAAGCGCAGCGCCACCGCGGCGGCGGCAAGCGCGTTTCGTACATTGTGCCGCCCCGCGACGCACAGATGCGCGCGCACGCTCTCCCCGACCGGGAGCTGGCGGCAGTCCCAAAGCTTGTGATTGCGGATCTCGAAGCGGACAACCGCACCCTCGTTGACGATGTCGTCCGCGATGATATCGCATTCCGGATTATCGATGCCGTAATAAAGGGTCTCGCACGGAAGCTGCCCGCGCTTTTCCCAGAGAAGCGGCTCGTCGCCGCACAGTACGGCCACGCCGCCCGGGCGAAGCCCTTCAAGGACTTCCAGCTTGGCGCGGCAGATACCCTCGCGCGAGCCCAGAAACTCGATATGCGAGGTGCCGATATTCGTGATGACCGCAATATCCGGCTGCGCCGCCGCCGTCATGCGGGACAGTTCGCCGAAATGGTTCATGCCCATTTCCAGCACTGCGGCTTTCGTGGATTTCTCGAGCCGCAGCAGGGTCAGCGGCAGACCGATCTCGTTGTTCAGGTTGCCGTCGGTTTTGAGCGTCTCACAGTGCTGCGCGAGCACCGAGGCGACCATCTCCTTCGTCGTCGTCTTGCCGACCGAGCCGGTGACGCCGACCACGCGGGCCGGAAGCGAGGTGCGATATCCCCCCGCGAGATGCAGCAGCGCCGTCCGCGTATCCGGAACCTGGATGGACGGCACGGCATAGCGTTCTTCCGCACGGTGGGACAGAACGGCGGCCGCGCCGGACGCCACCGCCTGCTCGATAAAGTCGTGCCCATCGAAGCGATCGCCCGCCAGCGGGATAAACAGGCAGTTTTGCCCGATCTGCCGCGAATCGGTCGAAACACTTTCGATCATGGTCTGCGCGGCATGTTCCCCATGCAGCACGCCTCTCGCCCAGCGTGCCGCCTCACCCAGTTCAAATCTTTCCATTCCTTACACCCTCTGTACGCATTTGCATGAAATTATATCACAAATGCGCGTCAATGTTTCGACTTTTCTGTAAAATATTTTGCAACTTCTTCTCTTTCGTCAAGATGGTGCTTCACATGATTCACTTCCTGATAGGTTTCGTGCCCTTTGCCCATAAGGACAATCGTGTCACCTTTCCGCGCGTGGTCCAGCGCCCAGCGAATGGCCTCGTGACGGTCGCAGATCACCTCGCACGGGGTAGCGCTGTCCCGCATGCCTGCAAGGATATCGTCGATAATGGCCTGCGGCTCCTCCGTGCGCGGATTGTCTGAGGTTACAATGCAGAGATCGGCGAGCCGTGCGGCAATCGCCCCCATCCTGGGCCGTTTGGTACGGTCGCGGTCGCCGCCGCAGCCGAACAGCGCGACAACGCGCCCCTTGGAAAAACCGCGCACGGCGTTCAGAATATTCTCCACGCCGTCCGGCGAATGTGCGTAATCAATCAGGACGGTATAATCCGTTGGGGTCGGGACGACCTCCGCCCGGCCTTTCACGCCGACCGCATCGGCCAGCGCGGCAGCCGCTTTTTCCAACGGGATGCCAAGCGC
>JBFWIM010000076.1:0-9182 GCA_050255995.1 Intestinibacillus sp.
CCTCCAGGGCAGCGGGCGCGCCTCCGTACGGTACCAGTCGAGAAGCGGCGCTCACAGCGCGCCGGTCAATCTGCCTGCCACGCGTCTTCCACTCGCAGGCCCGTGTAGAACATTGTAAACGTGCAGTTTGCGATCAGCGCTCCCTCCGTATCCCGCACATCCACGTTATATACCGACGTATTTTTTCCCGTTTTCAGCTCGGACGCCGTCGCACGGAGCGTTTCACCTGCTTTGCCGGGACGGAGATAGTTGATAATACTCGAAAGCGTCACTGCGACCCGTCCATGGGATGCGGCGGCCGAACCAGCGGCAACATCACACAGGGTAAAAAGCGTGCCGCCATGCGCGTTGCCCAGCGGATTCAGCGTTTCCGGCGTAAGATCCAACTCGGCTGTCGCGGCGCCTTCGCTGATCTCCAGCACGCGTATGCCAAGGTGTTTATTTAGTCCGCCCGCCCGTTGGCGCAGCTTGAGCAGTTCCTGATAATCCATTGTGTTCTCCTCCTCATGTTCCGGACAGACATTCATGTCCACACAGCAAAAAAGTAAAATAAAACACGCCCCGTAGGACGTGTCTCTTTCTGGTGGGAGGTGGTGGATTCGAACCACCGAAGTCATAGACAACAGATTTACAGTCTGCCCCCTTTGGCCACTCGGGAAACCTCCCATATCCAATTTTCATCGCTGCCCCGCCGGGTTGTGGAGCTGGTGGACGGACTTGAACCCCCGACCTGCTGATTACAAATCAGCTGCTCTACCAACTGAGCTACACCAGCTTATCGGCCCTTTTGTTCAGCCGCTTACCTCAGCGACGTATATTATAATATCATGCCCACGACCCGGTGTCAACATGTTTTTCAATTTTTCGCTTTTTATTTCGCTTTCTTTTTTTCCTTCCGCACTTCCGTATCCAGAGAGTTGATATTGTCGGTCACGGTCTGCAAGAGCGTGAGCAGAGACTGCGAGAGACCCGGATATTCCTTGGAAAGCTCATTTGGCGCAAATGAAGGCATATGAACCTCCTCCGCTGTAATCCCAAAGCCGCTCTCTCCCTTGGCCGCCACCCGGATGCGGAGCTCACACAGGCGCATCTGCGAATCGCACAGATAATCAAACTGGTCCTGCCCCGTGCGGAATGTTCCCTCCACGCATGCCGGATCGGCCATGTACAGATAGCGAAATATCTTGTACAGAGCAAAAGATAAATAGGCAGAAATCTCGCTGGTAAGCTGCTTGCTGCCGGCCTTGCCCGAAAGTTCAATCAGCAGCGCGGCGGAATTTACAATCAGCTTTTTATGCAGCATTGCCGTGACGCTGCCGCGCAGAACGTTATCCTTCTCGGTTGAGACATCCGGAATATGCTCGGCGGATACGGCGGAGCCGTCGCGGGACATGCTGCGCCCGAGCAGATAATCACAGGAAACGCCATAGTAGTCCGCTGCACGTACGACAAAGCTGAGACCCGGCTCGCGCAAACCGTTCTCATAGTGACTGAGCAGTGCCTGAGAAACCTGCAGGTCACCCGCCGCCGTCCTTTGACTGATTTTCTTTTCCCGCCGAAGCAGCGCGAGGGTCCTGGAAAAATCACTTGCCATATTCGTCAAACTCCGTCATAAAGTATTTATATTATACTTTCTTTATTACTATTTGTAAAGTGCGGACGAATGATTTTCCAGCATTTTCTCTTTTTTTGTTTTTTCAGAGCTCATCCGGTCGATATAAGACGTATTTTGCCACACTTGTATGCATTTTATGGTTTCCAGCGTTGATCTCCGCCATGCATCGCTTGGGACGCAAATGTCCGGACGTCCCGGCAGATAAAAAAGAAAGACCCCGCAGGGTCTTCCCTTTTACGCATTATCCGAAAATTCCGAAAGCTCCAGTCCCTCATTATGCTCGAGCGCCCAGGTGATGTTCCATGGTGAGGTGAACAACAGCAGGTAATTGCCCCTGAAGTCCTGTACAACCTTGGTATCCGATGTCAGGCGGAGGGTTTTGTAATCAAATTCCTCCCCGGTATTTTCAATCCAGCGAATATGGCTGTACGGCAGCGCTTCGCGAATAATTTCGACATTGTACTCGTTTTTCAGCCGGTATTCCAGCACTTCGAACTGCAGCACGCCGACCACGCCGACGATGACCTCCTCCATGCCGGTGTTCGGCTCGTGGAAGATCTGTATCGCACCCTCCTGCGCAATCTGCTCCGTGCCCTTCACAAACTGCTTGCGCTTAAGTGTGTCCTTCTGGCGCACGCGCGCGAAGATTTCCGGCGCAAAGGTTGGAATGCCGGAATAAGTGCATTTCGTGCCGGGATCGCAAACCGTGTCGCCGATGGCGAAAATGCCGGGATCGAAGACGCCGATGATGTCGCCCGCATAGGCCTCATCCACAATGGAACGGTCCTGCGCCATGAGCTGCTGCGGCTGGGAGAGCTGGATTTTGCGGTTGCCCTGTATGTGCCAGACGTCTTTGCCGCGCTCAAATTTACCGGAGCAGATGCGCATGAACGCGATGCGGTCCCGGTGCGCCTTGTTCATATTTGCCTGAATCTTAAATACAAAAGCGGAAAAATGCGGTGCAAACGGGTCGATTCTGCCAATATCTGCAACGCGTGCCGTCGGCGGCGTAGACATCTCAAGGAATTTTTCCAAAAACGGCTCCACACCAAAATTGGTCAGCGCCGAACCGAAAAACACAGGTGAAAGCTTGCCCTCGCGCACCGCTTCGAGATCAAACTCATCCCCCGCGCCGGAGAGCAGCTCCACATCGTCAATCAAGGTCTGGTACTGCTCTTCGGGCAGCATCCCTTCCAGAATCGGGTCGTCGATCGACATGCGGGTCGCCTTGACCTCGTGGCGCGCATCGGCGCCCTCAAAGGCAATAACCTGATCGTCCATCCGGTCATACACGCCGCGAAAACGCTTGCCGGAACCGATCGGCCAGTTTACCGCATAGGTGCCGATGCCGAGCTCGGTCTCGATCTCATCGAGCAGCTCATACGGGTCCCGCGCTTCGCGGTCCATCTTGTTGATGAAGGTAAAGATCGGCACGCCGCGCATCGCGCAGACTTTGAACAGCTTGCGGGTCTGCGCCTCGACGCCTTTGGAAGCGTCAATGACCATGACCGCACTGTCCGCCGCCATCAGCGTGCGGTAGGTGTCCTCGGAAAAATCCTGGTGACCCGGAGTGTCCAGAATGTTGATGCACTTCCCCTGATACCGGAATTGCAGCACCGAGGATGTAACGGAAATACCGCGCTGCTTTTCGATCTCCATCCAGTCCGACACCGCATGGCGGCTGTTTTTCTTGCCCTTGACCATGCCGGCCTCCTGAATGGCGCCGCCGTACAGCAGGAACTTTTCCGTAATCGTGGTTTTGCCGGCGTCCGGATGCGAAATAATCGCAAACGTGCGGCGGTTTTCTATCTCTTTTCGAAAGTCTGACAACTTTATCTTCCTCCAAAACCTTACTAGCTTCCCTATTTTATCACGGGCGATTCCTTTCGCGCAAGTTTTGCTGAAAAATTTATGCGCAAACCGCACAATTCTATGCTATAATAGTTTTGTCCCTATTATTATTTTAATCCATCTCGCGTTTTGTGCTGTTTCGGGCGCAGAGGCGTATTTTTTTGCGCGTATTTTCAGGAGGAATTATGAACCAGCGGAGCCAATCCTTCGGGCATCTGATCGCCTTTCTTACCGTGCTTGTCTGGGGCACGACTTTTGTTTCCACCAAAATCCTGCTGCGTTCGTTTTCCGCGGCTGAAATCCTGTTTTTCCGGTTTGGCATCGGCTATCTGGCGCTTTGGGCGTTGTACCCGCGCCGCCTGCGGCTCGACAGTCGGAAACAGGAGCTCTATTTTGCAGCGGCCGGATTATGCGGTATTACGCTGTACTATTTGTTTGAGAATATTGCGCTCAGTTATTCCCTGGCGTCCAGCGTCAGCGTCATTGTATCCACCGCTCCGTTCTTCACCGCACTGCTTGCCCACTTTTTTCTGGATGGCGAACCATTGCGCGCCAACTTTGTCTGCGGCTTCGTCTTTGCCATCACCGGTATTTTTTTGATCAGCTGGAACGGCAGCGCGGTTTTTCACCTGAATCCGCTCGGCGATGTCCTGTCTGTGCTCGCGGCATTTAGCTGGGCGGTCTATGTCGTACTTGGCCGCAAAATCAGCGCTTTTGGCTACAATACCATTCAGACCACCCGGCATACCTTCCTGTGGGGTCTGCTCTTTATGCTTCCCGTACTTGCTCTGTTCGGCTTCCACCCGGAACCGGCGCGCTTCGGACAGCCGCTGAACCTTGCGAATATGTCGTATCTGGCGCTCGGCGCATCCGCAATCTGCTTCGTTACCTGGAATCTTGCCGTGCGTCTGCTCGGCGCGGTCAAAACCAGTGTGTACATTTATATGACGCCGGTCATCTCCATCATCAGCTCGGCATTGATTCTTCACGAACGTATTACAAAGGTCACACTGCTCGGCACCATGCTTACTTTGTCCGGCCTTCTGCTCTCCGAATGGCGCATACCGCAAAAAGCTCCGGCGGACTGACACACATCTTTTCAAATTTTTCTCACAATCTACATAGAGCGTTCACACGGATCTTATATACTGTTGCCATATAAACCAGTATACGAGGTGATACGGATGTCGATATCAAAAAAAACACTTGCCGGCCTATTGGCTGTCCTGGCGATTTCCTCTTCCGGCTGGGGAATTGCACTTGGTTGGGTTCTTCACGGAGATACGCAAGCCGCTGCAGCGTCCACACAGAACGCCGCGGCTATCCCGGCAGCCTCCTCATCCACCCGGACGAGCACGCTGTCCACGGCGGCGGACAAGGGCGTGATCGCCGCAGTCGCTTCCGAGACCGCGGACTCGGTTGTCGAGATCACAACGGAATCGGTTGAAACCGGCTCTGATCTGCGGCAATACATCTCTTCCGGCGCGGGCAGCGGCGTCGTCCTGTCGTCGGACGGATATCTCGTCACGAACAACCATGTGATTGACGGTGCAAGCAAAATCTACGTGACACTACATAGCGGACAGAACTATGCGGCCGTTCTGGTCGGTACAGACTCCAAAACAGACATCGCCGTGCTCAAAATTGAGGCAACCGGGCTGAAACCCGCTGCCATCGGCGATTCAGATGCGCTGGTTGTGGGCGAAACTGCGGTGGTTGTCGGCAACCCCCTCGGTCAGCTCGGCGGCACGGTTACCAACGGCATCATCAGCGCCAAGGAACGCGAGATCACATTGGACGGCCGTACCATGTCTCTGCTGCAGACCAACGCGGCCATCAATCCCGGCAATTCGGGCGGCGGCCTTTTTGACAGCGACGGCAAGCTGATCGGCATCGTAGTGGCGAAATCTTCCGGGGAGGACATCGAAGGGCTGGGTTTTGCGATTCCGATCAACAACGTCACCGATATCGTCAGCCAGCTCATCAACGCAGGCTATGTGTCCGGGCGGATTGATCTCGGCATGAGCCTTGTCGACGTATCCAACGCGCAGACCGCAATGCTGTATGGCGTGCGCTGGATCGGCGTGTATATCGAGTCGGTCGGTGCGTCCTCCAACGCGGCCAAGGCCGGACTCAAAGCGGGAGACCGTATCGTATCCGTCAACGGCACGAAAATCAGCTCCATGTCCGACCTGAACAGCGCTCTGGATAAACTCAGCGTCGGTGACACGGCGCAGTTCACAATTGTGCGCAGCAGTACGACCTATACCGTTTCCTTCACGTTGCAGGAATATCAAAAATAAATCCTTGCTCGTGCCCTGCACCCGATTTTCGGGCGCAGGGCATTTTTGCGCTTAGGCACAGTCCGCAACACCGGCATTCCCCTTTTCCGCATGCAAAAAGGCCGACCGGAAATCCTCCGGTCGGCCTTTAAAACCATACATTTATTGCCGCAACAATGCGTCGAGCAGCATGACCTTGTCCACGTCGCCCTCGACCTTCATTTTGCTTTCCGCAATCGCGACAGACGCCTTGAGTTTTCCGCTCAGGACCTTGTCAAGATTGGTCATCGTAATAGAGACTGCAGCGTCCCTGTCGATATACTCGTAGGGCATCACGGAGAGTACACCATCCAGAAATTCAATGTAAAAGACACCGCTCACCTTGCCGGTCAAATTGACCTGAACAGCCAGTTTACCTTCCGTGCCGCTAAAGTCCTTATTATTCAGCTTTGCGTGGACTTTCTCCATAATTTGCTCAACTGTCATGCTTCAGACTCCTCTCGTGATGGCTTATCCCGTTTTCTCTATTATCGCGCATCTTACAGGAAATTGCAATGCCTTTTCTGCATCATTTTTCCATATTTATGACTTGGTCATAAATTGATGCCTGCATTTAGGACATGTAATCTGAATTTTGCCCTTGCCACGCGGCACACGAAGCGTCGTTTTGCAAGAGGGACACTTGAGATATTTATGGTATTTACGGTCACGAAATTGTGCGGTTTTATTATGCAGCTTCATGCGGAGCGGCTGCCAGAAGGCGAGGAATCTCTGGTTTTCCGCATAACGCGCCGAAATATTGCGTGAAAACATGCGGAAATAGCAAAGCAGCAGCAGGACAAGGCCCAACAGCATAAAAACGCTCCAACGGGTCAGCCAGTGGATACCAAGCAGGATCATGCATAGAACGAAAAGGGCATTGTTCAGCTGGTCGCCGCCGTAGCGGCCAAACATCAGCCTGCGCCACCAATCAAACATCGTCTACCTCTCTTCTCCGGAAAGCGAACCGCGTCATGCGCGCACGTCGCCTTTGCGGCGGCCGACTGTGTTTTTTAGTACGCCAATGCCGGGGATCTCAACTTCAACCGTGTCGCCGATCTGCATCGCGCCGATGCCGGCCGGCGTGCCGGTGGAGACCACGTCGCCCGGCTCCAGCGTGATCGCTTCCGTGATGAACGCGAGCAGCGTCGGGATGTCCCACAGAAACTGCTTTGTATTTCCCTGCTGACGCACCTCGCCGTTCAGCCTCGTAGTCACAGGCAGCTCCCGCCAATCCAGATCGGTCACAATGCAGGGGCCGATCGGCGCGAAGCCGTCATAGCTTTTGGCGCGCGTCCACTGTCCGTCCTTCTGCTGCACGTCGCGCGCAGTGACGTCGTTCATGACCGTAAAGCCGCAGATATACTGGTCGGCATTCTGAGGCTTCACACGGCTCGCGCGGCGGCCGATCACAAGGGCAAGCTCCCCCTCATAATCCAGCCGGTCGACCGAGTTCGGGTAGGGAATCTCAGCGCCAGGGTGGTTGATGCAGGTGGAGGGCTTAATGAACAGAATCGGGTGATCCGGCACGTCGCTTCCGAGCTCAGCCGCGTGGTCGGCATAGTTCTTGCCAACACAGACAATTTTGCCGGACGTTGCAGGCGCGCGCAGCACAGCCTTTGCGGCTTTGATCTCGGTGCCGAGATAGCTCCAGTCCTCATAAGGCGCGCCGTCGATCAGACGAACATATTTGTCCTCAAGAACGCCCCACTGATATGCGTCCTCGTGCAGGATTCGTACAAATTTCATGTCATTCTCCTATCTGCTGCAAAATCTGCTGCAGGATGTCATCCCGGCCGTCCCCTTTTTCTGCGGAAAACGGCACGACCGCGACCGTCTCGGGCAGCATCAGCGTCTGGCGGATCAGACGGAGGCTGGCCTCCCGTTCGCTTTTCTTGATTTTATCAAGTTTGTTCGCAATGACCATAAACGGCACGCCGGAGCGCAGGAACCAATTCGCCATTATCTTGTCGTCCGCCGTGGGCTTGTGCCGGATGTCCACGATCTGGAATCCCATCGTAATCGTGCCCGCGTCAAAATACTCCCCGATTAACTGTCCCCAGCGCTCTTTTTCCGCCTTGGAAACCTTGGCATAGCCGTAACCCGGCAGATCGACGAAATAGGCGCGCTCATCAATGAGGAACAGGTTGATGTGGACGGTCTTTCCGGGCTGGCCTCCCACGCGGGCAAAATTTTTGCGGTTCAGAAGCCGGTTGATCACCGACGATTTACCGACATTTGACTTACCCGCAAATACGATCTGTGGCAGACCGTCCTGCGGACAATCCTCCATTTTGACGGCGGACCGCACAAACTCCGCCCGGTGTAAATTCAGCATACTCACCTTTTGTCTTTCATGATTATTGTCTGATTGCGGTAGCTGCGGACGCGGATGTCTGCACAATCGGCAGCGCCGGCTGCTCCTTCGCTTCCACAGCTACAGCATTTTTTACCGCGCGGCGCGAAAAATCAATCGCGGTTTCCATCACGGTATCCATGTGCTCGGCGAGCACAAATTTCACATTGTCACGTACAACCGGCTCAATCTCCTGAAGATCGGATTCGTTTTCCTTCGGGATGATCACAGTTTTCATCTTTGCGCGATAAGCCGCCATGGTTTTTTCGCGCAGACCGCCGATCGGCAGCACGCGTCCGCGCAGCGTGACCTCGCCCGTCATGGCGACGTTGCCGTAAACCGGCGCCTCGGTCAGCGCGGAAATAATGGCAGTCGCCATCGTGATGCCTGCGGACGGACCGTCCTTGGGGATCGCCGCCTCCGGGAAATGGATATGCAGATCGGTGTTCTTGTAGAACATCGGGTCGATATCGAGCGCCTTGGCGCGTGAGCGTACAAAGGTGACAGCTGCCTGTGCGCTCTCCTTCATCACGGTGCCAAGATTGCCGGTGATCTCGATCTTGCCGGTGCCTTCTATCGCCGCGACTTCTACCTGCAGCATTTCGCCGCCGACGCTTGTCCACGCCAGGCCGTTGACGATCCCGATCTCGTCGCGTCCGGAAACAATGTCCTCTTTATAGCGCACCGGCCCCAGCAGCTTCTCCATATTTTCAGAGCCTGCCGTGATCTTGCCCGTCTCGCCGTCTGCGATCTGCTTGGCAGTACGGCGGCACAGCTTGGCCAGCACCTGCTCCAGTGCGCGCACGCCGGCCTCACGGGTGTATCCCTTAATGATGGCGTGCAGCACCTCGTCGGAAACGATCAGGTTGGTCTTTTTGAGTCCGTGCTTTTTAATCTGCTTGGGTAAAAGGTGCCGCTTGGCGATCTGGAGCTTTTCTTCCTCAGTATAGCTCGAAAGCTCGATGACCTCCATGCGGTCCAGCAGCGGACGCGGCACCATGGAAAGGTCATTCGCCGTGGTCACAAACAGCACGTCCGA
>JBFWIM010000077.1:0-8957 GCA_050255995.1 Intestinibacillus sp.
AGAAATACCACCCGCTTCACGGGTGGTATTTCTTATGTGCGGGCAAAGCCCCACGGCACTAACGGCATCAAAAAAGAGTTTTTGCATATTGGCCACTAAAGTGCAACAGTCCCCAGACGCAGCCAGGGAGCCAGTACAAAAATAACCGGCCAGACGAAATTCGCCTAGCCGGTTCACTACATGCCCGGGGTCTGCCATCTGCTTGTATAAGTGTGTGTTCGGGAGAAAAATGTTTTGTGACCTTCCTGATCCATGAGAAGGCAGTTCTTTGCAGAGAAGTTAAGTGCTCGTTGAGGAAAGACTGATTTTTTGATCGGCAGGAGCATGATAGCTTCAAAAAATTATGCTTTTGCGAAGCCTGCGCCGAATTCGCGGCACTGTGCCAGTCCGGCTTCGTCGGGGGTTTCGTGAATCATAAGGCCTTCGCCCTTATATACGGTTGCACCCGCATGATCGGTGCGTTCCTGCCAGTCGCGCATCCACTGTCCGTCACCCCAGCCGTAGGAACCAAACAGAGCAACCGGCTTGCCGATCAGCTTGGACTCCAGGTCGGTGAAGAACGGTTCGAACTCGGCCTCCTCCAGCACCTCAGCGCCCATGGCCGGGCAACCCAGCGCGAGCGCGTCAAACGTCGCCGCCTTTGCCGCATCGACTTCCGAAACGTTCAGCAGGGTAACGTCCGCACCGGCTTCCCGTGCGCCGTCCGCGATGGCTCCGGCCATCGCCTCGGTGTTGCCACCCTGAGACCAGTAGATAACTGCCATTTTACGCATACTTATGTACCTCCAAAATTGATTATGGTTCAATGTCACGCTGCGTGGAGCAGCTGTGCAATCGACATTCCCTGCGCCATCCTGCGCGCCAGATGTTCACGGCATGCATCATACCGTGCAAAGCATATTTTGGCACGTTCCACATCGGAATACACTTTCCAGTAGCCGGAGAGCTTGTAATTCTGTCCCTTGTATTCCTGAAATCCGCGTACATCCTCCAGCGGATAGCCCAGAAAAACACCGATTTCATGCGGAAAATCCACATTCTGCGAAATTCTCCGTTTCAGGTGCTCCAGCATCGCGGAGAGCGGCCCGCCGGACGGATAGCCGGCGTCTCGCAGCAAAATTTCCACCTCGGGTTCCTGCAGTCGCTTTTGCAGCAGAGCCTCGCGATAGACAAGCACCAGACTGCTGTGCGCACAGCGGCACATGATTTCAAAACGAAGACCTTGTGGCGCGAGCGCGGCGGCGTATTGCCCCGCAAGTACACTGAGATCCGGATATTCACTTTTTTCACACGCCATCAGACTTGCGGGCTTCATACCCGCCAGTGTCGGCGCACAATAGTATACCAACGCGCTTTCAAATGCCGTATGTATTTTGACCACCTCGGATCCATCTTATTGTTAGCACTAGCTAACTCACGGGGCGAAGAAAAAAGCTTTCGCCCTTTCATCCTCCGTGTTAGCTCTTGCTAACTTGTGTATATATTAGCACATCGTCTGAAAAACGTCAAGCGCTTTTTTAAAAAATTTTAAGCCGTAAATACAAAGGTTGCGGGAGTCCCTAAAACGTGATACCCTTGTTACAGAAGTGCAGGGCATTGCCTGCAACAAAAGCAGCAAAAGAGGGATGATAATGCGCGGATTAGGCACCGATATCGTCGAGATTGTGCGGATTGAAAAGGCTTTGGGCAACCGTCGTTTTCTGGCGCGCGTCTATACGCAGCGCGAACAGGAGTATTTGCAGAGCGTCGGCAAGCTGGCGGCGCAGAGCGCCGCCGGAATGTTCTGCGCGAAGGAGGCGGTTGCAAAGGCGCTAGGCAGCGGTTTTTCGGGCGGCCTGCGACTGACCGATATTGAAATTACGCACTCCGCGCTGGGTGCACCCGAGGCGCGCGTTGCCGGGCGGGACGAGCTGCGCCTGTTGCTGTCCATCTCACACTGCCGGGAGTATGCAACCGCGACAGCCCTGCTGTGGGAGGAAGAAATATGAAGGAAGCCCTTATTGATGAGGCGTATCTTGACGCTGCGATTCCCCGCCGCGCGCCCAAAACCCACAAGGACCATTACGGCCGCGTGCTTGCGGTCTGCGGTGCGGTCGGCTATACCGGCGCGCCCTACTTTGCCGTGCAGGCTGCCGTACGTACTGGCACCGGCGTCGTTACCCTGTGCACACCCGAGCCGGTCTATCCCATTCTGGCGGGAAAACTGAACGAGCCGGTGATTTACCCGGTCGCGTGCAATTCGGCGGGGCAGTTAAACCCCATAGGCGCGGAGCAGGCACTCGCGCGCATGGGTGCTCCCAGCGCCATGCTGGTCGGCTGCGGGCTCGGACGGTCGGAGGAAACGACAGCGGCAGTCATGCTGCTGCTCCGGCACGCGGAATGCCCTGTCATTGTGGATGCCGACGGCATAAACGCTCTTGTGGGACATATAGATGTATTGCGCAGCATGCGGGCGCCGGTTATTCTGACGCCGCATCGGGGTGAATTTGCCCGGCTGACCGGCCAAAGCAACGCCGGAGAGCCGGAAGCAAGGCAGTTTGCGGAGAAAACCGGCGCGATTGTATTGCTCAAGAGCCATCGTACGGCCGTTTTTTCGCCGGACGGGCAGCTGTACCGCAATACAACCGGAAATCCGGGCATGTCCAAAGCCGGCAGCGGCGACGTACTGGCGGGTATCCTGCTTTCGCTATGCGGGCAGGGTCTCCCTCCCCTGTCGGCGGCTTGCGCGGGCGCATACCTGCACGGCGCGGCGGGTGACCGCTGCGCGAACGAGATCGGTGAATACGGCATGACGCCCACCGATCTGCTGGATGCGATCCCCAAAGTGCTGCGACGCTACAATTCAAGGGAGTGGTAAGCGCTGAAAAGATTGGCTCAGGCGGTAGTTTTGTGCGTCCTGTCCGTTTTGCTTGTGGGCTGCGGTACGTCTGTCAGCCCGTCGTCCCGGGCAGATGACGTACGCAGTTACTATGACGGGCTGCAAACCGCAGATTTCCATGTGAAAATTCTTTCGGATTTGGACGAATCGACACTGGAATACGAGGCAGACTACGAGTATAATAAAGAAAGCAGCGACCATCTGGCCCTGACCGCGCCCGAGGACCTAAAGGGTATCTCCGCGACGGTTGCGGGCAAAGACAGACTGCAAATGACCCTGGAATACGACGGCACGGCGCTTGAGACACCCAGTTCCTCGCTCGCCGGCTTCCTGCCCGCAGATGCGGTGCCATATTTACTGTACGATTTACGCGCTTCCAGCCCCTCCGAAATCTGGAGCGAACGGGTTGACGGTGAGGACACAACCGTACTGCGCTATCTATGGGAAGGCGCCAACAGCAAAACCGAAAAACAGGTCTGGCTTGCGGACAAAACCTTTGTGCCTGTCTGCGCCGAGCTGTTTGTCGATGGGAAACGCGTGCTCCGGTGCGTTTTCAGCGGCTTTCAGGGCCAATCTTAAAAGAATCCATCGGTGAGAAGAAGAATATGCAAAAAAATACACACCGCGCTTGGGCGGAAATCAATTTATATACCATAGAGAATAACTTTAAGAACATTCAAAAGCGGGTGGGCGACTGCGGCGTGCTATGCGTCATAAAAGCCAACGCCTACGGACACGGCAGCATTCCGGTCGCCCAGAGACTGCAGGAGGCGGGCGCGGCATATTTAGGGGTGGCAACCGTACCGGAAGCCATTGAGCTGCGCGAGCATGGGATTACGCTCCCGATTCTGATTCTCGGCTACGTGGACGACGCTGACGCCCCTATGGTCGCACATTTTGATATTACGGCGGCGGTTTACGACTATGAAACCGCCGAAGTGCTGTCTCAGGCTGCGCTCCGGGAGGGCCGGAAAATCAACGTGCATTTTAAGTTGGATACCGGCATGTCCCGGCTGGGCTTCCCCGCGCAGGAGCAGGAAAATACCGTGCGTGAAATCCTGCGTGCCGCGCAGCTCCCCGGTCTTTACCCGACCGGCATTTTCACGCACTTCGCAGTCTCCGACGAAACATCCGGCCAGGACTTCACGCAGTTGCAGCAGTCCCGCTTTGAAGCGGTCTGCGATGCGTTGGAAGCGCGTGGCCTGCATCTGCCTGTGAAGCACAGCGCGAACAGCGGCGCGGTGCTGCAGCATCCGGGCAGCTACATGAACATGGTGCGCGCCGGCATCATCCTGTACGGCTACTATCCGGACCGCAGCATTCCCCGCACGCTTAACCTGCGCCCCGCGATGACGGTCAAAGCGCATGTCGCACAGGTACACCAGCTGCAGGCAGGCTGCCCGGTCAGCTACGGACGCACTTATGTAGCGCCGCATGACACCCGCCTCGCCGTGCTTTCGATCGGTTACGCCGACGGATACCTGCGCGGCAAACCCGGACATGCCCATGTTGTGATTGGCGGGCGTATTGTGCCGGTCGTCGGCCGCATCTGCATGGATATGTGTATGGCTGAACTGCCTGACGACCTGAACGTTCGTCGCGGCGACGAAGCGATCATCTTCGGCCCCGACGGCGTAACGGCGGAGGATCTGGCCGATTCCGTAGATACGATTACATACGAGGTGCTGTGCGCGGTGTCCAGCCGCGTGCCGCGTATTTATATTGATTGAAACCAACCGCCCCAATTTGACATAAGATAAACCGAGGACGTTATGAGCGTCCGGTTGCAAAGTGAAAATTTTTCAAGCCGAAGATTATAATCGAGAGCTTTATGGGAAAAATAAGGTTGCGGTCTTTTAGTTGCCGCAAATACTTTTCCATCGGAGTGAGAAACTGTGGATCACAATGTCAAACGGGGAGAGATTTACTATGCCGATTTAAGCCCGGTTGTCGGCAGTGAACAGGGCGGCGTGCGTCCCGTACTTATTATTCAGAATAATGTCGGGAACCGCCACAGTCCGACTGTTATCGCCGCGGCGATCACCTCCCAGATCAACAAAGCGAAAATGCCGACCCATATCGAACTGGGCGCGCGGAGCTTTGGGCTCACCAAAGATTCCGTGATTTTGATGGAGCAGATCCGCACGCTTGACAAAAAACGCCTGCGCGAACGCATGGGCTGCCTCGATGCGCAGCACATGAACCGTGTGGATGAGGCGCTTGCGGTCAGTTTTGGGCTGGAACAATCGTCGCAATAGGGATTATATTGAGGAGCGACAGAGCGGTGAACAAACGGAAGTTTATCATTTCGACCGGAGCCTTCCTGATGTTAGTGATGCTCATCGTCGGCTATGCGGCCGCCGATGCAGTCAACAGCGGTCGGGAAGCGCCCCGTGTCACTGAAGAGTACCGTGCGAAAGCGCTGACATCCAATACGGCACCGGTACGACCGGAAGTGGAAACGACACAGTCATAATGCCTTTCCATGAAGCGTATTCTTACAGTATGTAAGGATACGCTTTTTTTATGTGTCTGGAGGCATGAAAATGGAATTTGCAGTGCGGCAGAAAGGAAACACGGTTGGTACGGCCGTCATTACGGAAGACAAGCGCGCCGTGACCTTTGAGGTCGTCTGCAAGCTGGACACGCGCGAGGTGCTGCGCTGCTTTGGGGTGACAGAGGATCCGGAACGTCCCCTGCTGCTCGGCGTGCTGGAGCCGACGGGCAGCGGGCTTTCCCTGCGGCGTACGCTGACACGCCAAAGCCTTGCTGCGGCCGGCTGTACCGCAATTCCGCAAGACTATTATCTGTCCGGCAGCGCACTGGAGGAACCGGAACATCCCGCACCGGCCTCCGCATCTCCCCCCCTTCCGTTCGCTCCGCCGCACTCCCCTGCCTCGCCGCGCAGCTCTTCCCATCCAACGGGAGATCCGCTGCTCGACGCAGCCGTCGCAACAGGTGGAGTCCGGACGGAGCGGGACGGGGATACGCTTCGTCTCCTTTGCCCCTTTGATCCGGAGGGACCGTTCCCCCTGGCATTTGCTTTCGCATGCTGCCGCATCGAGGCGCGCGGGGATCAAAAGTATTTTGTTCTGGAACTCCAGGGCTGTAAACACAGCGTATAACCGCTCATCGAGCAGAAAAAAGCAACGCCCAACACTTGTGGCGTTGCTTTTTCTGTGCAGATTGATCTGTCTCTATATTCTAATTGTATTACGAATCCATCAGCGTCATAGCCCGATAAAGCATCTCACAGGCTGTCCTGCGCGTAATTTTCTCGGAAGGATCGCTTTTTGCATCATCCGGCAGCACCTTTGCCGCGGTCAGCCGTGCGGTGGCCGACGCAGCCCATGCAGGCGCCGCGCTGTTTTCAAGAGCCGCCGCTTCCAGCGGGGTATCCATGTTTTCCGTCAGAATGTTATTGACGATCACGCTGGCCTCAGCCGCGGTGATGGGATTGCCTCCGCGGATCTCCGCGCCGCCCGACGCCGTCAGATATCCGCTGACAAGTCCCGTATTTGCCGCCGCGCTGATATACGGCTTCGCCCATGGGGACAGGCCGGAGTCATCAACAAAATCGGTCTGGACGGTCTCCTCGATCGGCAGCTTCGCAATCGCGGACGCCATGGCGATAAATTCACTGCGGGTCACCGCATCGTCCGGACGGAAGAAATAAGATGCTCCGATCTTTTCTCCGGTCAGTACGCCGCACTGGGACAGACGAAGCGCGGCATAGTGCGCACCGTCGCTTGTCATGTCGGCGTAGGTCATTTTTGCTGCATTTTTGCGGATTTTAATTTTAATCTGCGCGGGTTCCGAAATGTTTCCAAGGGTATCCACGGCGGCATAGGTGAATTTTTCGGTGCCGGTCTTTCCCTCGTTGGGCGTGTACTGCAGGATAGCGCCATCAATTTTTGCGGTGCCAAGGCGCGGCGCCTCAATCATCTTAAAGATTACCGCGTCGCCGTCCGCGTCGGTTGCCGAAAGCGGCAGTTCAACATAGACGCCGGCATAGGTTTCTCCTTCTACTGCCGAGGCGACCGGTGCGCTGCCTGTTGCGGCAGTCGGAATTGATGTGTCATCAATCACGGCTGCAGAACCGACGGTGGACCAGAAACCAAAAGCGGACGGCAGGGTTAGGCCAAACAAAGGAAGTGCAAGCACGATGCACAGGAGTGTGCGCAGGGATGCGCTGCGATTTGTGTTCAAAGTAAGATTCCACCCTTTCTACAAATTATTTAAAGTTATTTTTGACACAAAGAATGGAATTATTCTAAAAAAAACTGTCAAAACCGAGAAGATTTCGGTATCTCTTCCAAACCGCACCTGCACGTAAAATAAAAGCGCGAAAAGCCTTGCTGAAAGGCGGTTTTTGTGGCATAATTTTTGTATTAGTAAGTTTGTGAAGGGAGATTTTCCATGCAGAAGCACCAAATTGTTTTGGTACTGGATTTCGGCGGGCAGTATAATCAGCTCATTGCACGCCGTGTCCGTGAACATAATGTATATTGCGAAGTGAAATCTTACAAAACGCCGATTAAAGAGATTCGCGCAATGAACCCGGTCGGTATTATTTTTACCGGCGGCCCAAACAGCGTTTATGACGAAGCTTCTCCGCGCTGCAATCCCGAAATTTTTGAGCTCGGCATGCCGATCCTTGGCATCTGCTACGGCTGTCAGCTGATGGCACACAGTCTGGGCGGACGGGTCACTGCTGCCGCGGACGACTCGGCCCGCGAATACGGCAAAACCGAAACTTATTTCGATACTTCCTGCAAGCTTTTCCATGGCCTGCCGACAGAAGGCATTACATGGATGAGCCACGGCGACTACATGGAAAAAGTTCCCGACGGATTCTCCCTTGTCGCGCATTCCGCCGCCTGCCCGAACGTGGCAATCTGCGATGAAAGCCGCGGCTTTTATGGCGTACAGTATCATCCCGAGGTCAATCACACCCAGCACGGCACCGATATGATCCGCAATTTTCTCTATGAGGTCTGCGGCGCGGCAGGCGACTGGACGATGGGCGACTACAAGGAAACCGCGATTCGTCAGATCCGGGAGAAAGTTGGCGGCGGCCGCGTACTGCTCGCTCTGTCCGGCGGTGTGGACTCCTCCGTTGCGGCAGCGCTGCTGGCCGAAGCTGTGGGTAACCAGCTGACTTGCGTGTTTGTGGATCATGGCCTCATGCGCCTCAACGAGGGCGATGAAGTGGAAGCCGCATTCAGCAAATGGGACATCCACTTTATCCGGGCCAATGTCGAAGAGCTCTTCCTGAACAAGCTGGCCGGCGTCTCCGATCCGGAAAGCAAGCGCAAAATTATCGGAGAGGAGTTTATCCGTGTTTTCGAGGCTGAGGCTAAGAAAATCGGCCAGGTGGACTATCTGGTGCAGGGCACCATTTATCCTGACGTCATCGAATCTGGCACCGGTGACGCTGCCATGATTAAAAGTCACCATAATGTTGGTGGCCTGCCGGACTACGTGGATTTCAAAGAGATTATCGAGCCTCTGCGGATGCTGTTCAAGGACGAAGTTCGCCAGCTCGGCCGTGAGCTTGGCCTGCCGGAATATTTGGTGATGCGTCAGCCCTTCCCCGGCCCCGGCCTCGCGATCCGCGTCATTGGAGAGATCACAAAGGAAAAACTGGACACTCTCCGCCTGGCGGATTTTATTTTCCGGGATGAAATTGCCAAGGCGAAGCTGGAGCACACGATGAATCAGTACTTCGCAGTACTGACCAATATGCGCTCTGTGGGCGTTATGGGCGACGGCAGAACATATGATTATACGCTCGCGCTCCGCAGCGTTACCACGACCGACTTCATGACGGCTGACTGGGCGCGTATTCCGTACGAAGTGCTCGACCGTATTTCGGTGCGTATTGTTAACGAGGTGGGGCATATCAACCGTATTGTATATGACATCACGTCCAAGCCGCCTGCGACCATAGAGTGGGAATAACGTGAAAAAACCCGGGAACCAGCATGAACGCTGGAAACCTGGGTTTATTTTTTGCAAAAGCGTACCGAAAGCGTACCGTTTTTATTTTTTATGCTCTTTTTCCACCTTTTCAAGC
>JBFWIM010000078.1:0-8892 GCA_050255995.1 Intestinibacillus sp.
TTTTTGCTGAATCAGACGTTCCTGTCCGTGCGTGTTATTGCTCTAAAACAGGCTGATTCTGGCTTATTCCGGCTGCAAAATCCCATTTGCGTACAGAGTCTCTTCCATCTGCCGCACACGCTCCGTCCAGGAGCACTGCCCGCCGTAGGCAAGACGCTTCTCCACCTTTGCCGGATCGTCCTCTCGCGCGGCCTCGTCGCACAGGGACAGGAATTCCTCCGGACTGTGCGCAATATAGACTACGTCCGCGAAATCCTCGACCTGGAGCGGCTCGCGCGTGGAGACAACCGGCTTGCCCGTTGCGAGATATTCGTAAAACTTGAGTGGTGACACGTCGCGGCTGAGCGCGCCCTCGCGGAACACATTGAGGCATACATCGAACTGCGCGAGAAAAGCGGGCAGCTCGGGCTGTGGCACCAGGCCGTGGAACACGATATTGGGGTACTTTTTCAGGTGCTCAAGATTGACGCCGGGCAACGTCCGCCCGATAAAAAAGATCGTCGCGTCCGGGCGCGCCTTTGCGAGCCGCTCGATGAGATCGTAGTCGATGCACTCCTGCAGCATGCCCACAAAGCCGAAGACCGGGTGCGAAACCTTCCGCAGCGGCTCCGGGCACGGCAGGCTGTCCCGCTCGGTATAGACCCGGGAGAATATCTCATACGCCGCGCCGTTCGGGATCATGCGCGCGCCGGGACTAAATTTCTGCAGCGTTTCATGCAGGCCGACCGCCGTGGAAAACACCTGACCGGCGCCTGTCGCGAGGTCTCGCTCCATCCCGTCCACCACTTCGGGCGTAATATGCCCTTTGTACGCCGAGTGACGGTCGACGCAGTCATACACCAGCCTGCCGTGCGGCACATGCGGGACAATATCCGCCGACGAGGGCGAATAGCACCACAGCACGGTCTCGCTGCCGAAGCCGTGCTCCGCCATCTTGCGGCGGACGAAGGCGGCCTGCCGCTTCTGGTTCAGTTTATTGATCCACCGGAACCGGTTAAAAAACGGCAGCACCGGCGGCAGGGCATAGACGGTGATGTTCTCCTGCACTTTTTCCCCCGGCTCTTTGTGCATGGACAGACGCTCCCGGCACTTCTTGTCCTTGAGCGGCGCAATGACCGACACCGGCGGGTCAAAGTATAGAATCTCCGCGTTGCGCAGGCGGCTCATGACGTTCTGCTTGCGCGTGGGCAGCGGATGATAGTTGGTAGTGGACAAACACACAATATGGTTCTTCATAAGGCTCCGTTCCTCTGTCATATAATCTGGCTTAAAGTGTCCCAAGACCCAGCAGGCGTTTCGCGCCCGCAGTATTTTCATGCTCCCGCTCGCGCAGCAGCACCGCCATGCGCTGTACCTCCGCATCAAGCGCGCCTGAGACGCACTCGTCGATCAGCGGCTTCATGTCGTCCGCCTTGACGTCCGCGAGCTGGATGCAGGTGCGGCTGCCGATGTATTTCAGAAAGCCGTCCACCTTGATGTCGTAGGACATGCCGATGACCGGCACGCCGTGTCCCGCGGAAAACATCAGCGAGTGCAGCCGGATGCCGACCACCGCCTGCATCCGCGACAGGATGCCGATCGTCATTTCGATCGGCTGCCGCGTGCTGATGGTGTAGTGCGGACAGTGCAGCAGCTCCGCCACCCGCTCGGCGGGATACAGGTCGCTCGGGTATTCGATCGGCACAAAGAGCGGTATCAGCCCGTGCTTTTCGTAGGCGTAGTCCGCGGCCTTGGCAATCTCCCCAAGCACGTCATCCAGCCCCTTCCAGTTGCGCAGGCCGAAGCCGATATACTTCCCCTCCGGCGGGATGCCGAGCGACTCCAGCTTCAGGTCAACCGTCTCGCGCGGGGTCGGCTCCAGAATGATCGTCGGGTCGGCGGACAGGCGGACGTCCGGCTTGGTGATGCCCATGTTGGTCAGTTCGCCGCGCGACAGGTCGTCACGCAGGGTAATGAGGTCCACCGCGCGGTTGATGGACTTTGCCGCGGCGCGGCGGTTGTCCGGGCGGGTGATTGGGCCGATGCCGCAGCCGTACATCATGACCCGGCAGCCCATGGACTTCGCCGCGCGCAGGGTGTACAGATAATAGTGCAGCGAGCGCGTTGAGGTCACGTCCTGCATCAGGCTGCCGCCGCCGTTGATATACAGGGCCGAGCGGCGGAAGCGGCGCAGCACCGCCGGGACGTTAAAGGTGTACATCGCGTTGGTGCGGTAGACCTCCCGCGTTTCCCTGGGACGGCGCGACATGACCCAGATCGGCCGTGTCGGGTCAATCTCGCGCATCTCCTGCACGATGGCCTTCAAAATCGCGTCGTCTCCCGCGTTGCCCTTTCCGTATGCACCGCAGATGACAATGCCCGCGCGGCGTGTTTTGGGCTGATGGAACAGCGCAAGCACCCGCTCGTAATTGCGGATCTGTGTCTCACACATGGTTTTGAGGGAAAACTCCCGCGCGGCCTTTTCATAGAGCGCGTCCGCAAAATGGCGGCGCATGTCCGGATCGTTCGCGAGGCGCACCATATATTTGGCGAGCGTCTCATCGTCCCCGGGCTGGAAAATGAAGCCGTTTTCGCCCGAGTCGATCAGATCAGGCATGCCGCCGACGTCCGAGCAGATGGTTGCGCAGCGCTCGCGCACGCCCTCCAGAATGGAATACGGGAAGGTCTCGGACAGTGAGGACAGCAGGTTGATATCCATGCAGGCAAAATAGCGCGGCACATCGGTGACCCAGCCGCAGAAGGTGATACGCCCGGCCGCGCCGAGCTGCTTCGCCAGCTTTCGCAGCATGTCCTCGTCCTCGCCGTCGCCGGCGATGAACAGCCGCAGCTGCGGCGCTTCCTTCAGGGCGCGGGCAAAGGCCCGCACCGTGGTGGCGATATCCTTGACCGCGGTCAGCCGCGCGGCGATGCCGCACAGCACGTCGTCCGGCGCGACCTCAACGCCCCACTTTTCCCGGATATAGGCCGCGCGGTCAAGCCCTTCGACCGAGCCGCCAAACTCCATGCCGTTATAGATCGTGACCATGCGCTCCGGGTTAAAGCCGCGGGAAATCAGCGTGCGCGCCATGCGGTCGGCCACAGGCTGATAAAAGTCCAGGAAGCGCAGCGCGACGGCGTTGAGCGTGCCGCGCGTTGCCTGCTTGAGCGGCGAGCCGAGATAGTCCAGCCGATAGTCCGAATGCACGGTCGTCATGACCGGAATGCTGCGCTTGGCGCGCACCATCGCGCCCATGAGGTTGGCCTTCGCGCCGTGGCAGTGGATCACATCCGGCTGAAAAGCATCCACCACGCGCAGCAGCTCGCGGCGGCATTTATAGGGGCTCATGTGCTCAATGACCGTTACAGGGACCCCTCTCGCCGCAGCCTCCTGCGGGAACGGGCCATCCCGGAACGAGACCAGATGCACCTCGTGCCCCTGTCCTCGCAGGGCGGTTATAATTGACATGATGTGAGTTTTGGCGCCGCCAACGTCGCCGCCGCCCATCATATGAAGCAGTTTCATGGTTCCTCCCGTTTTTCGGATATACCGGATAAAACCGGCGCAATTCAGATAGACTCATTATACAACGCTTTGCCGGCCAATGCAAAGCCTGTTTGACGCTCCAAACGCCTTTATGCTATACTGTGGATGATTCTTTATGCTATTTTGGGAAAGGAGGCTGTTTATGCGGCATAAACTGCAAATCCTCTGCCTGTGTGCAGTGCTCGCCGCTCTGTGTCTGACAACCGTTTTATATTTACACCGCCACCCCGGCAGCGCATCCTCACCGGCAACAGCCGGGTCTGCCGACGCTGCCCAACCGCCGAACCTTCCTTTGGTCACCGACGGAGTATCCGTTACCGTCGGCGACCGTGTCTATAAATTCACCCTGCACGCATCCGGCGAAACCATCGTTTGCGGCGCACCGCAGCGGGACGGCGAAGCCGATGCGCGCGCCCTGCGCACCCGGACGGTTTACCGCTTCCCGGTTACACAAAACGGCACATCCCTCGGCGCGGTCACACTAACGCTGGACCAGAGTGACGCGGGAACGGTCTTTTACCTGCAGTCCGGCATTCCAATGGAAGACGGCCTGCTGCAGCTTGCCGTCGAGACCGCGCAGGACACGGGGCTGACCGCCCGCCCCGTGGCGCACGGCGAATCCGCCATCCCGGACGCGGCTGCCCCTCTCTGGGATAAGCCGTACCCGTCCCATGCCGCGCTTTATCTGGAGAGTGACGGCGTACACCTGCGCACCGCGCGGCTCAGCGTGCTGCACGCGCTCGGCCAGACGGTTTATCAGTACCGCACGCCGTCTGCCGGAGTCACGCTCTCACAGGCTGAGGGAAAGCTGCGCGTTTCCATCCCGCTCTCCTGCGGCGAAAACGAGCAGCTCGCAACAAACGGCGTTCTGACCGCTGAGGAAGGCGTCCACTGGGGCGACGCGACGGTTGCGGGCAATGTGGCGAATCTGGACGCGTCCGCAACCGATTATCGCCTGCTGGCGGATGGCGTTTACGTCGCCATGCCGGAGGATTATTCCCCCCGCGAGGGCGACGGGCCGCACATCTACCGCACGGCGACCGCGTGGCTGCTCGGTCCCTGCACCTATGAAAGCAACGGCCCGATGTTCACCGCCATCGGAAAGTCCATTGTTTACAGTTATTTGGACCATGTCAATGAACGGGGCTTTCTGCCGACCGCGCCGACCTCAGGCTGGCTCAAAAGCGATTTTGGTATCGGCGGCGGGTTTTATGATACCCGTTTCAACTTCGATACCATGAAGCGTCTTATGCACGCCGAGGCCGTCTGGGATGATCCCGAAATTGGCGAAACCGTGCAGCGCATGCTGAAATTCTACTGCGCCTTTGCCGACCGCAATCAGTTTGACTTTCTGGGACATCCTTTCGTGCCCGATTATGCGGACGCGGACGGCAACGCAAACGGCGCGCTCAGCTCCCTGAATCATTATCTCTCCGAAGGTCTGCTTTTGCTGCGCGCAGGCGACACCTATGGCAACAGCGACTACTCCGCGCGCGGCTGGCGCGTTTTGAACAGCATCAACGCAACCTATTACCGCTGGATTCGCGACAATGCCGATCTGTGGTACGGCGTTTACCCGGACGGCTGGCTCCGACGCGGCGACTATGTCGAGGTCACCTATAACGATCTGCTGGATGCGGCGGCGCTGCTGTCCAAATACGGCCGCTGGGAGAACTACGAGGGTATCCAGAAGCTGCTGCACGAAAAAGAGCGCTGGCTGCGCCTTGCCGGACGTCCCGAACTGCTGCAGACGCACGCGGCATTTACCTTCGCGGGCTGATTGCATTCCCCCGCGCGCTGTGATACACTAATGTCATTCAACTTACTAGAATAACCGGAAAAGGACAAAATTCGGAATGTCACAGAAAAACACCATGACGCGCGACGCCATGCTCTTCCTCCCCGCAAAAATTATTGAGGGACTGCTGATTATTGCGTGCTCCTCGCTGTACACGCATATTTTTTACACCGATACGGTCGGCACCTTCAATTTTATCAATTTTAACGTTCAAATCGCCTATCTGCTCCTTGCCGGCTGGATGGCGAATGCGGCGACGCGGTACGTTGGTGAGCAATTTCAGTCTGACCGCGGACGCAGCCTGTTTTCCACCGTGGCGACCATCTATCTCCTGCTCTTCGGAACGGTGGCTGTGGTTTGCTGCATTCTGGCCATTGCCATGCGCGATCCGCTCTATCTGGGCTTTATGGTGATGTTCGGCAGCTACACGGTCTTCCAGATTCTGAATTCCGCCCTGATCCAGCTCGGCCGCATGAAGGCGTCCATCGCGCTGTCTCTGACCGACGCTGTGCTCAAGCTTGTCGTTGCCTATGTGCTGGTGTTTGCGCTGCGCAACCCGGCGTCGCCGTTCCCGGCTATCTGTGCGGGTGCGCTCGCAGATGGAATCGCAGGCCTCGGCGCGGTGCTCGCACTCTCACTGCCCGTCGTCGTGCGTCTGCGGTTTTTTTCCCGCGCACTGCTGCAAAAATTTCTCCGGTATGGCCTGCCGCTTATGGGCGTGTCCATTTCGGTTGCGCTCCTGAACCAGATCGATAAATATCTGGTCGTCGGCTTCTTTAATATGGATGTTTACGGTATCTATTCGAGCAATAACTCGATTGCCTCCGGACTGTTTACCATGGTCTCGGTCGGCATCATGCGCGGGGTCTATCCCGCCGTGCTGCGCGGCTGGCGCGAGAGCGGGCGCGACGCGGCCAAGCCTCTGCTCGATGCGGGCGTGCGGCTTTATCTGCTGATTGCGGTGCCCGCCGTATGCGGGCTGACGGCCGTCGCGCTGCCGATGAGCCGCGTGCTGTTCGACGCCTCCAAGGGCTACGACATGGGCGCGCCGGTCATCGCCTATACCGCGCTCGCCATGCTGTTTATGGGATTGACCGAATACGCCAATAAAGCCTACGAGCTTGAACAGTCCACTCTGCACGTGCTGCAGAACAGCGCCGCTGCGGCGGTCATCAAAGTGCTGTCAAGCATCCTCCTGCTGAAGGTTTTTGGCTTTGTCGGCGGCGCGATGGGTTCGGTTGTGGCCTTTGCGTCGTATTTCATCATCACAGCGCTGCGGGTGCGCCGTCGCTTCCTGTTCCACGTGCCGGCAAGGTCTCTGGCGCGCATCCTGGTCTGCGGGCTGCTCTGCGGCGCAGCGGCCTACGGCTGCACGCTTCTGCCGGTCAGCAATGTGCTACATCTCGTGTGCGCGGTGATTGCCGGGGGCACGGTCTATGCCATAACCATTGTAATCTCAGGGGAGGCACGCCCGGAATTTGATGCAATTCGCCAAAAAGTGCTTCGGCGGTGACTATTTCGCTTGAACTTCGCAATTTTGGGTGATATAATAATAGCCTATTTGAAAACCAATGGGGGATCTGCCATATGCAGCTTTTAAAGGACGCGATTCTGGAACGCGCCTCCGTTAAAAACGGGGATGTGCTCAAGGTGGACGCATTTCTGAATCATCAAGTGGATATATCGCTTTTTAATGAAATGGGTAAGGCGTTTTACGAATATTTTAAGAACGAACCGATCACCAAGGTCGTGACGATTGAGTCGTCCGGTATTGGCATTGCCTGCATCACGGCGCAGTATTTCGGCGTACCTGTCCTCTATGCCAAAAAGAGTGAAAGCCGAAACCTTGACGGCGAGGTTTACACCTCCCGTATCACCTCCTTCACGCGCCAGCGCAACTATGACGTGATCGTATCCAAAAAGTTTCTGTCCGCGGAGGACCGCGTGCTGATCATCGACGATTTCCTCGCGCGGGGCAGCGCGCTGTTTGGCCTCATTGACATTCTCCGCCAGGCTGGCTCGGGCATTGTCGGCGCCGGCATCTGCATTGAAAAGGCTTATGATGACGGCGGCAGTCGCATGCGCGCGATGGGTATCAAGGTGCATTCTCTGGCCAAAATCGAATACATGGATGAAAACCGCATTGTTTTTGCAGATTAAAATATAGAAGCATAAATATATAGAGAGGTTTCGCAGTTATGGAATTTATCAGTGATCCCCGGCAGTATACCGACGCGGTAGAACTGGCTGCTGCCAGCATCGGCAAGGAAGTCACCTTCCGCGGCACAGTGCACCGCGTGCGCGATATGTCTGACTTTTCCTTCCTCATTGTCCGCGTGAACCGCGGACTGATTCAGTGTACCTTTCAGGGTGATGCGCTGGGCGGCATCCAGCGCGCGGACGTGAAGGACGCAATGGTCGTTGAAGTCACCGGCAAGGTGCACGAGGAACCCCGCGCCGAGCACGGCTTTGAGATCGTCCTGAGCGGCATTAAAATCCTCGCGAAGCCCTATGACCAGCTCCCGATCCCGCTCGGCAAAAAGTATATGGGTCTGTCGCTCGACGTGGATCTGCCGCTTCGCCCGGTTTCTCTGCGTCACCCGGTCAAGCAGGCGGTTTTCCGCGTCCAGGGCGCCATCGCGGACGGCTTCGCAGAATATATGCTGAAGCAGGGTTTCACCCATATCCACACCCCCAAGATCGTCTCTGCCGGCGCAGAGGGCGGCGCGAATATCTTTAAGCTCGACTACTTCGGCCAGCAGGCTTATCTCGCGCAGTCCCCGCAGTTTTACAAGCAGTACACCGCCGGCGTATTCGGCCGTGTGTTTGAGATCGGCAATGTTTACCGCGCCGAGCGCCACAACACCAGCCGCCACCTGAACGAGTACATCGGCCTGGACTTCGAAATGGCGTACATCGATTCCATGTACGACGTTATGGAGATGGAGACCGGCATGCTTAAGTATGTGGTAGCTTATCTGGCGGAGCACTGCAAGCCTGAACTGGAACTGCTCAAGGTGAAGCTTCCGGTCATTGACAGCATCCCGACCATTACCTTTGACGAGGCCAAGCAGATCATGCAGGATAAGTTTGGCCACAAATCCAAGAACCGCTATGACCTCAACCCGGATGAGGAAGTTATGCTTTGCAAGTGGTCCGAGGAAGCGCACGGCTCGGAGTTCGTCTTTGTCACGCACTTCCCTTCCGCCAAGCGTCCGTTCTACGCCAAGGACGACCCGGAAAACCCGAAGTATGCGCTCTCCTTTGATCTGCTGTTCCGCGGGCTGGAGATCACCACCGGCGGCCAGCGCATCAACGACTATGAGGAGCAGATCCAAAAGCTTGAGGACCGCAAGATGGACGCCTCGCTGTTTGAATCCTTCACCATGCTGCACAAGTATGGCATGCCCCCGCATGGCGGCCTTGGCATCGGTCTGGAACGCCTGACCATGCAGCTGCTGAACCTTGCCAACGTCCGCGACGCTTCCATGTTCCCGCGTGACATGACCCGACTCGTACCGTAATTCGCGCCCTCAATCCGAAGCAAAAGGCCCGCGCCGCAGGCGCAGGC
>JBFWIM010000079.1:0-8817 GCA_050255995.1 Intestinibacillus sp.
CCAAGCAGCGTGGTTTCCGCGCCGGTATGCGGAATGATAGACACCTGAAAGCCGCGGCTGTCCACCGAAGCGACCGTCAGGCTGATCCCGTCAATCGCGATCGAACCCTTTTCAACAATATACCGCAGCAGCTCCGGCGCGGCGTGCACCGTGACCCAGACCGCGTTGTCCTCGCGCCGCAGACCCGCAACCGTTCCGATCCCGTCGATGTGTCCGGAGACAATATGTCCGCCGAAGCGGCCATCCGCCGCCATCGCGCGCTCCAGATTTACCGGAGTCCCCGGCCGCAGCTGCCCCAGCGCGGAGCGGCGCATGGTTTCACCCATCACATCCGCCGCGAAGCCCTGCCCGTCCAGCGCGGTCACCGTCAGGCATACGCCGTTTGTCGCAATGCTGTCGCCGATTCTGGTGCCCTCGAGCACGGCGCGGGCCTCGACCCACAGGCGCGCGCCCGCGGCGGAGCGTTCGATGCGGGAAATCCGCCCGACTTCTTCAATAATCCCAGTAAACATCAGAGCAGCCCCTCCAACAGAAAATCCTCACCAAGCTGAGTGACGGTCATATGATGCACCGGAATGGCCTGCGCCATGCGGGCAATACCCGCTCCGCCGAGCGGTGTTTTTGCTTCCACCCCGCCGATCAGCTTTGGCGCAAGATACGCCTGCACCTTTTGGACGATCCCGGCTGAGAGCGCCGCAAAATGCAGCTCTGCACCGCCTTCTAAAAGAATGCTGTCAATTCCCTGCGCGCCCAATTTTTCCATCAGATCGTTCAGATCGACCCTGCCGTCCCGTTCCTCACACAGGAGCACCTCCGCCCCCGCTGCCTCAAGCGCTTCCGCACTCGCGCCGCGCTCCACCGCTGCAAGGATCGTGCGGGTCTGCCGCGCCGTGCGGATCAGGCAGCTGTCCGGCGGCGTGCGTAAATAGCTGTCGCAGACGATGCGCACAGGGTCTCGTCCGCCGTCCTTTCGGCAGGTGAGCAGCGGATCGTCCGCGAAAACCGTACCAACACCAACCATAATCGCCGACAGGCGGTTTCGCATCCGGTGCACATGTGCCCGCGCCGGCTCTCCGGTGATCCAGCGGCTGTCGCCCGTGCATGTGGCGATTTTACCGTCCAGCGTCATGGCATATTTCATGACCACAAACGGCGTCTTATGCGTAATATAATGAAAAAATATCTCATTCAGATCATGGCATTCGCTTTCCAGCACCCCAACCTGCACCTCGATGCCGTGTTCGCGCAGAATGGCAATGCCGCAACCCGCCACTTTCGGATTGGGGTCGACGCAGCCGACGACAACGCGCGCAATTTTGTGTTCCAGAATGGCGTCCGTACAGGGCGGCGTCCTTCCCCAGTGACAGCAGGGCTCGAGCGTCACATAAAGCGTCGCGCCCGTCGCATCTTCGGTGCAGTTGCCGAGCGCGTTGCGCTCGGCATGCGCGCCGCCGCACTGCTCATGCCAGCCCTCACCGATGATCCGGCCGTCCTTCACAATCACGCAGCCGACGAGCGGATTGGGACAGACCCGCCCTTCTCCCCGCGTGGCGAGCGCGAGTGCCCGGCGCATATATTCCTGATCTTCCATGGGTTCACCTCACAAAATAAAAAGCGCCCGGGAGATGTCTCCAGGGCGCAAAAATGCATAATGACAGTGTAAAATAAAAAATTCTGAAATACAAAATGCATTTCAGAACAAATACTACACAAAACAGACGGACGTTATCCGCAATGTACTCTTCTTTTATCCAGACTATACTGTCGGCCTCGGAGTTTCACCGAATCTGCTGCAATGCTTACGCATCCGCTCGCGGGCTGTACCGCCGGTAGGGAATTTCACCCTGCCCTGAAGAATCCCTCATTCACTTGTCTTTTAAAGTATACTGCATAGCGCCAGCCAATGCAAGCCTTTTTTCCGGCATATAAAAATTTCCGCGCGTCTGTCCAACAGACGCGCGGCGATATTTTTATTTGTCGCGTTCCCGGATCAGGCTGCTGAGCTCTTCCATAAAGGTATTGATATCCTTAAACTGGCGGTACACCGACGCAAAGCGGACATACGCGACCTCGTCGATATTCTTGAGCTCCTCCATAACCAGCTCGCCGATCGCTTTGGAGGACACCTCGGACTCCAGCGCGGCGAACAGCTTCTGCTCCACATCGTCCACAAGCTGCTCCAGCCTGGCTTGCGGCACCGGGCGCTTTTCGCAGGCTTTCATGACGCCCGCCAGCAGCTTCTGGCGATTATAGGGTTCACGCGTTCCGTCGCGCTTGACCAGCATCACGGGGAGATGTTCCACCGTCTCATAGGTTGTAAACCGTTTCAGGCATTTGAGGCATTCCCTGCGGCGGCGGATACTGTTTCCCTCGTCCGTTGGGCGGGAATCCACAACCTTGCTATCCGGGAAGTTGCAAAACGGGCATTTCATCTTTATATCATCTCATTTCGCTGCTTGCGCTGATTTCCTCTATTGTATCATCTTCTGCCGGCAAAAGAAAGTGCTAAAAACGCGGTTCCGCGACTTTCGTGCGGATCTTCAGACACCCGTCAAGAAATTCGACCGACCGGCGGAACTGCGCAAGGCTCTCAAAATTCGTCATATATACTTCAATGAGCACTTTCCCCTGGTACCCCAGCTCGCGCAGGCGATCAAAAAAAGCCGCATAATCCATCGCGCCTTCCCCCGGAAGCAGGCAGCTCCGCGTGCTGTCAAAATCGTTGATGTGGATGTTGACGATCCGGTCGCCCACCGCGTCGAGATACTCGCTCCAGTGGTGCCCCGCACGGTGCGCCTGCTTCAAATCCAGCGTGAAACCGAGCTCCGGCACCCGTTCATACAGCATCCGCAGGTAGCGCGGGTTTTCCGATTTGCACCATGCGACGTTTTCCTGCGCCAAAACCAGCCCGTGCTGCGACGCCAAATCACACAACCGATGATACACCTCGATTTTCCGGGAAATGTCGGCCGCGTTGCGATCCCGGATGACGCTGCGCTCACCGTGAAAGGTAAAATATTGCGCGCCGAGGCGCTGCGCCGCCGCAAAATAACGCGTATATTGCTGAATACCGTCCTCTGTGCGCCGCGGATAATCAGATAGCAGCATCTGCCCCTCCATCGGCGAGGAGTAGGGATGTACCGAGGTTACGCGCAGACCCTTTTGAGAAAGCAATGCATACAATGCCTCAATAAAATCCAGTTTAAACTCAGACTCGGTGTTGACAAACACCTCTGTATTGCGCACGCCGAGTTGCGCGACTTCCTGCACAGCCTGCTCCAGCGGTTCCGGATAAAAACATGCTGTCGAAATGCCTACCTCCACGGCAACGCCTCCTTTCTGAAAGCGTATCTGTGCTGCAGATATGCCTATGGTGCTATTGTGCGCGAATTAGCAAAGGAGGATACCCGAAAAACGAGCATCCTCCTTTGGAAAGTACATTTTACGCGTGGCGGCGATGGAAAATTTTGCGGAACGTGCTCCAAAGAGAAGCCGCCAGGAAGATCGAAGAATATGCGCCGCTGATGATACCAATGATGAGCGGCAGGGTGAAGTTGCGCAGAGACGGCACACCCAGGATAAAGACCATGCCGATCGTTATCAACGTAGTCAGCGTGGTGTTCACCGTACGTCCCATGGTCTGCCATACGCCGCGCTCGGCCACGTCTTCAAACGGCTCCTTGCGGGCGACGCGCAGATTCTCACGGACGCGGTCAAACACGATGATAGACGCGTTGATCGAGTAGCCGAGAATGGTCAGCGCGGCCGCAATAAAGTTCTGGTCCATCTGCACCTGAAAAATAACGTAGAAGGACAGCATGACGAACAGATCATGCAGCAGGCAGATAACCGCCGCAAGGCCGGAGGTGAACTCAAAGCGGAAAGCGATGTAGATCATCATCAGGACCGCGGCCAGAATTGCAGAAATAAACGCCGAGGTTTTCAGGTCGTTGCCAATCGATGCGCTGACGTCCTGGTTGTTATAAAGATCATCGTCAGTGAGATTGTATTTCTCCTGCATCGCCTGGATCACCGCCGCACGCTTATCGGTGTCGATGCTCGTAGAGCGGATAATCGCCTGCTGGCTTTCGCCCGAACCGGCTTCAACGACCGTACCCTCCACACCGGTGGCGTCCTTGAACAGCGTCGCGATGTCATCTTTCATTTCAGGCGTGACTGCAGAGTGCATATTGAACTCCATCTCCGTGCCGCCAGCGAAATCGATGGACAGGTTAAAAAAGTTCTTGCCAAACGGCAGTGCTATCAGGCTGATAATACCGACTGCGCAAAGCACAATGGAAATAATGCCGAAAATTTTAAAATTCTTGATAATTGGAAATTTGCTATTCATCTCATTACGCCTCCTTTCTTACGCACCGTAGACCTTGGGGTTCTTGATCCGGAAATCCACCATGCGGTTGAGCAGGAAGTGGGTTACGGTCAGAGCCGTGAACATGGAGATAATCACACCGAGGCCCAACGTGGTCGCAAAACCGACGATGGTGCCGGTGCCTTTCCAGAAGAGCACGGCCGCCGCGATCAGGGTGGTAATATTGGAGTCGAAAATTGCGGTGAAGGCGCGTTTGAAGCCGGAATCGATCGAAGCCTTGACCGACTTGCCTGCGCGCAGCTCCTCCTTGATGCGTTCGAAGATAACGACGTTTGCGTCGACCGCCATACCGATCGATAATATGATGCCGGCGATGCCGGGCAAAGACAGGTTCACCTTCATCACCGAAAGCAGAACCGCCTCAATGACCATATAGAAGCCCAGCGCAATGACTGCGACGAAGCCCGGCAGGCGATAGACCAGAATCATGAAGATCGAAACCAGTGCAATGCCGATCAGCGCGGCGATGAAGCTGGTGCGCAGCGCGTTGGAGCCGAGCTGCGGGCCGACTGCGCGAAGTTCAACCTGCTTCAGCGTGAACGGCAGCTGGCCGACGTTGATCAGGTTTGCCAGAGACTTGGCGCTGTCCGCAGTGAAACTGCCGTAAATAATGCAGCTGTCGCTGTCGATCTTCTCGTGAACATTCGGCTGGGACTGCGCCACGCCGTCGAGGTTAATGGCCATCCAGTTCTTGCTGTCGGTACGGGCGGCAATCGCTTCCGTCGCCTCGGCGAACTTCTTCTGTCCGTCGGCCGTGAAGGTCATCTGGACGTAGTGCTCCTCGCTGACCGAGCTTTCGCTGATGCGGCCGTACTGCGCCTTAGCCTCCTTGACGTCGGAGCCGTTCAGCCAGACCTTGCCGTCAGCGTCTGTGAAGGCGAGCTGCGCGGTCGCGCCCAGAATCTTGACCGCTTCCTCAGGGTTCTTGATGTTCGGGATTTCAACTACCAGGCGCTGTTCGCCCTGCAGCGTAACCGTTGCTTCCGTGAAGCCCTCGCGGGTCAGACGCTCGCGCAGCATTTCCTGCGCGGTTTCCATGTCCTGCGTGAGCTTGGAGGAATCATAACCGTCCGGCAGCTGCGCCTCAAAAGTAATGGATGAGCCGCCAACCAGATCCAGACCGCGGCGAATACCGTTCTCCGAGTCAAACACACTCGGAATGAGTGCCTTGCCCCCCACGCTAAATCCCATGATCGCAGCGACGCCGACCAAAACAATGATCAGCATGACAGCGATGAAGGATATGATGCTTTTCTTCACTGTTGTACCTCCTCTTGTCCTAACAGACGAAGTTTATTATAAACTTCTCATGTTGTAAAGTCAATCCAGGATTGATGCTTCCGCACCCATGCATAAACTATATAAAAATTCTATTTTGCATTTTTTACAGGTTAATCTCCACCGTTACGTCCTGTCCGTCAAGATAGGGAGCGATACGGGGTCGCACCTCGTCACGCAGGAAGTCATCCACCTGCGCAGGGCAGCGGCCAATGTAGTTCCTCGGATCAAGTTCGGCTTCGATCTCCGCACGGGTCATGCCGAACATCGGGTCGTTTGCAATCCGCTCGACCAGATCGTTCTCCAGCCCCTCCTCTTTGATACGTCTGCCGGCCGCCATGGAATGTTCGCGAATGCGTTCGTGCAGCTCCTGGCGGTCACCGCCGCGCTTTACCGCACCCATCATAATATTTTCCGTAGCCATAAACGGCAGCTCGCTCATCACGCGCTGATGAATCACCTTGGGATAAACCACCAGTCCGGACACTACGTTAATCATAATATTAAGGATTGCATCCACCGCAAGGAACGCCTCGGGCACGGCAATACGCTTATTCGCGGAGTCGTCCAGCGTGCGCTCAAACCACTGTGTGGCAGAGGTGAACGCGGGATTCAGGCTGTCGCAGATGACATAACGCGCGAGTGCGCAAATGCGTTCAGAACGCATCGGGTTGCGCTTATACGGCATCGCCGAGGAACCAATCTGATGCGCTTCAAACGGCTCTTCCACCTCTTTGAGATGCTGCAGCAGGCGCAGATCGGTCGCAAATTTGGACGCGGACTGCGCAATGCCGGACAGTGTTGCGAGCGCCTGCGCGTCGATCTTGCGGGAATAGGTCTGCCCGGAAACCGGCACCACACCCGAAAAACCGAAATCGTCCGCAATACGTGTTTCCAGCGCCTTGATCTTCTCGTCGTCGCCGTCAAACAACTCGACAAAGGAGGCCTGCGTGCCGGTCGTACCCTTTGAGCCGAGCATTTTAAGGTTCTGGAGGCGGTACTCCACCTCGTCCAGATCCATGAGCAGTTCGTTCATCCACAGCGTCGCGCGTTTGCCGACTGTCGTCAGCTGCGCAGATTGAAAATGGGTAAAGCCAAGCGTCGGCTGCGCCTTGTGCGTTTCAGCGAACGTACCAAGCTTGTCCAGCACGGTGACCAGCTTTTTCCGCACCAGCCTGAGCCCCTCGCGCAGCTGGATGATGTCCGTGTTGTCGCCGACATACGCGCTTGTCGCGCCCAGATGGATAATGCCGGCGGCCTTTGGCGCTACCTTACCATAGGCGTACACATGCGCCATCACGTCGTGGCGGACTTCCTTTTCCCGCTGACGGGCGACGTCATAGTCAATGTTGTCGACGTTTTTCTCCATCTCGTCGATCTGCTCCTGCGTGATCGGCAGGCCAAGCGCCATTTCCGCTTTGGCCAGGGAGACCCACAGTCGGCGCCACGTGGAGAACTTCATGTCCGGGGAAAAGACATACAGCATCTCCTCCGAGGCATAGCGCGCGGAAAACGGGCTTTCATATACTGCGTGCAATGTTCAACATCCTTTCGGTGTTTATTTATAATTTTACGAAAAAAAGGCGGACTTTGCGATAGTCCGCCTCTATTCTATCATCTTTTCTCGTTCACTTCAAGAAAAAACGGTTCAATGCCCACTGCTTTTAAGCATCTTTTATAAACTGTTCCAACCGGTCGAGGCCCTTATCAATCTCCTCCATCGAGGTTGCGTAGCTCCAGCGTATGTAGCCCGGCGCGGCGAACGAGGTGCAGGGCACGGTTGCCACCTTTCCCTTCTCCAGAAACAGCTGCGCAAACTCCACATCGTCATGGATAACCTGCCCATACATTGTTTTGCCGATGAAACTCGACATGTTCATCATAACATAGAATGCGCCCTGCGGCCGCAGGCAGGAAACGCCCGGAATCCGGTTCATGCGTTCGACCAGATGATCGCGGCGCTCCTGGAACTCCAGACGCATCGCGTGGATGTCTTCCTGTGTGCCGGTCAGCGCCTCAATGGCCGCGTATTGCGAAATCGTGCACGGGGCGGAGGTGGAATGGCTCAGGTAGTTGCCCATCGCCTTGGCAATCTCCTTGTTCGCGGCCGCATAGCCGACGCGCCAGCCGGTCATTGCGTAGGACTTGGAAACGCCGTTGATGAGAATGGTACGCTCTTTGATATCCTCGCCCAGCGAGGCAAAGGAGACAAACTCCAGATCGTCATAAATCAGGTTACAGTAAATTTCGTCCGCAATCACATAGACGTTGCGTCGGGTGCAGACGTCCGCAATCGCACGCAGTTCCGCCTCAGCATAGACCATGCCGGTCGGATTGGAGGGAGAGTTCAGCATGACAACCTTGGTCTTGTCTGTGATGGCGGCTTCGAGCTGCTGTGCGCCGACCTTGAAGTCCTCCTCCTCGGTCGCGGCAACAATAACTGGCACCGCACCCACCTGCTTCACCATTTCGCTGTAAGAGACCCAGTATGGCGCCAGGATGACCACCTCGTCCCCGGGATCGCAGAGCGTCATGAGCGCGATGAAGACATTGTGCTTCGCGCCGGATGCTACGACGATCTGATCAGGCTCGTAAACAACGTTGCAGTCCTGCTTTAAGCGCAGACAAGCCGCCTGCCTGAGCTGAGGCAGGCCGGACGCAGGCGTATAGCGCGTGTGGTCACCCATAATCGCGGCAATGCCCGCCGCCTTGATTCGCTCCGGCGTCGGAAAATCGGGCTCGCCCGCACCGAAGCCGACAACATCTTCTCCTCGCGCTTTCATTTGCTTATACATCGCGTCGATTGCAAGCGTGGTGGACGCCTGCACCTGCGAGGCAATTTTTGAAATGGGTTTTAACACTGCCAACCTACCTCCATAGCATCTCTCACTTTAATCATCTTGTTTATTATATTCTCGTTGTTTACATTTTGCAAGTATGTCTTTAAGAAATTGCAAATCAAACAAAACAAAAAAAGCCACCGTGCACTACAGGCACGATGGCGAATTTACACAAATTCTGATTTTAAATATCCGTTGAATAGATAACAAGCGCGGTTCCCCGCACAATTTCGATGCTGAATGTGGACTGCGTCGGTTCATTGGAAATGGAAACCATACGTTTGCGCAAAACCGTTGCGCGCTCAAGCG
>JBFWIM010000080.1:0-8516 GCA_050255995.1 Intestinibacillus sp.
ATGTTGAATACGTAGGAAACCTCCGTGCCGTCGCCAAGGTCAAAGTTTACAATGTGCATGATGCTGCTGATTTCACGGATGGACGATGCGCCGAGCTGGCGCAGGACAACCCCGATTAAATCGCCGCTGATAGTATTTTGATTCATAATACGATCTCCTTTCTTAAATGTCCGCAATCAGTATTTAACGACCAGGAACGCTGTGGAGATAACGATGGACAGAATCATAAGCGGGAAAGCAATCTTGAGGTAATGCATAAAGGAAATGGGATGGCCTTCCTTGCCTGAAATACCGGACAGCACCACGTTTGCGGAGGCGCCGATGAGCGTACCGTTACCGCCAAGGCAGGCGCCCAGAGACAGGGCCCACCACAGGGGTTCGACATCCATGCCGCCGCTCTGCATGGTGAGGATCAGAGGAATGAGCGTAGCCACGAAGGGAATGTTGTCCAAAATTGCGGAAAACAGTGCGGACAGCCACAGAATAATCAGCATCGTAACGATCGGATGGCCGTCGGTTGCGCCGAGCAGCGCATTGCCCAGCATCTTGATCACGCCGGTCTCAACCAGGCCGCCGACGACGACAAACAGGCCGGTAAAGAACAGGATGGTGGACCATTCCACACCCAGAATGATTTCCTCCGCGTCCTGCTTGCCGATGAGCAGCATGATGGCCGCGCCCGTCAGAGCAATGGTGCAGGATTCGATGCCGAGAGAGTCATGGATAACGAACGCGACCGCGATCAGGAGGATCATGACGATGCTCTTGTGCATCAGCGGACGATCCTTGATGGCCTTCTGCTCGTCTAGCTCCATGACGGACTTCATGGCTTCGGAATCTACCGTCATTTTGCGGCCGTAGATAAAGTAGAAGCAAATCAGCGTTGCAATCATAATCAGCAGCACCGCGAAGCCCGTGTTATCGAGGAAGGAAATGAAGCTCAGGTGAGCCGCCGAACCGATCATAATGTTCGGGGGGTCACCGATGAGGGTTGCCGTACCGCCGATATTGGAAGCCATGATTTCGACAATCATATAAGGTACGGGGTTGATTTTAAGGATGCGCGTGATCGCCAGCGTCATAGGACCGATCAGCAGAACGGTGGTAACGTTGTCGAGAAAGCCGGACAGAACCGCTGTAATAATGAAGAACATAAGCATGATCTTCCAGGGGTTGCCCTTTGCGACTTTTGCGGCCTTAATTGCAATGTATTCGAAAATACCCGAGTTCTTGACCACCGCCACAAAAAGCATCATGCCGATCAGTACACCGATTGTGTTAAAATCAATGTAGCTTACTGCCGTTTCCACAGTAAGCAGATGACACAGCAGCAGGATAATGCCGCCCGTAATTGCTGCGACCGCGCGATGCACACGCTCGGACATGATCGCAATGATCACCAGCAGAAAAATCACGATGGACAGTATTTGCTGAAAATTCATATTGAAACCTCCCTTTTTTCTCCCGCCGGAAGCAAGAGCCTAAAAACGCAGCATATGCTGACTGTGAGCAATTATACGCTGCAACAGGCAGAATTTCAACGTTGCGTGTTGAAAAAAGGGTAAGATAGAATTTTTCAATGCTGCCCCCTTACACCACATGCATAAGCGGCGGGCTGCCGGGATCGGATCGGTTATGTATTATTGACGAAAAAACGGGAATAAAGGGATAAGCCCCGTGTATAATAAAAGGCTCGTTCCGAAAAAGAACGAACCTTTTATCCGCTTATCATAAGTACCTGACGGGATTAGCCCTGGCTGATCGCGCCTACGGGGCAGCCGCCTGCACAGGAACCACAATCAACGCAAGCGTCCGCATTGATGACGTACTGGCCGTCACCGGCAGAGATTGCGCCTACGGGACACTCGCTCTCACAAGAACCGCAGCTGATGCAAGCGTCAGAAATTACATATGCCATGGGTAGCACCTCCTGATATAAATTACTCTTACATTGTAGCATAAGTTCACGAAAATACAAGCAATCTGCCCTATGTTAGCAGGCTATAACATTTTGCCAGAACGGATTTTACCGCTTTTGGAAAACATGTCCGAAAGGGCGGAGACGGGGCCCGGACGGCCGCTGGGGAAAGGGGAAACCGCTGCGCGCTGTAACGAAAGTGAAAACGCCTGAAAAAGCACAAAAAAATGAGTATGCGTTAGAAAACGGCAGGTAATCTCAAATAACCGGATTTGCCTGGCGCTAGAAGGTCAGAAAAGGTCAGGGATGGAGTTGCGCTTTTGTGGAGAGGTGTTATAATGAAAACAAAGATCAGGAAAGGTCAAAGGCAGAGAAGGTCAGGGAATTTGCCCGGCGCCAATCCGGTTTCGAAAAACAACAAAACGGAAAGGAGATGACGGATATGAAGATGAGCGATGTGATCGCCGACTTTATCAGCGAGATGCTGTCTGCCGGCGGCGGCGTTGCCGAACTGAAGCGCAAAAGCCTCGCGGACCAGTTCTCCTGCGTGCCGAGTCAGATCAATTATGTCATTGAGACGCGGTTCAGTCCGGAAAACGGCTATCTGGTGGAAAGCCAGCGCGGCGGCGGCGGCTATATCCGCATCATCCGCCTGATGGATAACAAACAGCGCACGCTCGTAGAAGCGGCGCGCGGAATTGGCGGCCGGCTGCGGCAAAGCGAGGCCGCGCGTCTCGCCCGCACGCTGGTGGGCGCCGAGCTGCTCTCCCCGGGCGAGGGGCAGCTGCTCCTGTCCGCCTGTTCGGATGGCGCGCTGGCCGAGGTTGACGAAAAGGACCGCGACCGCTTGCGCGCAGCGATTTTCCGGTGTGCGCTTTTGGGGCTTGCCACTTAGGCGGGTGCGGGCGGTTTTGGCAGTGATACCTATAATAAATCAAATAAATTATGAGACAGCAACCGGAATTTCTTGTGGCAGAAAGGATGAATTGATTATGAAATGTGAAAAATGCGGCAAGAATGAAGCGAATACCTTTTATAAGGAAACCATCAACGGCAACACCCGGGAAATGCATCTGTGCGCGGACTGCGCGCGGGAGATGCATATCGGCGCAGAGTTTCAAAACGCCTTCACGGGTATCGGAAACAGCATGGCGAGCTTTTGGAGCGATCCGTTCCAAGCCTTCTTCGGCAGCAGCTTCGGCCCGCTGCTCGGCAGTATGGCCGGCCAGCCCACAGAGGGCGCGCGTCTGGCCTCCGGGAGCAAATGTCCCTCCTGCGGCATGAGTGAAGCCGAGCTGCGGCGTACCGGCCGCGCGGGCTGCCCGGAATGTTATAACACCTTTGCCGATCTTCTGACGCCATATATCCGTCAGGTGCACGGCGCGGACACACATCTCGGCGCAAAACCGAAAGACGAGGAGAAGAAAGCCGAAAATCCGGTCGCCGAAATGCGGGCAAAGCTGCAGGAGGCGATCCAAAACGAAAATTATGAGGAAGCCGCGCGGCTGCGCGACGAGATCCGCAGACTGGAGGGGGAGCAAAAATGAGCGTGTTCAAGATTGAGGGCGGGTACGACGGCATCGTTGCAAGCTCCCGCGTGCGTCTGGCCCGCAACATCAAGGGCTATACCTACGGTCAGCAGCCCCCGGAAAAGCTGAAGGAAATTGCGGATAAGGTCTGGGACGTCATTCGGGATGTTCCGGCCATCGCCGCCGAATTTGACCGGCATATGATTCGTCCCGGCCTTGCCGAGACGCAGCAGATGGTCGAAAACCATGTGATTTCCCCGGCGCTTGCCCGGCGCGGCGGCTGGGTGATTGTATCGGAAAACGGCGGCGCGTCCATCATGATCGGCGAGGAGGATCACCTCCGCATCCAGGTCATGGGCAGCGGCCTTTGCCCGCGCGAATGCCTCGCGGAGGCGCAGCGCCTGGCCTCCCTGATCGAGAACAGCATTCCTATGGATTTTAACGAAAAGCTCGGCTATCTGACCGCGTGCCCGACCAACCTCGGCACCGGGCTGCGCGTCTCGGTCATGCTGCACCTGCCGATGCTGACTGCCGCGGGCGCGATGGAAAGCATCATCGGTTGGGCCGGCCGTCAGGGCTGCGCGGTGCGCGGCGCATTCGGCGAGGGCACCGAGGCCGAGGGCGGTTTTTACCAGATCTCGAACCAGGTGACGCTCGGCGTATCGGAGGATACGCTGGCCGCCCGTCTGATCGACGTTTCCGCCAAGATTATCGAGCAGGAGGAGCGCACGCGCAGCGCCGTCCGCGAGAGGGATGCAGTGGGTCTCGCCGACCGGCTGAGCCGTTCCGCGGGCGTGCTGCAGACCGCGCGCCGAATTTCGACCGGTGAGGCGGTCGCCTGCCTGTCGGACGTGTTGGTCGGCCTGCAGCAAAACATGCTGGGCGGTGTGACGGCGCAGGAGGTTTGCGCGGCCGAAAGGGCGATCCGCCCTGCAACGCTGACCATCCGGGCAGGCAGGGATCTCACACCGGCAGAGCGTGACACGCTGCGCGCAGACCTGCTGCGCGGCGAGATCGGCAGACGGCTGACCATCCTGTAGGCAGCCGGGCGCGTTTCGCGCGACAGGCAAAAACACCGGAGGGCCCGGCGGAGCAGAGCCCCCGCCCTCCCGGAGATATCACATACGAGATAAAGCCCCGAAGGAAGGAGCGAATAAATATGTTTTTTCAGAATCGATTTACAGAGCGCGCGGCAAACGCCATCTCCCTTGCACAGGAAACCGCCGCGCAGATGGGCCACAGCTATGTGGGCTCGGAACATATTCTGGCCGGCCTGGTCCGCGAAGGCGGCGGCGTGGCCTATAAGGTGCTGAAGCAGTTCGGCGTTGGTGAGGAGAAGCTCATCTCCCTGATTGAGCAGTCGATCGGGCGCGGGCAGCCGGATAAAAATGCCCCGCAGGGTATGACGCCGCGCACCAAGCGCGTCATTGAGCTTGCCATTTCCGCGGCCGCGCAGATGGGCCACAGCTACGTTGGCACGGAGCATCTGCTGATCGGCCTGATCCGTGAGGGACAGAACGTCGCGCTGCAGCTGCTTGAATCCATGGGCGTGGATATTCAGAAGCTGTATCAGGCGCTGGCCGAGGCGGTCGGCGCGCAGGGCGGCGAGGTCGGCGAGGGCGAGGCGGCAACAGGCTCGGGCGGCAAGTCGAACACCAAAACGCTTGAGCAGTTCGGCCGGGATATGACCCGCGCCGCGCGCGAAGGGAAGCTTGATCCGGTCATTGGCCGTGAAGAGGAAATCCAGCGCGTCATCCAGATTTTGAGCCGCCGCACCAAGAACAATCCCGCGCTCGTCGGCGATCCCGGCGTCGGCAAGACCGCCGTGGCCGAAGGGCTGGCGCAGCGCATCGTCGCGGGCGACGTGCCGGAGAATCTGAAGAACAGGCGCGTCATCGCGCTCGACCTGACCGGCATGATCGCGGGCACCAAATACCGCGGCGAGTTTGAGGAACGTATCAAATCCGTCATTGAGGAACTGAAAAAGGCCAAGGACGTCATCCTGTTTATCGACGAGCTGCACATGCTGGTCGGCGCGGGCGCGGCGGAGGGCGCGGTGGACGCCGCGAACATTCTGAAGCCTGCGCTGTCGCGCGGCGAGATTCAGGTCATCGGCGCGACGACGCTTGACGAATACCGCAAGCACATTGAGAAGGATTCCGCGCTCGAGCGCCGCTTCCAGCCGGTCACGGTCGGCGAGCCCAGCCCGGAGGATGCGGTCAAGATTCTGCAGGGGCTGCGCGACCGCTATGAGGCGCACCACCGCATTAAGATTTCCGACGAGGCGATCGAAGCCGCTGTGAAGATGTCGGTGCGGTATGTTTCGGGCCGCCAGCTTCCGGATAAGGCGATCGACCTGATCGACGAGGCCGCCTCCCGCGTCCGTCTGAAGGCCATGACCGCGCCGCCGGATCTCAAGGATCTGGAGGATGAGCTGGCTTCGGTTTCCGCCCGCAAGGAGGAAGCCGTCAAGGCGCAGGAATATGAAAAGGCCGCGTCGCTGCGCGATGAGGAAAACCGCCTCAAAACCGACATGGAAACCCGGCGCAAGGACTGGCAGGACAGCCGGACCAAATCTCACGGCGAGGTGACCGAGAACGATATTGCGGAGGTCATCGCAGGCTGGACGGGCATCCCGGCGGCGCGCCTGACCGAGGACGAGTCCGCGCGCCTGCTGCGCCTCGAGGATACGCTGCACGAGCGTGTCATCGGGCAGGACGTCGCGGTCACCGCGGTCGCCAAGGCCATTCGCCGCGGCCGTGTGGGTCTGCGCGACCCCAAGCGCCCGATCGGTTCGTTCATCTTCCTCGGGCCGACTGGCGTGGGCAAGACCGAGCTCAGCAAGGCGCTGGCCGAGGCGCTGTTCGGCGACGAAAACGCCATGATCCGCGTCGATATGTCGGAATACATGGAGAAACACAGCGTTTCCAAGATGATCGGCTCGCCTCCGGGCTATGTCGGCTTTGACGAGGGCGGCCAGCTCACAGAAAAGGTGCGCCGCAAGCCGTACTCCGTCATCCTGTTCGACGAGATCGAAAAGGCGCACCCGGATGTCTTCAATATCCTGCTGCAGATGCTGGACGACGGCCAGTTGACTGACGCGCAGGGCCGCAAGGTGGATTTTAAAAACACGGTTATCATTATGACCTCCAACATCGGCGCCAAAAAAATCACCGGCAAAGTCCGCAAAGCGCTGGGCTTTAAGGACGGCGGCACAGACGAAGAGCAGACTTTTGAACAGATCAAACAGGAGGTTCTGACCGACCTCAAGGATATCTTCCGTCCGGAGTTCCTCAACCGTGTGGACGACGTCATTGTCTTTAACCGTCTGACCGAGGACGAGATCGGCAAAATCGCCGCGGGTATGCTGGCCACCGTTGCCGCACGCATGACCGATATGGACATCGTGCTGCGCTGGACGGACGCCGCCCGCACGCATCTGGCAAAGGCGGGATTCGATCCCATCTACGGCGCGCGTCCGCTGCGCCGCGCCATCCAGTCGCAGGTCGAGGACCTGGTCGCGGAGGAAGTGCTCTCGGGCAAAATCCGCGCAGGGCAGACCGTGCTGCTTGACGAGCGGGACGGCGCGCTCGCGCTGATGCCGCAGGAGGGAAAACAGCCCGTCGCGGTAGAGTAATCCTTTTATCCTTTCCGAGTTCTCCCAAAACGCAAAAGCCCCGGGGCCTGCTGCCCCGGGGCTTTTGCGTGCTGCGCTTGTTGATTTTGATACGGCTGAGGGCGGACAGCGGACGCACAGGCCCGTTATGCAGGGAGAAATGCAAAACCGTTTTGCGGCGGTTTAAAATATGCAAATCCGTTTGATTTCACAAAAAAGGGTTAATACATAGTATTCGGGTTATTTTAATAACTTTTATTGCATATAAACGAAAATAGGGAGGGGTGGAGTGTCGAAAAAAGAAGCTTTCATTCCGCTTCAAAATAGCGGTTTGACAAAATGCACAATCGCATATCCGGAAATAAGTGTAATCCCACAGTGGCAAGGGCTTGGACAAATGTGTTATAATGTGCTTGCATAAATAAGAAAAAATTGGGCAAGATGTCAAGGCGATGAAATGGAGGAAGACCATCTATGAAGAAGTACGTCTACATGTTCTCCGAGGGCAACGGGAAGATGCGTGAGCTGCTGGGCGGCAAAGGCGCAAACCTGGCCGAAATGACCAGCCTTGGGATGCCCGTTCCGCAGGGCTTCACCATCACCACGGAGGCATGTACCCGATATTATGAGGACGGCAAAACGATTTATCCGGACATTGAGGAGCAAATTCTGTCCTATCTGGATCAGCTTGAAAAAATGACCGGCAAGGCGCTTGGCGACCCGGACAGCCCGCTGTTGGTTTCCGTACGCTCGGGCGCGCGCGCGTCCATGCCCGGCATGATGGATACGATTCTGAACCTCGGTATGAACGACGCGGTCTGCGACGCCGTCGCGAAGCTTACGAATAATCCGCGCTTTGCGCGCGACAGCTACCGCCGCTTCATCCAGATGTTCTCCGACGTCGTCATGGAACTGCCCAAGTCCACCTTTGAACAGTTTATCGACGGGGTCAAGGAAAAGAAGGGCGTCCGGCATGACAACGAGCTGGACGCGGACGATATGGCCGCGCTGGTCGGCCTGTTCAAGGCGCACTATAAGACCTCGCTCGGCGAGGACTTCCCGCAGGATCCCAAGCAGCAGCTCATGGCGTCCATTCGTGCAGTTTTCCGCTCCTGGGACAATCCGCGCGCCAACACCTACCGCCGCATGAACGACATTCCGCACTCCTGGGGCACCGCGGTCAACGTCCAGTCGATGGTGTTCGGCAACATGGGCGAGACCTCCGGCACTGGCGTGGCCTTCACCCGCAACCCGTCCACTGGCGAAAAGAAGCTGTACGGCGAGTTCCTGATGAACGCGCAGGGTGAGGACGTCGTCGCGGGCATTCGCACGCCGCAGCCCATTTCCACCCTGCAGGACGTCATGCCCGAGGTGTACCAGCAGTTCGTGGATATTTCCGGCCGCCTGGAGCAGCACTACGGCGATATGCAGGATATGGAGTTCACCATTGAAA
>JBFWIM010000081.1:0-8303 GCA_050255995.1 Intestinibacillus sp.
ATATGATCTATGTCTGGATCGCGGTTCTGGTTGTCACTGTTGCCTTGGAAGCGTTCACATTAAACCTGACTTCCATTTGGTTCAGTGTCGGTGCACTCTTCGCGCTGATCCTGGCCAGCATTGGGCTGAGCGTATTGGGACAAATGATATTCTTTGTTTTGGTATCTGCATGTTTGCTGGTTTTACTGCGGCCAATTACGCAGAAATTTCTCCAAGTACGCGGTGAGAAAACAAATGCCGACCGGATTATTGGGCAGACGGCCATTGTCACAACTGCTATTGATAACACTCTTTCACAAGGGGAAGTCAAACTGCTTGGGCAAAGCTGGTCTGCGCGCAGTAATGACGGTGAAAGAATTGAAGCCGGTGCCATGGTGCGCGTCCTTTCCATTGCCGGGGTGAAGGCCATTGTTGAAAAAATACGTAAGGAAGAAATGCAGGAGGAAAGTTTATGATTATTGTTTGGATTGTCCTTGCGATTCTGATTATTATATTTATCGCGTCAAATATCGTAATCGTACCGCAGGCAAAGGCGTACATCGTTGAACGCCTGGGTGCATATCAGGGAACATGGGGCACTGGTCTTCACTTCAAAATTCCGATTTTTGAGCGTATTGCGCGCAAGGTCACGATGAAGGAACAGGTCGTGGATTTCCCGCCGCAGCCTGTCATCACCAAGGATAACGTCACCATGCAGATTGACACGGTTATCTATTTTCAGATCACTGATCCGAAACTGTTTGCCTACGGCATTGAAAACCCAATGTCTGCAATCGAAAACTTGACGGCGACAACGCTTCGTAACATCATCGGCGATCTGGAACTGGATCAGACGCTGACAAGCCGTGATATCATCAACACGAAGATGCGTGCCATTCTGGACGAAGCAACCGATGCCTGGGGCATCAAGGTGAACCGGGTTGAGCTGAAAAATATCATTCCGCCGTCGGCAATTCAGGAATCCATGGAAAAGCAAATGAAGGCTGAGCGTGAACGCCGTGAAGCAATTCTGGTCGCGGAAGGCAAGAAGCAATCGGCGATCCTGGTTGCGGAAGGTGAAAAAGAGTCCACGGTTCTTCGTGCGGAAGCGAGCCGCATGGCGAAAATCAGGGAAGCGGAAGGCGAGGCAGAAGCACTGCTCACCGTACAGAAGGCTCTGGCCGATTCTCTCCGGTTGCTGAACGAAGCCGCGCCAAACGATGCCGTCATTCGAGTAAAGGCGCTTGAGGCCTTTGCAAAGGCCGCCGATGGAAAGGCTACAAAGATCATTATTCCGAGCGAGATACAGGGATTTGCCGGTCTCGCAACCTCGTTTAAGGAAATTATTACGGAGCAGAAATCCTGATATGAGAAAACCCCCGTTTGTCTGAACACCGGACAAACGGGGGTTTTCTGTTTAGGCTTCGCGGACGGACTGCTTCATTTTTTTCACATAATCGTGTACATAGGGCGCGCTTTCTGCACCATGTTGGGCGACAATTTTCACAATAGCGCTACCGACAATTGCTCCATCGGATACCGCCGCCATTTCCTTTGCCTGTTCCGGAGTGGAAATACCGAAACCTACCGCGCAAGGCACATTGCTGTGCTGCCGGATCAAATGAACCATATCACCGACATTCGTTGTAATCTTCGTGCGCACACCGGTGACGCCAAGGGAAGAAACGCAGTAAATAAAGCCGCGTGCAGCCTTCGCAATCATGGCGATGCGTTCCTGAGAGGTTGGAGCGATCATAGAAATGAGATCGACGTTGTGCGCCTGTGCAATAGCGTCCAGCTCTTCCTTTTCTTCAAACGGCATATCCGGAATGATGAGGCCGTCTACACCGCAGGCTTCGCAGTTCTTCATGAACTTTTTTGCCCCGTAGGTAAAAATAGGGTTCAGATATGTCAGAAAAACCATCGGAACATCGGTTTTCTCTCGTACTTTTTTCACCAGGTCAAAGATCTTATCCGTGGTGCAGCCCGCGGAGAGCGCGCGGACGTTCGCCTCCTGGATGACGACGCCCTCAGCGACCGGGTCGGAAAAGGGGATGCCGATTTCAATCAAGTCCGCCCCGGCGTCAGCCATCGTATAAATGAGCTGCTCGGTCACGTCAAGCGAGGGATCCCCTGCTGTGACGAAAGAAATGAACGCTTTGCCGTCCGCAAAGGCTTTGTGAATCTTAGTCATGTAAGTCTACTCCTCTATAACGTGCGATCGCCGCAACATCCTTGTCACCGCGTCCGGACAGATTGATGACCATAATGTCATCCGGCGACATGGTCGGGGCCAGCTTGCGGGCATATGCCACTGCATGCGCGCTTTCGATCGCGGGGATGATGCCCTCCGTACGGGACAGATACTCGAACGCATCGACCGCCTCGTCGTCCGTCACCGGAACATACTCTGCGCGGCCGGCGTCATGCAGCATTGCGTGCTCCGGACCGATGCCGGGATAGTCAAGACCGGCCGAAATCGAGTATACCGGTGCAATCTGGCCGTATTCATCCTGGCAGAAATATGACTTCATGCCGTGGAATACGCCGACCGATCCGGTTGCCATCGTCGCTGCGGTTTCAGGCGTATCTGCGCCGCGCCCTGCCGCCTCACAGCCGATCAGGCGCACATTTTCGTCATCAATAAAATCATAAAATGCCCCCATCGCGTTGGAGCCGCCGCCGACACACGCCAGGACAGCGGACGGCAGCCGGCCTTCGCGCTCCAGAAGCTGCTGCTTGATTTCCCGGCTGATCACCGCCTGAAAATCGCGCACGATTTCCGGGAAGGGCGCCGGTCCCATAACGGAACCGAGAACATAATGGGTATCATCAATGCGTGCAGTCCATTCCCGCATGGTTTCGCTGACCGCATCCTTAAGCGTCATGGTGCCGCTGGTGACCGGGTGAACTCTGGCGCCAAGCAACTCCATACGGTAGACATTAAGCGCCTGACGGTCTGTATCTTCTTTACCCATGTAAATTTCACATTCCATATCCATAAGCGCTGCGGCTGTCGCGGTTGCAACGCCATGCTGCCCCGCGCCGGTCTCCGCAATGATGCGGGTTTTGCCCATGCGTTTTGCAAGCAGCACCTGACCAAGCACGTTGTTGATTTTGTGAGACCCGGTGTGGTTTAAATCCTCTCGCTTGAGGTAAATCTTCGCACCGCCCAATTCACGGGTCATTTTTTTTGCAAAATACAGCATGCTGGGACGGCCAGCATAGTTTTTCATCAGGTCGTTTAACTCTGCGACAAAGCCCGGATCGTTTTTGTAGCGGTTATACGCCTGTTCCAGCTCAATTACTGCATTCATAAGGGTCTCGGGGATATATTGCCCGCCATAGATTCCGAATCTTCCGTGATTTCCCATCATACACCTCGCACTAAATCATAGATTTCCTGTATTTTTGCGGCATCCTTGCAGCCGTTTGTTTCAATACCGCCGGAAAGATCGATGCCGTCCGGCTTGACTATCCGTATCGCATCGCGCAGGTTGGTGACATTCAGCCCTCCCGCCAGGAAAAAGGGCAGCGTGGGACGGTTTTGCGCAATCAGCTCAAAATCCGCGGGTTTGCCCGTCCCGCCATAGGCGTCAGGAGAAAACGCGTCAAGCAGCAGCGCGTCCACCGACAGCTGTTGCGCCCGTTCAATATCCTCAGCTGTCTGCACCCGCACAGCCTTCCAGATAGGCCCGCTCCATCTGGCGCGCACCATGCGGATGTATCCCTCATCTTCGTCGCCGTGCAGCTGCAGGACGCAGAGCCCGGCGACAGCCGCGATTTCCAGCAGGCGGGGAAGCGGTTCATTGACAAAGACACCGACCGTCTGGATTCCCGGATAAAGACTGTCCGACAGCGCGCGCGCCTTTGCCGCGGTCACCTGTCTTCTGCTTTCCGCAAATACAAAACCAATATAATCGGGCGGCGCGGCATTGACATAGGAAATATCCTCCGGCCGACGGATGCCGCAGAATTTCAGCTTCATACATCCTCCCGCAGCGCGGCCAGCGTCGCGCCGATGTCGTCCGCGCGCATCAGGGTTTCGCCTATGAGCACGGCGTCCGCACCGTTTCGGCGCGCGGCTTTCATATCATCGTTCGTTGCAATACCGCTTTCAGAAACCAAAACATGAGGATAAGGGATCTGCGCAGACAACCGTGCGGTTGTAGCAAGATCGACATGAAAGGTTTTCAGATCGCGGTTGTTGATGCCGATTACCGGCGCTTTGACTTCGACAGCGGATAACAGTTCCGCTTCGTTATGCACTTCCACAAGCGTATGCAGTCCGAGAGATGCTGCAAGCGACATGAAAGCACGGAGTTCCTCGGTATTCAGGAGCGCGCAGATGAGCAGGATGGCATCCGCGCCTAAAACGCGCGCTTCATAAACCTGATAGGGATCAATGATAAAATCCTTGCGCAGCATGGGAAGTGAAGTCGCCGTACGCACTTCTTTAAAATAGGCTGCGGAGCCCTGGAAATAGTATTCTTCCGTCAGACAGGAAATTGCGTTTGCTCCTGCCGCCTCATAGGCCTGCGCAATCTGCGTCGGATGAAAATCTGGGCAGATGAGCCCTTTGGAAGGGGACGCTCTTTTTACCTCGGCAATCACCGAAAGCATGGGCTGCTTCAGGGCAGCAGCGAAATCCAACACCGGACGGGTACAGTCCTTCGCCTTGGCCACCATATCTGCTGGGGGAATGCAGGATACCTCCCGCTCGAGTTGTTCCCGTCGCCGGGAAACAATTTCATCTAAAATCATGGCAAGCTCCTTTACAAAACATTGGTAAAGCCGCGCAGCGCCTCCAGACGCTCCATCGCGGCGCCGCTGTCGATCGACTGCCGTGCAAGGGCGACACCTTCCGGAATCGTGTTTGCGCAGCCTGCCGTGTATAGCGCGCAACCCGCATTCAGCAGAACAATATCGCGCTTGGCGCCGGTCTCCGTGCCGTTGAGAATGGCACGCGTGATTTCGGCGTTTTCCTGCGCGGTGCCGCCGACGACATCACTCTTTCGCGCAAGCATAAATCCATAATCACGCGGGTCGAGGATATAACAGTTTAATTCTCCGTTGCGAACCTCGCAGACATGTGTTGTCGAGGAGATCGAGATTTCATCCAGCCCGTCGTCGCCATGCACCAGCATGGCTGAGCGGATGCCAAGGTTGCGCAGCACCTCCGCCATCGGCCGAAGCAGCGTCTCATCATACACGCCCAACACAATATAGTCGGTCATCGCCGGGTTTGAAAGCGGTCCCAGAATGTTAAATACCGTACGCACGCCGGTCTCGCGGCGAGCCGGACCGGCAAAACGCATGGAACTGTGAAAGCTCTGCGCAAACAGAAATGACAAGCCGGTTTCACGGATGCAGTGCATCGCCTGCATGGGAGTCATGCCGATCTTCACGCCAAGCGCTTCCAGCACATCCGCCGCGCCGCTCTTTGAGGAAACGGAGCGGTTGCCGTGCTTTGCGACCGCCTGCCCCGCGCCTGCAATCACGAAAGCCGACGTGGTGGAAATATTGAACGTATTGGAAAGGTCGCCGCCCGTGCCAACGATGTCGACCGCATCGGTGCTGCCCGGTACAACCGCGGCCTTCTGCCGCATTACGCGGGCAAAGCCTGTAATTTCCTCGACGGTCTCGCCCTTCATACGCAGCGCAATAATGAAAGCAGAGATCTGCGCATCTGTTGCGCCGCCCGACATAATGATATTCATGGCCTGACGCGCTTCCTCGGCAGACAGGCTGTTTCCATCCACCACCTTGGACAAGAAAGGTTTCAACGCCACGCGTTCAGCTGCGGGGATTTCCACGGTCTGAGCACGGCGGCCTGTGATGGTGACTCCGGCAATTTCCGAAAGGAAGGTCTGCAGAATATTCATCCCGCAGTCGGTCAGGATGGATTCCGGATGAAACTGCACGCCATAAGTCGGATGTTCGCGATGGCGCAGCGCCATGATCTGGCCGTCCAGATCCTCCGAGATGATTTCAAGGCACTCCGGCAGCGATTCGCGCTCAACAATCAGAGAGTGATAACGTGCGACTGCAACGCGGGATGGCAGGTTTTTGAACAGGGGAGAGGCGGTATCCAAAATCACATCGCTCTGTTTACCATGCATCAGCTTTTTCGCATGCACCACCTTGCCCCCAAAGACCTCGCCGATTGCCTGATGGCCCAGGCAGACGCCTAGAATCGGGATTTTTCCGGAAAACGCCCGGATGACGTTCAGCGTAATGCCTGCACTTTGCGGATAGCCGGGGCCGGGAGAAAGCACGATGGCCTGTGGGGAGAGCGAAGTAATTTCATCAAGAGATATGGCGTCGTTGCGCACCACACGGATTTCGGGATTGAGCTGCCCCAGATATTGATACAGGTTATAGGTAAACGAATCGTAATTGTCGATCAGTAAAATCATAGTTTTGTCGCCTCCTTGATGGCATTGATCACCGCAAGCGCCTTGTTCTCGGTCTCGGTAAATTCATTCTCGGGGACGGAATCCGCCACAATGCCCGCGCCCGCCTGCACATAGGCTTTTCCATGCCGGAATAGAACCGTGCGAATGGCAATGCAGGTATCAATGCTGCCATCGAAGCCCAGATACCCGACGGTGCCGCCATACAGGCCGCGCTTGCAATTTTCGAGTTCGTCGATGATTTCCATAGCCCGCACCTTAGGCGCGCCGGACAACGTACCGGCCGGCAGAACGGCCATCAAAGCATCGAGCGCATTTTTGCCCTCCGCAAGTTCTCCGCGCACATTGCTGACTAGATGAGACACCTTGGAGTAGCTTTCCACCTTCATAAAGTCGGTCACTTCCACCGTACCGAATTTGGAGACCTTGCCGACGTCGTTGCGCCCCAGATCGACCAACATGGTATGCTCGGCGCGCTCCTTCGGATCGTTCAGCATCTGACGGCGCAGGCGGCTGTCTTCTTCCTCTGTAGCGCCACGACGAATGGTTCCCGCGATCGGTCGGGTGGAAACCACGCCGCCGGTCACGTTAACAAGCATTTCCGGGGATGCCCCCGCGACCTGATACTCCTTAAATTTGAAATAGTACAGATACGGCGAGGGATTTGCCGAACGCAGGCAGCGGTATACATCGAACGGCGCGGGTGGATTTTCAATTTCAAACCGCTGACTCAGCACCACCTGAAAGATGTCGCCCTCGGTAATATAATGCTGTGCGCGTTTGACATTTTCAACATATTCTGCGCGCGTCAGGTTGGAGGTAACACGAATCTCTCCGCCGTGCGGTGCGCGTTTTGCAGGGGAGGGGACATAGTGTTCGATCAGCGCGGCAAGCGCTTGTGCCCGATGGCTGCAAGCAGCATAAGCGCGCTCGAAATCATCAGTGTCTGACAGAATGTTCAGAATGACAATAGTTTTGCTGGTGAGATGATCATACGCCACAATTTCGTCAAACAGGAACAGGTGGCAATCTGCCATCCCCAGATCGTCCGGCGGGATATTGGTTAGCCTGGGTTCAATATAGCGCACCGTGTCATATCCGAAATAGCCGATCAGTCCGCCGGTCAGCTTCGGATAACCGGGAAATTGCGGCGCGTAGTGCGCGTCGGCAATCCCGGAAAGAAAAGCTACAGGATTTTTGACCCGCTGCTCGGTCGTTCGGCCGTCGGCAGTTGTGGATGCCAGGCCGTCCCGAATGGATATCTCCATTTTCGGGCAGATGCCGATAAAGGAATAGCGTCCCCATTGTTCTGAGTTTTCCACACTTTCCAGCATAAAGCTGTTTTCTGACAAATCGCCCAGCGCACTCATAATCTGCACCGGAGAGCAACTGTCAGTCAGTACCTCGTAAAACACCGGAATGCTCTTGTAATTCTGCGCGAAGCGTTTGACCTCATCCAAAGAAGGGTATAACATAACTATCTCTCCTCTACCGATCGGTTTACAAATAAAAAAAAGCCTATCGTCACATGGGACGATAGACTTCGTGGTGCCACCCAAATTCGAGAATCGAAATTCTCCTCATTAACAGATACGCGTCGGGGTGTAGATGTAACAGGTACACGCCGGACGGATACCTTTTCCCGTTAACGCAGGAAATGCGGCGACGGCTACTGGGGAAAACCCGTTGACCATGCTCCTCACAAACCCATTCACAATAGTCGTATCCACGGGCTTTCCACCAACCGCCCGCTCTCTGTAAGATCTGCACTACTGCTACTTGCTTTTGCTCAAAGGATTTACGTTTTGAAATTGTGTTCATTATAGTACGGCCGGATAACCGTGTCAAGTGCCCGAACAAAAAATATTTGATAAAGCTTTTGCACGCGTCATGATAATTTCACAAATA
>JBFWIM010000082.1:0-8145 GCA_050255995.1 Intestinibacillus sp.
CCAGCAGGGGCAGAGTATTACGGTCTTTTTGACAAACGGATTTCAACTTCGCGGTGTTGTGCGGGGATTTGACAGCTTTATCGTATTGCTCGAATCCGACGGCAAGCAGCAGATGATCTATAAACATGCGATCTCCACCATGATCCCGCAGCGGCGGCTGGATTTGGCTGCGAGACGGGAGGAGCGCGCGCGGACGGATTATGGGCAAGGGAAATTATGGCGAAAAACGGCGGACGGCACATTAAGAAAGTAAAATATTCTCCTGGCGCACGGATGGCTGTGGTGATCGGCGCGGTGGTCGCGCTGTATTTTATGGGGCGCGTCATTTCCGTGCTGACGACAGGTGTTGACACCGTCGCCGCCACACAGGTTACGGTGGATGACGCCGTTACGGTGACGGGATATTTTGTGCGCGACGAGGCGATCGTCCCCGGAACCACCAGGGACACGGTCGAGCATACGGTACATAGCGGGGAAAAGGTCAGCCGCGGTTCGCGGCTCGCCGTGGAATACACCGACCACAGCACGTTAGAAACCAGCCGCAAGGTCAACGCGCTTGCCGACCAGATTGCGCTGCTGCAGACTGCGGTCGCCGCGGCATCCGATCTTGCCGACACGGCAAAGCTCGATCAGCTGATTACGATGGACATGCAGTCGCTCGCCGGTCAGGTGCGCGACGGTATGGTCGGGGAGCTGGACAATACGTCGGGCGAATTGCGGCAGCTGCTGCTTCGCCGCGGGATCGGCGGACAGGATGTGGCCGCGCTGCAGGCGCAGATCAATACGCTGACACAGCAGAAAGCCAGCCTTCAGCAATCGATTCTCACGCAGACCAAGGTGATCACCTCGCCGTACGACGGCTTTTTCAGTGAAACCGTGGATGGTTATGAGAATGTGCTCAAGGCTTCGGAGCTGCCGGGGTTGACGGCCGACGGCTTTGCGGAAAAGCTGGCGGTTGGATCACAGGAGACAGGAACTGCGCTCGGCAAGGTGATGCAGGGCTTCGATTGGTATTTTGCCGCTTTGACGCCGGACGCGTCCGGGCTGTGTGTCGGAAACAAAATTTCCCTGCGGTTCAGTCAGGTGGCGGAAGATGTACCCGCGACGGTGTATGCAATACGTCCGTCCGCGGACGGGAAGCAGACGCTTCTGATTTTCAAAAGCAATCGTATCAGCAACGAGCTGGTGACGATGCGCAAGCAGGTCGCCGACGTGGTCCGCGGCACCTATACAGGAATCAAAGTGCCCAAAGAGGCGATCCGCATGGTGGACGGCAAGCTTGGCGTTTATACGCTGAACGGTTCTATCAGCCGTTTTAAAGAGGTTCATGCGCTGTACGAGAGCGATACGTTCTATGTGGCCGAGCAGACGAGCACAAATGGAGACGCGCTCGTCGTGCAGGACAATATTATTGTAAAGGGCCTGGAGCTTCAGGATAAGAAGGTTGTGAAGAAATGACGGAGCGGGAGAGGAAGCAGATTGCGGAGAACGTGAAGCGCGTGCGGGAGCAAATGGCGGAAGCTGCGCTGCGTGCCGGGCGCTCGCCGGAGGAGATTCAGCTGGTTGCCGCCACAAAGATGAACGACGAGGACCGGGTGCGCGAGGCGCTGCGGCATGCAATCGACGCCGCCGGCGAAAACCGGGTGCAGGAGCTGCTCGAAAAGTATGAGGCGGGCGCTTACGAGGGCAAACTGCTCCATTTCATCGGCACGCTGCAGACCAACAAGGTCAAATATCTGATTGGAAAGGTCTCTTTGATCCAGTCGGTCGGCTCGGTAAAACTGGGCCAGGTGATTGCAAAGGAAGCGGGAAAGCACGGGATCTGTCAGGATATTCTGCTGGAAATCAACATTGGGATGGAACCGGCCAAGAGCGGTCTTAATCCGGATGAGCTGGACGATGCGGTAGCCGTTTTGCACGGAAATCCTGCCTTACGCATCCGCGGGCTTATGGCAATTCCGCCGGTCACAGAGCTTTCAGGCAAAAACACCCGCTATTTCGAGCGTATGCGTCAACTATTTATTGACATTGCGGCGAAAAAATACGATAATGTAAACATGGATTTTTTATCTATGGGCATGAGCGGGGATTTCGAAGCCGCAATTGCCTGCGGCTCCAATATGGTTCGTGTGGGCAGTGCAATCTTTGGCCCGCGCAGCTATTGAAGCCGGTGTGGATTTGCCCGGGCAATCTTCCGGCATGATAATGCAAGCATCCGTAAGGAGGAACATAAAAAATGGGTTCGATTAAGTCTTTCATTGATTGGGTTAAGGGTGAGGACGCCGAGGACGATTTTGAGGAATTTGTCCCCAAGCAGCGTGTTGCGGTGCCGGAGGAATCGCTGGGCTATACGACCGACAGCGGTGCACGCAAGAACAACAAGGTTGTGAACATCAACGCGACCACGCAGCTCGCAGTTGTACTGGTGAAGCCTGACCGCTTTGAGAACGCTGCGGAAATTGCCGACCATCTGAAGGACAAGCGTACCGTCGTACTCAATCTGGAGCAGACAAACAAGGATGTAGCCCGCCGTCTGGTCGATTTTCTGAGCGGCGTCGCCTACGCAAACGAGGGTAAGATCAAAAAGGTTGCCAACAGCACCTACATCATTACGCCCTATAATGTCGACATTCTCGGCGACTTGATTGATGAACTTGAAAACAACGGCCTGTATTTCTAAGCCGGCGAGATAGAGGGATTAAAAATTGTTTCTGCTGATCAGAACCATTGCCGAGTCCATCATACGGCTGCTCGAATTTTTACTGTTTGCGCGCGCCGTTTTTTCCTGGTTTCCACAGATGCAGGGCTCTAAACTTGCGGAGTTTCTGTATGTGGTGACCGAACCGCTCATTTTGCCGTTTCGCAATTTGTTGAACCGATTCGACGCCATCCGGATGATGCCGATTGACATTTCGTTTTTATGTGCCTTCCTTGCGTTGGAAATCATTTTGGCATTGCTTTAGCGCTGTATGAGGGACAGATCGGTGGTCGGGGGAAATCCTCCGGCCTTTTACCGTATATTGACTTCCCCAAATGGGATATGAAAAAGAAGAGCGGAGGATCTATATGCTGACGGTACAGGAAATTCAGGCAATGAACTTCGAAAAGGCCGTATTTGGCGGCTATGATATGAAAACGGTAGACGAGTTTATCGAGCAGCTGACGGAGGACTATGCCACCCTCCAAAAGGAGAATGCCGCCCTCAAGTCCAAAATGAAGGTGCTTGTGGACAAAATTGAGGAATACCGCAGCGTGGAGGACGGCATGCGCCGCGCCCTGGTATCTGCGCAGAGCATTGCGCAGGAGACAATTGACAAGGCGAAGCTCGAGGCCGAGCAGCTCGTCACTTCAGCCCGGGAGCAGTCGGAAGCCACGCTTTCCTCCTACCGCACAAAAATTCAGGCCGAGGAGCAGAAACTGCAATCGGCCAGGCGGGAATGCGCGGACTTTATTGCGCGTATGACGGCGTTCTATGAAACACAGCTTCAGGAGCTGGTATCCGCCTCCGCCGCAAAGGATCTTCAGGTTGCGCGGGAGCCGGCAACCGCGGTGACTGAGGACACGCAGCCGCTCGGAACGACACGGGATCTGAGCAAGCCCGTGGCAAAACCGGAAAAGAGCGGGGCAACCGAGAAGGAGTATGCCATTCCTGAGGATATCCGTAAGTATATGGAGCGGCAGCCCGAGCAGGAAGGCATGAAGGTCAAAATGATGGAGGTCACGCTGAGCGATGACACGGCCTCCGGCAAGACGGACAGGGAACAGCCTGCAGACGCCGCGGGGAAGTTCAGTTTTGGTGAACTCAAATTCGGCGCCGACTACTCCACGGAGAACGACAAATAAGATTTTGGATAGCTAGCAAACACGAAAGGACGGAAACGGTACAATGCCGCAGGATTACAACAGCACGGTCAACCTTCCGAAGACCGAATTTCCCATGCGGGCAGGTTTGCCCAAAAGAGAGCCCGGTTTTCTGGAGGGTTGGGAACAGCAGAAGCTTTATGAAACAATGATGGAGAAGAACGAGGGCAAGCCCGTCTTCATTCTGCATGACGGACCCCCGTATGCCAATGGCAACCTCCATATGGGTCATGCGCTCAATAAAATTCTCAAGGACTTTATTGTCCGCTACAAGAATATGGCCGGTTTCAAATCGCCCTATGTGCCGGGCTGGGATACCCACGGCTTGCCGATCGAGCGTCAGGCCATCAAGGCCTACGGCATGGACCGCGACAAGGTTTCTGTCGCGGAATTCCGCTCCAAGTGCGAGGAGTTCGCACGCGGGCATGTCGATACCCAGCGCACGCAGTTTAAGCGTCTCGGCGTGGTCGGCGAGTGGGATAATCCCTATCTGACTCTGACGCACGACTATGAGGCGGAACAGATCCGCGTGTTCGGTGAAATGGCCGACAAGGGCTACATTTACAAGGGGATGAAGCCGGTTTACTGGTGCCCGCACGACGAGACCGCGCTCGCCGAAGCCGAAATTGAATATCAGGACGAGCCGTGCAGCTCAATTTACGTAAAATTCGCCGTGACCGACGATCAGGGTGGAAAGCTGTCCGCAATCACCGGCTCGCTGGACAGGGTCTACTTCGTCATCTGGACGACCACAACCTGGACGCTGCCGGGCAACCTCGCAATCTCCGTCAATCCGAACTATGAATATGATCTGGTTAAGGCGCCGAACGGCGAAACCTATGTGCTCGCCAAGGAGCTCACGGAGTCCACTATGAAGGCCGCCGGCATTGACTCCTGGGAGGTGCTCGGCACGCTCATGGGCTCCGCGCTGGAACTCATGAAGACCCGTCACCCGATTATGGACCGCGACTCGATCATCGTCTGCGGCGAACATGTCACGCTGGACGCCGGCACGGGCTGCGTCCATACGGCGCCCGGCTTTGGCGCGGATGACTTTGTCGTCTGCCAGAAATATAACATCCCGATCATTGTGCCGGTTGACGGCAAGGGCATGGCGACCGAAGACGCCGGCAAGTATGCGGGCATGTACTATGAAAAGACCACGCCGGTCATTCTGGACGACCTCAAGGCATGTGGTGCGCTGTTCGCCATTGAGGACATCGAACACTCCTATCCGCACTGCTGGCGCTGCAAGCATCCGATCATCTTCCGCACTACGGAGCAGTGGTTCTGCTCGGTGGATGCACTGAAGGATGACGCGGTCAAGGCTTGCCGCAGCATCACCTGGCTGCCCGGCTGGGGTGAGGAGCGCATGACCTCCATGATCCAGGAGCGCTCGGACTGGTGCATTTCCCGTCAGCGTGTTTGGGGCGTCCCCATCCCGATTTTCTACTGTAAGAAATGCGGCAAGCCGATTGTAAACCGCCGTACCATTGAGGCGGGTGCGAACCTGTTTGCGGAGAAGGGCTCCAATGCCTGGTATGAGCTTGATCCGTCCGAAATGCTGCCCGCCGATGTGCATTGTGAATGCGGCGGCACAGAGTTTGACAAGGAAACCGACACAATGGACGTCTGGTTTGACTCCGGCTCCAGCCACAAAGCAGTACTCGAGAGCCGGCCATACCTGCAGTTCCCTGCGGATATTTATCTGGAAGGCAACGACCAGTATCGCGGCTGGTTCCAATCCTCCATGCTCACCTCAATCGCCACCAAGGGTGTCGCGCCATACAAGACCGTCATCACGCACGGCATGATTGTCGACGAGGAACGCCAGAAGATGTCCAAGTCGCTGGGCAACGGCATCGCGCCCGGGGATATCCTGAATGAGTACGGCGCGGACGTTATGCGCCTTTGGGTCGCGTCTGCGGACTACCGGCAGGATATGCGTATTTCCAAGGACATGCTCAAGCACCTGTCGCAGAATTATCTGAAAATCCGCAACACTGCGCGCTATATTCTCGGCAACCTGGACGGCTTTGACCCCAAGACCGATCTGGTGGACTATGACAAGCTGCCGGAGCTCGACCGTTGGGCGCTGATGAAGCTGAACGAGCTGATCGGCAGGGTGCGCCGCGGCTATGACGCTTATGAATTCCACGTGGTGTTCCATGCGATCCACAATTTCTGCGTGGTCGATATGTCGAACTTCTATCTGGATGTTATTAAGGATCGCCTGTATTGCGACGCGGCCGACGGTTTAGACCGCCGCAGCGCGCAGACCACGATCTACCGGATTCTGGATGCGCTGGTGCGCATGCTGTCGCCGATCCTGTGCTTTACGGCGGACGAGATCTGGCAGGCGATGCCGCACGTGGCGCAGGACGATCTGCGTAACGCCGCGCTCAACGAGATGCCGTCATCCTGCGAGGCATGGGCCTTTGCGGACGAGCAGGCCGAGAAGTGGAACCTGCTGACCCTGATGCGCGACCACGTCAACAAGGCGCTTGAGTCCGCGCGCAACGAAAAGATCATCGGCAAGCCGCTGGAGGCCGCCGTCACGATCTACGATACGGGTGACCGTGCGGATTTCCTGCGGAACTGCGGCGAGAATCTGGCGGATCTGTGCATTGTATCCGAACTGCAGGTCGTAAAGGGCGACGGTGAGGGATACCCGATTGAAGGCGACACCGACAAGATCAAGGTCGAGCGTGCGCAGGGTGAAAAGTGCCAGCGCTGCTGGAAGCAGGTGCAATCGGTCGGCAAGATTGCAAAGCATCCTTGCCTGTGCGAACGCTGTGCCGGCGTAGTCGGCTGATTCACCAAAGGGCAGGCGGAATGCCTGCCCTTTTTTAGATTGCAAACGAGGGATAAGGATGGGGATATATGATCGCAGTTATTGCAATACTCTTGATGGTTGCGGCGGATCAGCTGGTGAAATACTGGGCGGTTACCGTGCTGCAGGCTGTGCCGGGCGGCACCATTCCGCTTATACAAAACGTGTTCCACCTGACTTATGTGGAAAACCGCGGCGCGGCGTTTAGTATTTTGCAAAACAAGATCTGGCTTTTTGTGCTGATCACCGTGGTCATTCTGGGCGCGATGGTTTATGTTCTGCGCCGTGGGCTGCTGCATACCGCGCTTGGACGCTGGGCGGTGTATGTCATTGCGGGCGGCGCAGTCGGCAACCTGCTGGACCGTATTTTCCGTCACTATGTCGTGGATCTGTTTGATTTCCGGCTGATTCATTTCCCGGTGTTCAACGTGGCGGATATCTGCGTGTGCGTGGGCGGTGTGCTGTTCGCCTACTATTTCCTGTTTCAGCATGATAAGGCGGTAAAAGAGTGATGGAACAGCATACTTTTGTTCCGCAGGAGGCCGACAGCGGCAAACGTGTGGACAGTTACCTGAGCGAGCAGGTGGACGGGATGACCCGCAGCGCCGCGCAGAAGCTGCTGGAGGGCAACTATGTGACGATAGGCGGCCAGCCGCTCAGGAAGAATTATAAAATCTGCGGCGGGGAGACCCTGCTGGTCGAGCTGCCGCCCGTGCGCGAGGTCGATCTCGTGCCGCAGGATTTGCCGCTGGATATCGTGTATGAAGACGACGATATGATCGTCCTCAATAAAGCGCGCGGCATGGTCGTACATCCGGCTGCGGGAAACTGGGACGGCACGCTGGTCAACGCGCTGATGTTCCACTGTGGCGACCGGTTGTCCGGCATCAACGGGGAGCTGCGTCCGGGCATCGTCCACCGCATCGACAAGGACACGAGCGGCTTGCTGGTCGTGGCAAAGAACGACCATGCACACCAGCATTTGGCCGCGCAGATCCAGCGGCACGCGGTTCGGCGTGAATACGAGGCGATTGTCTGCGGCACGGTGCGCGTGGACAGCGGCACGGTGGACAAACCGATCGGCCGCCATAGAACCGACCGCAAAAAGATGGCAGTCGTACCGGACGGGCGGGAGGCGATCACCCACTATTCGGTGATTGGGCGATATCCGGGCTACACCCATATGGCATTTCGGCTGGAAACCGGACGTACACACCAGATTCGTGTGCACATGGCGTCGGTCGGGCATCCGATCATCGGAGATCCGCTATATGGACGCCCCAAAGACCGTTTCGCGGAGATCGGCGGACAGTGCCTGCACGCCTGCCGCCTGACGCTGACGCATCCGCGCACCGGAGAGGAAATGGCCTTTACTGCGCCGCGCCCGGCTTATTTTGATGAGATTTTGCACAAACTTGAACGCATGACATGAAAAAGCACCCGAAACGGAA
>JBFWIM010000083.1:0-7974 GCA_050255995.1 Intestinibacillus sp.
CTGGTGCTGGCGCAGACCGTCCGCACCAATTTGATCCTCGCCAGCATGAAAGGCTTCTGCGACGGCGTTTTTCTCAACGACAGGAAGATTGAGGAGCGCGGCCAGCAGCATGTCACGTCGCTCCGTATCAAAACGCCGTCGCTCGATGAGGTCGTCGGCCAGCTTTCCGGCGGCAACCAGCAGAAGGTCGTCATCGGCAAGTGGGTCAACACGGATGCAGAAATCTACATTTTTGACGAGCCGACGCGCGGTATTGACGTCGGCGCGAAGGTCGAGGTGTACAATGTGATGAACAATCTGGTAAAGGCCGGCAAGTGCGTGATAATGATTTCTTCTGAGATGCCGGAGATTCTGGGCATGAGCGACCGCGTCGTCGTGATGCGCGGCGGGCGGATTATGGCCGTTGTCGACCGCGAGAGCAAACATTTCAATCAGGAGGACATTATGAAAGCCGCGTGGGGAGGAACATTAGATGACTAAAAGCAAAACAAAAGGCAACGGCACATCACAGCTTGGCACGCTGATCGCGCTGCTGATTTTATGCGTTGTCCTTGCAATCATATCGCCGAACTTTTTAAAGCTCAGCAATTTTATGAGCATCCTCAAACAGACGTCTTTCAACGCGCTGGTGGCCACCGGCATGCTGCTTTGCCTGATCACGGCGGGCATTGATCTTTCCGTCGGCGCGAACGCGGTATTCTGCGCCTGTATGGCCGGTATGCTTGTGCAGGCCGGGGTCACCAATCCCGTGCTCCTGTTGCTGGCGGCCATTGTCAGCGGTACGCTGGTGGGCTGGGTCAACGGCATGCTGCTCACCCGCCTGCATCTGCCGCATCCGTTCGTATCCACCCTAGGTATGAAAAATTTTCTTTGGGGCGCGGCGCTGCTGGTCACCGGTTCCAAGATGGTTTCCGGATTCCCCAAAGGCGTGACCTGGCTGGGTGAGGCGACCATCGGCGGAGACGCGTTTGGCGGCGGCTTCCCAATCAGCTTTATTCTGGTGATTCTGTTGTACATCGGCATGCACATTTTCCTGAATAAGACCGCGCTCGGACGATCCATCTACTGCGTCGGCGGCAACCCGGAGGCCGCCCGGCTGTCCGGCATCCATTCCGCAAACGTACTTACCTTTTGCTATACCATGTCCGGACTGATGGCGGCCTTTGCGGGCATCGTATCCATCGGCCGCGGCGGCATCTCAAACGGCGCCAACGCCATGCAGCCGTATGATACGGACGCTGTTGCGGCGTGTATTATCGGCGGCGCATCGTTTATGGGCGGCAAAGGCACGATGGCCGGCACCATGCTCGGCGCACTGATTATCGCGGTGCTGCGCAATGGGTTTACCCTGCTTTCCGTTCCGTCCTCCATTCAAAACATGGTTCTCGGCCTCGTGATTATCGTTGCGGTATTCATCGACGTCACGCGCGAGCGGATGGAGATCAAGGCGCGCCGGCTGGCTGCCCGATAACGCGGGAATTCGCCGCAAATTCGCTTCCTCTTTCTCTTCTCTACACAAGGGCTGCTGCCGTTATCCCCAACGGCGGCAGCCCTTGCATTGTTATGTTGGCAGGGCGGTTCGCCGCCTCGCCGTTTGCCCGGAAATTTAAAATGGATCCGTCATCAGGCGACATTTATGACCATGTGAGAGATCGTAAACGTGAGGCTAATGAAGGCAACGAGGAGGGCGCCTGCCCAGACCGTGCCGGTCTTTTGGTAGAGGATACGGGAGATGATCGCGCCGATGGGCAGCATGACGAGCAGACCGAAGAGCATGATGCCTGCAAGCGCCGTCGGGAGCGGGAAGTAGGTCCAGTTCTCGTACGTTGTATAGGGGATATACTTGAAGGCGCGCGCACCGGTGGATACGAGCGTCGAGTAGTCGATGGCGTGGAAGATCATCAGACCGCCGACAGAGACGAAGGCGATAAGCAGGTAGTTGAGCCATTTCGGGGCGTTGGTGATCGGCGTGAGCGTGTTATAGATGACGGACGCGACGAAATAGAACGCGATCCATACGGGCAGATACTTGAAGAATGCGAGCCAGTGCGCGACGTTCATCGGCATGATGTTGAACTTAAAGAAGGAAAAATAGGTTCCGCTGAGCGCGTGGCAGAGATAAACGAGCGCATAGATGCCGCCGAAGGAGACAGCCGCGAGCAACAGCATCTTGAGGAAATTGCCGGTTTTGAGCCGGATACCCATGTCCTTGCATCCAAAGCCGGTCTTTTTGCCCACAAGGAGGACGGCCAGAATATAGAGCGCCGTGAAGATGACCGCAAGTACGATGTTTAAAAGCATCAGGCCGTTGATCGGGGCCATATTCCAGTATTGCGTTGGCATGAACTTTGTCAGGAACATAAAGCCCTGCGGTTTCATGTAATAGGGGTAGCCGACGCACCAGTTATAAAGCAGTGGGGCCGGCAGCAGGAAAATGGTGTAAAAAAGCGCGTATCTAAGTCCGTCCTTGACGCTGTGAATATTGGACATCGTGGGTTTCGGTTCCTCGCAGGCGGACGCGAAAAACTTAAACCGCAGGAGCGTCAGCGCGAGAGCCGCGAAGGCGACGAACGTTGCGATGAGACCGACGAGGCCGCAGGCGGCGCGTCCGTTCCAGACCTGATCGGTCGGGGCAAGCTCGGTTTTGCCGCCCTTGAGGGTGATATCCAGAAAATCAATGCCGTAGGAGATGGCAGTATTGTTATAGTATGTATCGGAGTGGGTTCCCTTGAAGCTGTAGGCTGCTCGGATAGGTTTCATCGTAACTGCCGCATCGGCAGCCGCATCGGCTGCCCCCTCGCGGGTCAGGGGCGTTGCTGAGGCGTCGCCGTACATGAAGCAGGTGGCGGAGGCGACGTTCGAAGCGCCGCCGGTGCCGAGTGCGAACTTGAAGGATGCCGTGTACTGGCTGGCGTCCGAAGTGCCCCAGAGAAACTCGCAGAACTCGTCGTGGGTACCTTCGATCGTGCAGATGCGGCGGAAGGAGGCGGTCGGAAGGCCTCTGCAGAAGGAGTATTATTGGTGAACGCATAATTAGGGAGGAAGAAAATGAAAAAGAGAACTATCGCACTCGCACTCACGTCGTTCATGTGTCTGGGGCTATTATCCGGCTGCAGCCAGCCGGATAATGGCCAGGAGTCTGCTTCTTCCGGTGAAGAGGCTGCTTCCGGTTCGTCAAACAGCTCCAAAGTTATCGCCTTTGTACCTAAAACATTGAACAACCCCTTCTTTGTTGCAATCAAGGATAACGTGGAAGCAGCCTGCAAGGAAAACGGCTGGATAGTTAAGGTCAATGCCGCCGATGCGGAAACCGAAGTTGATAAACAGATCAGTATCCTGGAAGCCTACATTGAGGAAGGCGTTGACGCAATCATCACCGGACCAAGCTCTAAGACCGCCCTGGTGGACGTCATTAACAAGGCCGACGAGAAGGGCATCCCGGTATTACTCGTCGATTCGGGCGCAGACGAATGTGCGTATCAGGCCTATGTCGGTACGGATAACTATGTCGGCGGCCAGCAGGGCGCGAAGTGGATCGGAGAGCACGTAAAGGAAGGTGAGGTCGCGATTCTGGACGGCTTTTCGGGCAATGACGCAACGACCCAACGGCAGAAGGGCTTCATGGATGAGATCGCAAATTATCCCGACATCAAGGTCGTGGCTTCTGAGTATGGCAACTGTGAGATATCCAAGGGCATGGAAGTTACAGAGAATTTCTTGACCGCTTACCCGAATCTCAAGGGTATCTTCGCAGTAAACGATATGATGGCGATTGGCGCCGGTCAGGCGGTTGAGGCTGCCGCAAAACGCGGCCAGATCCAGATTTGCGGCTTCGACGGGCAGCCGGATGCAGCTCAGAAGATTATTGAAGGTACAATTGACGCAACCATCGCGCAGAAGCCCGCAACGATGGGCAAAATGATTGTACAGAGTGTGAAGGATTATTTTGATGGCAAAGAGATCGAGCGTAACGTGGATACCGGATGCGATGTTGTGAATAAAGACAATGCGGAGGAGTATCTCAAGTGGCATTGATAAGTTTTACATACTGCGGATGCGGTCGGCGTTGGTGGGCGAAATCCGTGCTGCATATGGAAACAAAGGCTGGGGATTTTCTTCGGCCTTTGTCATTTTTTATTGTTGGAGCGAAGTGGTTCCGTCGACTACGCAGGCGAATTTGTTAAAAACCCTCTCAGATTTGGAAGCTCATTTCCGTCATGGTGAGGTGCGGCATGTAGCCGACGGAGATAAAACGTATTGTGAGTATCCCCTCCTGGCCGAAGAACTGATTGCTCATTGGACGTTTGTATGCGATCGGGATGTTTTTCCCATCAGTCTGTACCTACTTTCATTTTCAGGGTGTCTTGTATCCGTTATCTATCATGATCGTTTTCACTTCTTAAAAATGGTCAGATACCGCTGTGTGATAGCACTTTTGCAGTGCCATCCGCTTTTTTTCGAAATGAGTCAACGATTTTACACCGCCGTTTTGGTCAAAAGATAAGACGGCAGCCCAGATGGTATTCATCTGGGCTGCCGTCTGTGTTAAGAGAAGGAAAGTGGGAGGGGACTATGCATATCGTGTTCCGCAATGTAGGAGAAACCTTGATGGAGTGCAATGAATATAAATTTATATGCGCAATTTATTGAAGCACTTCAGAGACGGAATGGAACTGTTTCGTGATGCTTCCCCAATAATCCAGTACCGCGATGCCCGTATCCAGTGGGACTGCAATGTCCGCATCAAACACATCTTTGATCTTTCCGTCCGAAATGTCAATACCAAATGAGAAAACATCTGTATGCGAGTCTTCCCGATCAATCGAACGCTCCAACCCGAAGTGGTTTAAGCTGAAGAACTGATTTGGCGCCAGCGTTTTAATGCGTTCATAAACTTCGCAGGGATCAGCTCCGGCATTAACAGCCAAAACCTTCATGGGAAGTGAAAGAACTGCTATGAGTGCATGTACAGCGTCTTTTGTTTCAACATGTGTGCGAGCCAGGTGAAGCAACGGACGCATCAGATTCATGAGATACAACCCACTGCCGGGCAAAAGCCCATCGTGTTCCCGAGCGATACGATGGAGGTATACCTTCATTGTATCGAGAATTGCGGGCATCGAGTTGTACACATTCTGTTCCGAAAGGTTGATTTCCTGAGCGCGTTCTAAGAATGCATGGATCAGGAGCACAGCGGTTTTAACTCCATCCTCAGGCATTGCCTCTGAGGTCAGCAAACCAGCAGCTGCTTTCATCTCCTGATCCTGCATCGTTGCATGCTGTAGCACATAGCCAAGGTCAGTACTGTATTGAGAGGTGCCATCCTTATCTGAAAATTGGATTTTCTTTCGTGTGCCATAAGTATTTTGTGCCAAGCGGGAAATTTTATGAATACCAGCGCGTAATACGGAGCAACCCACGCCGCTGCGCTCTAACGTAAAAAACATATGATTCTTCCAATGAACATCCGGAAATGACTCCGGACACCATTGACTCCTTTCCGTGATATCTTTGCATTATTCCGGTTCTTTTACATTCTGTTTGCGCAGTTCATCTTGTACACTGCCAATATCAAGCGTTAGGGGCTCTTTATTTTCCTGAATACACATGGAGGCGACAACACCCATAGCTTGTCCCATATTCATAACGATCGGCATGACACGGTAACTGGAATGCGCCTTATGCGTTCCGCTGATGTTTCTTCCGTTTAGCAGCAGCCCCTTTACTTTTTGCGGGACAAAACTGCGCAACGGAATCGTATAGGTTTTAGGCTGCACAAATGTCTTATATTCGCCATTTTGATCCAGGCCGCAGCCGCTTACATTGTGCAAATCAAAGAAAAAGCGCGAACGCGTTACAACCCAATCCTCAAATGCACGCGCCTGGCTGATATCGTCTTCCGTCAGTTCATAGTGCGCGCGGAATCGGCGCGTCTCACGTACGCCGACGGTGTTTGCGCTGTCGATTAAATAGCAGCCTTCGTAACCGGGCACATGGCGGCGCAAAAACGGTATGATCGCATTAATTTGCTGACGACACTGACGCTCCGCGCGATTCAGATCCCGGACATTTGTACCATCAACGTCAATGCTGTTTGTCATATTTATCGTAACAATGCCGGGCAGAGAAGATGGATACAATAGGATATGGCCTGCGGGCGCCGGTAGTTCCCGATGCCCAAGCGTCTGCAGATCACCCTCCGGTAATTGCACCGTATCTTCGAAGCACCAAAAAAACATGGCGCGATCCATATCAACTCCTGCGACCTTAAACATAATGGTCATCGGCTGCATACCGCCGTCATCACGACCCTTGTCAAACGGCGCGCCGGCCCGGGCAGCCGCATCGCCATCACCTGATGAGTCGATCAGCATCTTGCATAAGATGGCCTCACGACCCGACTTGCTTTCCACGATGACGCCTGCTACCCGGTCACCCTCCATAATGACATCGCTGAACGTAGTATATAGCTGCACCTCGACATTTGCTTCGAGCAGCATATCCAGCATGATCATTTTCAGCTTTTCAGGATTGATGGCTTGGATACTCTCGCAGTCGCGCGCTCTTTCACTCAGCTCTTCGAACACACCGCCTTCCTGATGTCCGGTCCAGTGACTCATGATGCCAACGGTCGCTACACCGCCTACCGCTCCGGCCTGCTCGATGAGAAGTGTCTTCCGTCCCATTCTGGCCGCTGCCACCGCCGCGCCAAAACCAGACGGGCCACCGCCGATCACCAACACGTCGGTCGAGGCAACAATCGGAATTTGCTTGCTGGGTTCCTCATAAAACTTCACAGATCGTCTCTCCTTAACTTGATTGATACACATTCTTGAGTACTGCGTATTCGCATTATTAAACTTCGGTTTCGGCGGGCGCCTTGCCGCCTTCGGGATTTTTAGCGGATTTCACAATCGCCCAGACGATAGAGAACACCGCGAGCGCAACGAACAACAGGCTAAACGGACGCGTCACGAAAATGGAGAAGGAACCGTCCGACATAACCAGCGAGCGGCGGAAATTGAGTTCGGTCAACTGCCCCAGAACAACGCCAAGAATGATTGGTACGATAGGAAAATCCAATTTTCTGAGGACATATGAAATGACACCGACACAAACCGCTACCAGAACATGAAACGTGCTGCTTGCTGCGGAATACGTACCAGCGATGCAGTACACAATAATCATCGCGCTCATCAGTTCATACGGGATACGCGTAATATTCACATAAAAACGTGTAAACACGCGGCCAATGACCAGCATCAGAACGTTAATGACCAGCAAACCGATCATGATGGCGTAGATGATATCCGCTGAATTTACAAAGAGAGATGGGCCGGGAACCATGCCCTGCAGCATAAGCGCGCCAAGCAGAATGGCGGTAACGCCGTCGCCCGGAATACCCAGGGTAAGAAGCGGGATCATTGTGGAGCCGGTCGTGGCATTGTTCGCAGATTCCGACGCGGCAATGCCTTCAATTTCTCCCTTACCAAAGTTATCGCCAACCTTGGACATTTTTTTCGCCTGATCATAACTTATGAAAGCTGCAATACCGCCGCCCGTGCCCGGCGTCGCGCCGACGATCGTACCGATAATGGAAGATGTAAACATGGCGCGAATGCAGCGTTTAATATCGGGCCAGGTCAACCGCTCACGGTCAATCACAATCTTACTTTTGCGTGCCGGATCGGTGGCGGGATTATACGTGGACTTACTGAGCAGTTCCGCCAGCGCGAACAGACCGACCAACGTTACAATCAGCGGAATTCCACCGGAAAGCTGCCGGTTGCCAAAGGAATAGCGAACCACGCCACTGACGGAGTCCATACCGATGATGGAAACAAAGATACCGAGGCAACCGCCGATCAAACCCTTTGCCACATTGCCGCCGGATACGCTGGCAATGATGGAAAGGCCGAATATGGCGATGCTGAAATACTCCGGAGGCCCGAACAACAAAGTGATTTTTGCAAT
>JBFWIM010000084.1:0-7876 GCA_050255995.1 Intestinibacillus sp.
CAAAAGCCGTCTGGCTTTGTCTTTTAAAATCTATACCAGCGTTATGAAAACAATATTGCTTTCATGGTATTTTATCCGCTTAAACCATTTCTGCCTCGCGACAATGATTCTCAAATAGTGCACCGACCGCATCCAATTCGCCAAGACCAAAAAGATGCGTTTCCACCTCGTAGCCTTCGTGCAGCAAACGGCTTTTCCAACTATCGTCTTCGTCCCCGGCAAGGTCATTCTGCGCATGATCTCCCGCGACAATCATGAGCGGCGCAAGATAAACACGTGCAATCTGCTTTTTTTCCAGTCTCGCCAAAACATAATCAAGATGCGGAAAGCCCTCAACTGTTGCGACATATACACGCTCTGCCCCAGCGTATCGGAACACATTTTCGACCAACGCATAAGCTGCGTTTGCCGGATGCTCCGTACCATGCCCCATAAAAACAAAGGCCTCGTCCTCACCGAGGCGTGGCATCTCGGCGAGCAGCGCGCGCACCAAGCAAAGATAATCGCCAGTATCCCACAGCAGAGGTTTTCCCATTACAAAATGCTTAAAACGATCCTGATACGGCGCGAGCTGTGCCAGTAATTTTTCATATTCGTACCCAAAAATAACGTGCAGACTCTGACAGCGCACCTCTTCATAACCTTCATCTGCGAGTTGCGCTAACAGTTCCGCCGGGTTGGGCACAATAATAGCTTCTTCACGCTCCACTTTGCGCCGTACCATGTCCGACGTAAACGCACGAAAAAAGTCATGATCCGGGAATGCGTCTTGCAGCCGTTTTTCCAGTTTTTCAATTGCCTTTCGGGCTTCCGGATAAGTCGTTCCGAAACTGACAACCATAAGAGCTTTTTTGCCCACTTTCAGAACCCCTCCCGTCTGACCATCTGATACAGCAGCGCGTTGACAATTGCAGCCGCAACATTCGAGCCGCCCTTGCGACCACGTGCAATGATATACGGCGTACTGCCCCCCAGAAACAACTCCTTGGACTCAACAACATTCACAAACCCTACTGGAACGCCAATAACCAGCGCAGGCGCAACCGCGCTCTCTCTCATCAGCTCGTGCAGGCGTAAAAGCGCGGTAGGAGCGTTGCCGATGGCAAAGATAATCGGTTCCTCCAGTTTCGCTGCATGTTCCATGGAAACAACCGCACGGGTCACACCACGCTCCCCGGCCTCATGTGTGACCGCTTCATCTGCCATAAAACAAACGGCTCGTCCGCCCAATCTCTTGAGTGCAGCTTTGCTGATTCCCGAAAGTGCCATATTGGTGTCTGTCACGATGGTTGCGCCGGCCCCCAGCGCCGCCTTTGCCTTTTCAATCACATGATTCGAAAAGCAAAGGTTATCTGCATAGTCAAAGTCCGCCGTGGTGTGTATGACACGCTTCACCACGTCCCCTATGCCCGCGGGAAATGACCGCTCTCCCAGCTCTTCGGTTATCATTTTGAAGCTCTGCTTTTCAATCTCCGCCGGTTTGACTATACCGTTCATAGCTCAATATCCTCCCGCGCCGGAATTCCCTGATCAAAAGGATGACGGCGCTTTATAATTTCCGAAATATAATCTGCTTTTGCCTGAAGCATTTCCGATGGGTTGCGCCCCGTCAGAACCACTTCAAGCGACTCCGGTTTCTGATCCAGAAATGTTATAACTTCATTTTCCTCGAAAAAACCGCAGGCAACAGCCGCGCACACCTCATCAAGCACCAATAATCTTGCATTCTCCTGCACAGCCCGCGCGCAGGCTTCGCGGAACGCACACGCCACTGCCTCGGCCGTTTCGCGGCGTTCGCCGTCCGTCATGCTGTTTGAAAATTTGCTGTATGGATTGGCATGCAGCAGCGTGACATTTCCCAGCTTTGCCAGTGCAAAACACTCCCCCGAAGTCCCATCCTTTAGAAATTGCGCAATGACGACATGTCTGCCGCGCCCCACACATCGCAGCGCAAGCCCCATTGCGGCGGTTGTTTTTCCCTTACCGTCTCCGCAATACAAATGAATGAGGCCCTGTTCCCTCATGCGTTACCCTCCAAAATTCGATAAATCAGGTTCATATCAATCGATTTGCGCACAACATCAGCCAATTTATCATATTGTTCCTGCTTATAGCGCATTGTATCACACGCCTCTGCGTTAAGCACCACGCCTTTTTGTGCAGCCAGCGCCTGCACCAGCCGGAATGCAACCTCCGCGTTGTCAAAAATGCCGTGCTGATAGGTTCCATAGGCATTTTTCGCTTGGCAACCGTCCAAAACCGTCTCGCCATTTCTCCGCAGCGTCTGTAAAGGTGTAGCGCCGTCGCGTAACGTTGTTTCGCCCATGTGTATTTCATATCCGACCGTATCCGTGTCAGACAGAAGCGAAAGCGGTCCGGCAACCTGCCCCAGGCGCCCCGTCACCTGTACGGTAGTCTTAACCGGACGGAACACTGTTTCCGTCGGCAGCAGACCCATGCCACGCAGCTCGCCACCGCCCTCGGTACTTTCAGGGTCTTTGATTGTTTGCCCCATCATCTGGTAGCCGCCGCATACGCCAAACACTGCTGTGCCCGCCGCATGAAGTTTGAGAATCTGCGCCTCCATGCCACTCTCACGCAGCCATTTGAGATCAGCGAGCGTGCTTTTCGTGCCGGGCAGGAGAATCAAATCCGCCCCCTCCAACTGTGAGAGCTTGTCCACATAGCGCACAACCACCCCCGCAATACGGGAAAGCGCAGTGAAATCCGTAAAGTTCGACAATCGCGGCAGCCGTACAACCGCCAGATCAAGCAATGCGGAACCGCCGGACGCATGAAGCCGTTCCGACAGACTGTCTTCGTCGTCAATGTCCAGCCTGGTGTATGGCACGACACCGGCAACTGGCTTCCCTGTCAACTTTTCGAGCTGCGAAAGGCCAGGGCGTAAAATCTCCACATCCCCGCGAAATTTATTGATAATAAGCCCTCGAATGCGTTCGCGCTCCTCTGGCTCCAGCAAACTTACCGTACCATAAAGGGAAGCAAACACGCCGCCGCGGTCGATGTCGCCAACCAGCAGCACTGGGGCGTCGGCGAGCTTTGCCATACCCATATTAACAATGTCGTCCTGTTTAAGATTGATTTCAGCAGGGCTTCCGGCACCCTCAATGACGATGATGTCGTATTCTGCAGCAAGGCTTTCGTATGCCTCACGCACCACGGAAATGAGCTGTTTTTTATCGCCCCAGTATTCGCGTGCGGTACGGTTGCCCCGTGCCACGCCGTTTACAATAACCTGAGAGCCGACATCGCTCGTTGGCTTGAGCAGGATGGGATTCATACGCACATCCGGCGGGATTCCCGCCGCTTCGGCCTGCACGACCTGTGCACGTCCCATTTCGAACCCATCCGCAGTAATGAATGAGTTCAGCGCCATATTTTGCGCTTTAAATGGCGCAACACGGTATCCATCCTGCCGAAAAATACGGCAGAGCGCCGCCGTTATCAAACTTTTTCCCGCATTCGAGCAGGTGCCCTGCACCATAATTGCCTTTGCCATATTCCCTACAACCTTTCGAGGTCCTTCTTTACCAACCATCCTGATGGAAGCGTCAAGACACGGCTTCAGTTTTTATCCATGCGCAGGCCAAGTGAGTGCAAGCCGCACAGCACAGCAAAGCAGCAAAGCTAAAATGGACGCCGCAGTCATGAGATCGACCGTGCGGCCAATATCAGCCGTGATGACCTTACGATCGGGGTCGCCCAGCGGTTCCTTGTGTACCGCTTTTCCAAAGTAGCATGCGTCACCCGCAAGCTGTACATGCAGCGCACCCGCACAGGCTGCTTCCGTTTGTCCGGCATTGGGACTTTTATGCTTCATACGATCCCGGAGAAATACGCGCAGCGCATTTCTGCTGTCATATCCAAGCAGTCCGGTGCCTGCAATCAGGCACATAGCCGACAGGCGTGCAGGAATAAACCCCCAGATGTCATCCATTCTGGCAGAAAACTTTCCAAAATACTCATACTTTTCATTGTGATATCCGACCATTGAGTCAAGCGTATTTACCGCCTTGTACAACAGGCCGAGCGGCGCGCCGCCGATCAGCAGGAATACCATCGGCGCAATTACACCATCGTTCAGGTTTTCCGCAATCGTTTCAACTGTGGCCTTTATAACACCTGTCTCATCAAGTTCTCCCGTGTCTCGACCGACATACATCGCGACGGCCTTCCGCCCTTCTTCCAGTGATACGGAAAGGGATTTTTCCACACTCGCACCCGCGTTAGCGAGCGATTTACGGGCGAAAACCTGATAGCACAACACTGTCTCCACTGCGAACGCCAGCCAAAAATTCTCGCGTTGCAGCCACCAAAGTATGCCGCACGGCACGACGAAGCTCAGGCTGCACACAGTTAACCACAGCAGAACGCCTGCAACCGTCTCTCCCCGCGGTGTCCGCGGAAACACCATGCGCAGGGATTTTTCCGTCAATGAAATCAGCCTGCCAATGGCACAGACCGGATGCGGTAGCCACTTCGGGTCACCGAACGCACAATCCAGTAAAAAGCCGAGCAGCACGGCAAATATCAGATACACAGTTTCCTCCTATTATTGAACTGGCGCGCACATTCCGTTCAGGTGAGCGGCTGATAGGCTTCGATGCCCGCATCGTCAAAGCTTGGCATGCCCAGATAAGCGGCAAGCGCAAGATCAAGAAGCGCCACAGCCGCGGCTGCGCCCGTACCCTCTCCCAACCGCATGCCTGCCGTCAGGAATGTCCGGGCTTCCAATGCCTCAAGCAGAAGTTTGCCTGCCGGCTCGTCCGGGCAGTGGGACGCCAGCATATACCCGCGTGCTGTCGGACACAGGCGACATGCCAGCAAAGCCGCCGCCGCCGCAATCACGCCGTCAATTACCACCGGCAGGCCGCAGGCAGCGCCGCCTAAATACAGCCCAACCATCCCTGCAATATCCAAACCACCGACTTTATGCAGCACATCTATCGGATCCTCGGGATTCGGCCGATGCAGTGCAAGCGCCGCTTGTATGGCGCGTATCTTCTTTTCAAGACCTGCGCTGGATAATCCAGCCCCACGGCCGGTCACCGCAGTGGCCGGCGAACCGGTCAGCACAGCGGTGACTGCAGCGCTTGTTGTGGTATTGCCAATGCCCATTTCACCGACACACAGTAGCTGATATCCCTCAGAAGCGCACTTTTCAGCCATTTCAATGCCAACTTCAATGGCGCGAACCGCTTCATCCCGCGTCATCGCGCATTCCAGCGTCATGTCCCGCGTGCCATAAGCAATTTTCCGGCGAATGATACGGTCTCCCCTGACATCCCTGGCGACACCGATGTCAACCGGGAACACGTCCATACCGATGTGATGTGCCATCAGGCAAACGGTGGATTGTCCCGCATCCATGTTTTCGGTGACCACAGCAGTGACCTCCTGCCCGCATTGGGTCACTCCCTGTGCTACTACGCCGTTGTCTGCACAGAATACGACGACCGCACGCTTACCGATAGACGGCTTCACAGTCCTTTGTATGCCTGCGAGCTGCACAATCGCATCCTCTAACAGCCCAAGGCTGCCAAGCGGGATCGCAATTCTAGTAAAATATCGGCGTGCGCCTTCCATACAGGGCGTATCCGGCGGCTCGATATGTAATATCGTTTCCTGCAAATTCAAGCCCGTCACCTCACAACTGTACATTTGTACATTTTTCATCTGAGACGGCTGTTGATTTCATACATGAACCGCGTCCCGAAAGGATAAATACGGGATTATTAGCGGTCATCATCGTATAAGGGCCGATCTCCTTGCCCCTCACAGCGGAAAGCTGAACAATTTCAATCCCGCAAAAGTGCAAGTCGCGCAGCGCCGTCTGCGCCTCGCTCAATGTTTCGAGCGCAATAGCCGTAATGGCAACGCGCACAGCGGGATTTTTCTCCTGAACAATTTTTAGAATCCGCCGCAGCTGGCCGCCGCTACCTCCAATAAACACGCAGTCCGGCGCGGGCAGGTTCATGAGTGCCTCGGGCGCTTTCCCGCCGACCACCCTGATATTATAGCCTCCAAGCTTTTCACGGTTTTGAGTCAGCAACGCGATTGCCTCAGGCTTGCGCTCGACCGCGTAAACCAACCCGTCCGACGCTTTGCGCGCAAGTTCCAGCGTCACTGCCCCTGTTCCCGCACCAATATCCCAGACAGTGTCCCGCGGTTGCGCCGCGAGCCTGTTTACCGCGACCCAGCGCACCTCCTCCTTGGTCATTGGGACCTCACCGCGTATCAGCATATCGTCGCGAATGGGTTCACAGGCATTTACAGCCGCCGCATTCTCGACCAGCAGCACCGCAAGATCACCGCATGGGCGATTCGCAAAAAACTTCGCTGTCCCCGTCTCAATGCGCTCATCCGCCGCACCCAGGTTTTCACCCACATGCACCGCCAGCGAACCGAGACCGCCATCCCGCAGCTCGCAGCAAACCGATTGCACCGTATGCGTACCACCGGTGAGCGCAAACACCTTTTTATGATAGCTGACCGCACCGAGCAACGAACCTTGACGGCCATGCAGGCTGCGGATAAAAGCGTCGTCATATGGCACGCCCACTTTGGCGCAAAAGTATTGCAGGCTGGACAGGCCACAGACCAGTTCAACTTCTCCATGAGGTAAAAGCTGCCCGCGCACACGCCGTGCCGCGCTGAAAAAGCCAACGTCACCGGAAACCAGCACGGCAACCGTCCTCGCATCAGAATTGACCGCATGCGCAGCCAATTCTCCGACCAGGCATACCGTTGCCTCCGGGCAAAGAGACAAAAAGCGCGCAGTGGTAAATACTGCACCCGCCAGATTTATTTTAGCCTCGGCTTCGCGGGTGAGCATATCTGCGGAACCCGGTCCCGCCCCGATGATGAAAAAATGCCGGTCCATATCGGTTTCTCCTCTGTTTCAGATGGTAAACTCAGGCTGCACCCGTCTCAGCGGTTTTCAGAGAAATATACGCAAGCACGCTTTCTCTACAGTCGCTGTTCACGGTTGTCCTCATTGTTTCGCAGCTTCCTGCATTCCGGCCTGCACGCCATGATATCCACGCGGTGTAACCATGCGGCCATTCATTACTCTGGTACGAGAGTTGCCGACGAATACCGTGGTCAGCATATCAACCGCCGTATCGCGCAATGCGCCAAGCGTGGTAAGGGTAAAGTCCTCCCCCTCCCGGCCGATGTTGCGCACCATGCCGCACACCGTCTCAGGTGGTAAAGCGGTGAGCAAAATATCACACACCCTGCGCAGGTGATCCGTCCGCTTTTTGCTGGCCGGATTGTAAAGCGCCAGACAAATATCCCCCTCCGCCGCAGCGCGAACGCGTTTTTCAATGACCTTCCAGGGCGTCAGCAGGTCGGACAGACTGACACACGCAAAATCGCAAGTCAGCGGTGCCCCAAGCACTGCGCCACCCGAACAGGCAGCTGTGATACCCGGAATAACCTCAATGTCAATTTCCGGGAAGGCTTCACATACCTCGAGCACAAGCCCCGCCATGCCGTAAACGCCAGCATCGCCCGAAGAGACAACTGCGACCGTTTTGCCGGCTCTTGTTGCTTCTCTTGCGGCGATACAACGATCCACCTCTTTGGTCATGCCGGTCATAATACGCTCTTTGCCAACGATTAAATTGTCAATCAATTCAAGATACATTCCGTATCCTGCAACACAGTCACACGTTTCCAGCGCGCGGACCGCACGGAGTGTCATTTGCTCCTCGCCACCCGGGCCTATTCCTATCACATAGAGTTTCATCTTCACATTCCCTTCTGTGTATATCCCTACCAAATTTCCCATCAGGCGGCGCGCTTTATTCCATACTTGCCTGACGGAAACCGGTTGTAAACGCCGGATCAT
>JBFWIM010000085.1:0-7828 GCA_050255995.1 Intestinibacillus sp.
CGGGAGCCGGACTTTTCGCGCCGCGCATTGCCGCGGACTGCGGGCTGGACGCGCTCTCCCTGCGCATCGGCGTGTACGAAAACGACTACCCGATCACCCGGCCGCAGATGCAGCGTTACTATCTGGAGGAACAGCAGCGCACCGGCATCGAATACTGCGCCGTCGCGCTCAACGACTTTGACAACATTCCGATGCATGCCCGTGAGGGCACGCCCGAACACGCGATCGTCTGGGATCTGCTGCCGCGTGCGGTGCAGGCCGCCAGGGCGCTCGGCGTTTCCGTCATTCAGGTGCCGGCGTTCGCGGCAAGCGAGATCAAAACCGCGGAAGACCGCGCCCTCAGCGCCAAAGCGCTGCAATACCTGTGCGACGTGGCGGGCGAGGCGGGCATCCGGGTCGCGACCGAAAACCTGATGGACAAGGCGGAGTTTGAAGCCCTGTACAAGGCGGTCGGCCGCAGCAACTTTTATCTGTATTTCGACAGCCAGAACTACCAGCTGTTCCGGGGCTATGACGAGCGGACCATTCTGGAGGACCTGTATCCGTACATGTGCGGCCAGCTGCACGTCAAGGACGGCACGGGCGCGATGAGTGGCGGTCTGCTCGGCACAGGCGACACGGGATTTTACAAAACCATGGACTGGCTGGAGGCGCACGGCTACGAGGGCTATCTGCTGCTGGAAAATTATTATGACCAGCTGCCGCTGCGCCGTGAGGCGGAAGACCCGTACGACCTGCTGCGTGAAGACGTGAGAATTCTGAAGCAAGCCGCCGGAAGGTAAGCTTTCGGAGGTTTTATTATGAAAGGAGCCATTGCGCTATGAAGATCGGCATTATCGGTGCGGGACGCATCGGCAAGGTACATATTGAAAATATTTCGCTCTATGTGCGCGAAATGGAGATCAAAACGGTCGCGGACCCGTTCATGAACGAGCAGACCGAGGCGTTCTGCAAGGGTTTTGGCGTGCCCAACACCACAAAGGAGCCGGAGGACATCCTGCAGGACCCGGAAATTGAGGCGGTTCTCATCTGCTCCTCGACCGACACCCATTCGGACTTTATCATCCGTTCCGCCAAGGCGGGCAAGCACATCTTCTGCGAAAAGCCGGTTGATCATGACATCGGGCGTGTCAAGGCCGCGCTGCAGGCGGTCGAGGATGCGGGCGTCAAGCTGCAGATCGGCTTTGTGCGCCGCTTCGACCATAACCACCGCGGGGTGTACGACGCCATCCGAGCCGGCAAGATCGGCGACCCGCATATCCTGCGCATCAGCTCCCGCGACCCGGAGCCGCCCCCGGTCTCCTATGTCAAGGTATCCGGCGGCATCTTCATGGACATGATGATCCACGACTTTGATATGATCCGCTTCCTGGCGGGCAGCGAGGTCACCGAGGTCTATGCCAAGGGCGCGGTGCTGGTCGATCCGGAAATCGGCGCGGCGGGCGACGTGGATACCGCGCTTGTCACCCTGACCTTTGCAAACGGCGCGATCGGCGTGATCGACAACAGCCGACAGGCGGTCTACGGCTATGACCAGCGCATTGAGGTGTTCGGCTCCAAGGGCGCGGTGCAGGACGAGAACGACATCCCGAACACGGTCGTCATTTCGAATGCTGACTGCACCTCCTACGGCACAGCCTATAAGGTCATGTGGGACCGCTACACCCGCGCGTTCGTCGACGAGATGAAGGCGTTTGCGGACGCGGTCGTGAACGACAAGGAGACGCCGGTCACCGGCCTCGACGGTCTGTATCCCGTTCTCATGGCGGCGGCGGCGCAGAAGTCGCTTGCAGAGGGCCGTCCGGTCAAAATTTCGGAAGTCGAATAATTTGCAGGCAAAGGGGGAGATCGCGAGGATCTTCCCCTTTTTCCCTATCCGCTTGCGGACGGTAAAAACAAGATTTGGGAGGCGTTTACCGTATATCGGCGCTATAATCGAGCCAACACAGGAACGGAGGAGATCGTTATGAAACTGAAATTCGGTATGGTAGGCGGCGGAAACGGCGCGTTCATCGGCGCGTTTCACCGGCAGGGCGCGGTGATGGACGATCTGGCGGAGCTGACCGCGGGCTGCTTTTCCCGCCGCTGGGACAAGAATCTGGAGTGTGCGGAAACCTGGGGTGTGCGCGACAGCGCGCGCGTGTATCACGATTATGAAGAGATGGCGCGGGCCGAGGGCGCGCGGGCGGACGGCATCGATTTTGTCTCCATCGTCACGCCGAACAGCACGCACTATCCCGCCGCGAAGGCCTTCCTCTCGCAGGGCATCCACGTGGTGTGCGATAAGCCGCTGACCATGACGGTCGCCGAGGCCGAGGAGCTCCGGCAGCTCGCACAGGACCGGGGGCTGCTGTTTGCGGTGACCTATACCTACGCGGGTTATGCGATCATCCGGCAGGCGCGCGAGATGGTGGAGGCCGGCGCGATCGGAAAGCTGCTCCACGTGCGCGCGGAGTTCCCGCAGGAGTGGTTCATCGTCTCGAAGGAGGCGGGTGTGAACGAGCAGGCGGCCTGGCGGCTCGACAAGAGCCAGGCGGGCGAATCGGGCTGCACCGCGGATATGTGCACCCACATTGAACACCTTGTGGCCGCCATGTGCGGCCTGCATCCCGAGCGGGTGCTCGCGCAGTTTGACTTCTGCCTCGGCCACACGCTGGAGAACAACGTGAATGTGCTGGTCAAGTATCCGGGCGGCGCAACCGGCACGCTCTGGGCGTCCCAGATTGCAACCGGGCACGAGCTTGACCTTTCGGTCGAGCTGTTCGGGGAAAAGGGCTCCCTTCGCTGGAAGCATGGCGACAGCAACGCCGTCTGGTACACCCCGGTGGATCAGCCGCCGCAATACATTACGCTCGGGCGGCGTTACACCTGCCCGGAGAGCCGCCGCCTGATGCGGGGCATCCCGGGCGCGCCGGTGGGTTACGCCGAGGCATTCGGCAACATCTACCGCAGCTTCATGCAGGCGCTTCTGGCCCGTAAGGCCGGGGAAGAAGACAATTCCTACACGTATCCGACCGTGACGGACGGCGTATGGGGCATGAAATTCATAAACGCCTGCCTGCAAAGCCACCGGGAGGGGAACGTCTGGGTCGGCCTCGGCTGACGTACTTTCCTGAAATTGTTACGGTTCCTTTGCTTGCATCCCGGCGATCCCGCGTTATAATAGAAGGGATAGATAGGGAACGGAGGGATTGCTTTGTCAATCTATGGCTCCTACGGGAGCAGAAAAAAGAAAAAAATACCGGTGCGGTTGATCGCTGTTTTGCTTGTGGCCGTGCTCGCAGCCGTCACCGTGCTGCAGACCGTCCGCGGGGTGAAGGCGACGAGCGAGGCGGGCGCGCTGCGGCAGCAGGTGGAAACGCTGACCAAAGAGAACGCTGAGCTCAAGGCCAAGGTGCCTGCCATCCAGCTCACGAATGACAGCTTTGAGTACCAGTCCAAGTATCCGGAGATGGTGGTGAAGGACGTGCCCGCGCAGTCGGCGGACGACCCCAAGGCGGTCTATCTGACCTTTGACGACGGCCCGTCCAAAAATACGGCGACCATTCTGGACGCGCTCCAAGCGGCGAACACGCATGCGACCTTCTTTGTCATCGGCAAAAATATTGCCGGGCATGAGGCGCTCCTCAAGCGCATGGTCGCCGAGGGACATACGGTGGCAATCCACACATACTCGCACGACTACAAGGCGATCTACGCCTCTGTGGACGCATTTCTGGACGATTTCCAGAAGACATATCAGGCGGTCTATGACGCCTGCGGCGTGTATCCGACCATGTTCCGCTTTCCGGGCGGCAGCATCAACGCCTACAACGCCGCGCTGTACGAGCAGATTATCGCGGAGATGACGCGCCGCGGCTTTGTGTATTACGACTGGAGCGTTTCTTCCGAGGACGCCACCGGCAAAAAGCTGACAAGCGATCAGATTGTCGCCAATGTGGTGAACGGCGTAGCCGGCTCCAAGCATCCGGTCGTGCTGATGCATGACAGCGGAGAAAAAACCGCCACGGCGGGTGCGGTTCAGGGCATGGTTCAGCAGCTTACGGCAAAGGGTTACACCTGCAAGGCGCTGACGAACGATGTGCGGCCGATCACCTTCGGCTACAAAACCTCATAACAGCAAAAAACAGAGCGGGAGCCAAATGCCCCCGCTCTGTTTTTTGCGCCGAAGGCGGTCAAGCCGCACGGTTCAGGTCACTCAGGAAATCATATGCGTCAAGCAGGTTTGCGAGGTGGAAGTTCAGGACGATGATATCCGCTTCCGCGCACTTGCAGTTCTGCGTCACGTCCGCCGGGATGGTCAGGCCAAGCAGGGCGAGACGCTCGCAGTTCGCCGGGCTGGGCGGGGGCGAAGAATCCATGTTGCACATGGCGGACAGCTCGTCGGCCATTTTGACGAGCAGCTGCTGGCAGCCGCGCATATAGGCGGCGTCTTTTCGGCGGGCGGCGCGCAGAGCGCTGCGGTGCAGCAGAGACGGGGGCGGCTGTTTCTCAAAAATACGCAGCTCCCCGTCGAGCGCCGCGAGCTTCTGGCGCAGCGGCGCAAGATCGGGATACTGCCGGCGCAGCACACGCGCATCCAGATAGCCGGGGAAAAGCTGCTGGATATGGGTCAGCATGTGGGAAACGCGCGTGCCGTTGTGATAGGGCTTCAGCCCGACGTTGATGACCAGCGCGGTCACGAGGCCGATGGACGTATCCAGCAGGCGGTTGAACCCGTAGAGCAGGTAATTATATGTGGGATCCATGACCCAGATGGACGTAAAGACGATGCAGGACAGCGGGACGGCAAAATCAAGCTTCAGCGCGTTGCAGCACAGGATGACAAGGATAATGCCGACGCCGCCCACCGCATAATACGCGGCGGGTACGGAAACAACCGGCGCCAGCGCACGCAGCACGCAGGCGATGACCATGCCGCAGGTAATGCCCGCGAGCTGGGTCAGGCAGGCGCGCACGGAGTCCTCCAGCGTGCGGCTCATGGCGACAATCGCGCCGATGCCCGCGAAAATGGGCGCGGGGCTGTTGCGCAGCGCCGCGAACAGCAGGGCAAGCGCCACCGCAAGCCCGGTTTTGACGGTGCGCAGTCCGAGATGATGCCGCAGCATGGCGAGCCTCCTTTTCCAAAGAAGTGGCAGTACGTTTCATGGATTTAACAAGTATATCCAAGTATATCATAGATTCTTCACCCGTCAAGTTGCTGCGCGCGGGCAGTTGTGATACAATGAAAAAAACAGGGATGCCATCAAGGAGGAAACGGATATGAAAGCCTTTCAGCTCGGGGTACTCGGCGCGGGCAACATGGGTACGGCCATCGCGGAGGGTGCGGTGCGCGCGGGGATCATGACGGCGGACAAGGCGCTGCTGTTCAACCGCTCGGCGGAAAAGCGCGCGGAGAAGGCGGCCCGCGGCTTTGCCGTGACGGACGACTATATAAAAATTTATACCGGCTGCGAATGGGTCGTGCTGGGCGTCAAGCCCCAGAATTTTGACGAGATCCTGCCGCAGCTCGCAGCGGCGGACGTTTCCTCAAAGCCCCTCGTCATTTCGATCGCGGCGGGCGTGACATTTGCGAAAATGGAACAGGCGCTCGGCGCGGACTGTCCGATGGTGCGGGTCATGCCGAACACGCCGCTCATGTTGGGCTGCGGCGCGTCCGCGCTTGTCAAAAACGGCGCGGCGACGGCGGAGCAGCTCGCGGCCGTGCGGGCGCTGTTCGACGCGATGGGCACAACCGCCGTGTTTGACCGCGAGGAAATGCTGAACGAGGTCATCCCGTACAACGGCAGCCTGCCCGCCTACGCCTACCAGTTTATTGAGGCGTTTGCCCGTTCCGCGGAAGCGCACGGCATCCCGCAGCGGGAGGCGCTTCCGCTCATCTGCCAGACCATGATCGGCGCGGCCAGCATGGTTTTACGGGGCGATAAGACGCCGCAGCAGCTCATCGACGCGGTATGCTCCCCCGGCGGCACGACGATTGAGGGCGTGCACGTGTTTCAGGCGCGCGATCTGGACGGCATCGTCGCGGAGGCTGCGGACAAGTGCATCGCCCGCGCCTATGAACTTGGTAAATAAGGCGGATTCATGCGAAATTATGGCAATTTTTCAAACGAAAAATGAATTTTTTTGCACGGAGATTGACAGTCTGAACTGCCTGTGATAGAGTAAGTGATATAAACTTTTGAAGGCTGCAATTTCACATAATGAGGTGAAACAAGATGAAAAACGGAGCAAAAAAGGCGAAAAGATATTTTGGCCTCGGATTTTTGATGGCAGGCGCCGCGGTCGGTGCGGGCGCGACGCTTTTCGCGCTGGTAAAACGCCAGAAGCGCGAGCAGGTTTATCATGAGGCTGAGCTTAAGGCTATGAACGAATTGGACGACCTGATGGCCGAAAACGAGAGCGCCTGCGCGGGCTGCGCGGCCGGGGACGGCGCGTGCTGCACCGACGGGCAGATCTCCATCTCCGAGGATGAGGCGCAGGAGACCGCCGGGTCTGAAGAGATCCGCGGGGAAGAGCCCGCCGCGGCGGATGAGGAAGAACCGCAGGCATAACGCGAAACAGCCATGGGGCGGGACGGAAATCCCGCCCTGTTTTGTCCATAGAAAAGGAGGAGAGACCCATGGTTCACTATGAAGGCCGTGTTTTCCGGCCCCCGAGCGAGGCATACAGCCTGATTGTCCAGGTGACGATCGGCTGCAGCCATAATAAGTGCACCTTCTGCGATATGTATAAGGAAAAACGTTTCCGCGTGCGTCCTATCGACGAAGTCAAAGCCGATTTTGACGAGGCGCGCCGGACGTACAAGCAGATCGACCGTATTTTTTTGGCGGACGGCGACGCGCTGATGTGCCGCCCGGAGCATATGGCCGAAATTTTGCGCTATATCAGACAGGTGATCCCGGAGTGCGAGCGCGTCACGAGCTACGGCTCGCCCGCGTCCATCCTGTGTAAAAAGCAGGAGGATCTGAACGAGCTGCACCGCCTCGGCCTGGAAATGATCTATCTCGGCCTGGAGTCCGGCTCGGACGAGGTGCTGCGCCGCATCAACAAGGGCGAAACCGCGGATGAGATTGTCCGGGCCGGCCTGATGGTCAAGGAAGCCGGAATGAAGCTCTCCGTCACCGCGATTGCGGGGCTGGGCGGCGACGAGCTGTCCGAGGAGCATGCGATTAAGACCGCCGAAGCGCTCTCGCGCATGAAGCCCGAGTATATCGGCTTGCTCACCCTGCTCTTTGAACAGGAGACCCCCCTCATGCGCGACTGGAAGGAGGGCCGCTTCCATCTGCTCAGCCCGACCGAAATTGCCGCCGAAACCCTGACCCTGCTGGAGCATATCGACTGCGAGGGCAGCGTTTTCCGCGCGAACCACGCGTCCAACTATGTAAATCTTGCCGGTACGCTTAACCGCGACCGTGAGGCCATGATCGCCCGCCTGCGCGAGGCGCTTGCGGGTAAGATCAAATTCCGCGGCGAAGCCTTTCGTGCAAGATAGGTAATTTTCACAAAAAACGTTGTCTGCATTATTTCACCTTTACTATTTTGGTGACAATACGGTGTTTTTTTCGTAAAAATGCGCACAACCTCAAAATATGTGCTATAATAGGCCTAGTTAGCGCGAGACGCGCACGGAGGTCGCCGGAGTTTTCCGGCGCGGTTTGAGGCGAAGGTTGACAGGCGGATGCAATGCCGGGTCACGCGTAGGCATGCGGCAGCAGGCCGCATTTTCGGAGGAATTTGGATGGATTCAATCTCGCACACGAAAGTCGCGCGCACGTTGCTCGCGTATGTCGAGGAGACCTGCGGCGTGACTTTTGACCAGGCGGCT